>URUJ01000029.1 GCA_900551095.1 uncultured Anaerococcus sp. | reverse complement strand
AAAAGGAGAGTTCTTAGCAAAGTCAAAAAAAGAATATATCCTAGATGAAAAAGGAGAAAAAGTATTAAATAAAAATGGAAAACCAAAGACAAGAAAAGTAGAACTAACAACCTGGAACGATAAGGGCAATGTAGAAAAATGGAGTGAAAATTTTTCAGACCTTTGTAATGAATATCTAGCAAGAAACAAGATAGTAAAAAGAGCTATTAAAAAAATATCATCTTCTAAAGCAATTAGCTTGATTAGAAAAGTTGCAAAAGGGTATAACTTAGGAGATGATGTATTTAGAAACCACATTTTATATAGGCATGGTTTCAACAGTAAAGTAAAAGGAACATTAAAGTTTATTAAAAATTTCGACATAAAAAATGTGATAAAGAGAACTCTAACAGATGGAACTGCTACTGTAAGTGCAAATTCAAATAACAGATATGGATATGTATTTATTAAAAACTTTTATTCTAAGATTGGAACTGATCATGGTAAATCTTTAAATAGGCTAAAAGTAGTTATAAATAACAGAGGTCATGTTGTAACTGCATAACCTATAAAATAAAAAGGAGATATTATGGCTCTGGTAATAGTATCAGCAAAAAATATTAATGAAGCTAACGAGAAAAGTATAAATAAAAAAGATAAAAAATCATATATTATTGAGGATAAGGGTTTACAGGATTTCTTTTTTGAGTATAAAGATAGCTTTAGTTACTATGATATATACTATAAATTAGAACCATACGGAACATCAAAAATTGATAACTCTGATATTGTATATATAAAAGAGTTTGCAGAATCAGTAATGAATTTTATAGAAACAAATACTGAATTAGAAAATGAAAGTATAGAAAAATTTAATGTATCCTTATCTAAAGTTAAAAGATATATAAAAAAATTAATTAAGCTAACTCAATATGCAATAATATATAGTGATAACCTAATTGGGTTAGGTGACTAGTAGATAAAGGAAAAGATATGTAAATGAAGCTGATTGCTAGTATAACTAGTCGTCAGTTTTTTTATGTAGGTAATTATATAGTTTGAAAAAACAAATCCAAGTATCCAGATAAAATAGCAGATTGCATTGTAGGATCAATTGTGATTTAACATATAATAAAATATTATCCTAAAACAAATAAAGAAATACAGATAATATATTCCAACATGAAAAACTATCTATCAGACAAAAGAACACACACAAACTACTAAAGGTGGAAAGCCAAAATAAGAGCAGAAAAACAATAAAAGGTACAAATACCTAAGTAAGCTATAAAAACATCAAAATAAAGCATTCCACCACCAACAACAACCAAATAAAAACAATCAAAGGGAAGTATAGAAAAATTAAAACCTATACTTCCCTTTTTTTAATTCAAACAAAGGAGATAAAAAATGATAAACGAAGAAATAAGCAAAGAAGCAGGTCAAGCAGCACAAACCATAATAACATACACAATAAAGGCAGCAAAAGAATCAATCAACTTAGACAAAGAAATAAGAAAAAAGATGAATGATACTTTAGAAAAAGCAAATGGAAACTTAAAAAGCCTTATAGGTGATGAAATGAAAACAAAAGACTTATATAAAAAAGGACAACTAGAAAATATAAGCATAGATCAAAGCGACCTCAAAGACTTAAAAAAAGAACTAAACAAACTTGGAGTAAGTTTTTCAGTAATGAAAAACAAAGAAACAAAAAACTATGATGTATTTTTCCAAGCCAAAGACATAAAAGTAATGGAATATGCCTTTAAACAAGTCATAGCAAAAGAAAATAAAAAAGAAAAAGAAAGTATCATAAAACAAATAAAGAAATACAAAGACCTATCCAAGAACAAGGATAATACAAAAGAGAAAGTCAAAAGAAAAGTAAAAGAAAAAGTAAACCAAACAAAAAAGATATGACCAGAGAAATCTAAGGGAGTAACGAAAAGTTACACCCTTAAATAACCATAATAACAAGACTTCCGAAAAGCAGAAGTGCAGAATCTCGAAAATCGGAAATCAAGAATTTCGATTATCGAAAATCTGGAATATATCAATGTAGAAAGGATATAAAATAGAATAAACACAATATTCATGATATAATTAAAGCAGTTAAGAGGTCAAAGAGGTGCTTGTATGAATAAGAAAA
>URUJ01000028.1 GCA_900551095.1 uncultured Anaerococcus sp. | reverse complement strand
CTCTTCCAGCATCACAAGCATTTATAACTGTGTCGATGTTCTTATCGTTTAAAAGTTTCTTTAAAACTCCATATTGTTTTTTAGTGCTTTTAGATACTTCATAAATATATTCTTCTGGAATTATAGGAAGAGTGTCTATTCTCCATTTCTTCCATTTTTCATCAATCTTATCTGGACTTGCCATTTGAATTAAATGACCGACACACCAAGAAACAATGTATCCACCTCCCTCATAATATCCGTTTTTTCTTGTTCTTGCTCCAATTACTTTTGCAATTGTAACTGCTACACTTGGCTTTTCTGCTATTACTAACTTCATTAATACCTCCATAAATAAAAAAAGAGCGAAAGATTTCTCTCTCGCTCAAAGTTTTTCTCCCGAAGATTATATTATTTTCGGGAAAATTCTACTTATTAATTTCTTTTTCTAGTTCTTTAAGAACTTTTATAATCTCTTCAAAGTTTGGATAGTCTCCATAAATCATTTCTGACATAGCCTTATAATCTTTTTCTATTTCAGAAAATCGAAACTCTCTTGGAACTAACTTTAATCTACCATTTAATGCATCTTCATACCTTGCCCACTTTCTAGGGTAGAATTTCATTTTAAATTCAGTTACTTTCTTTAATAACTCCTTATCCTCTAAGGCTCTATCTTTGAAATCTGAATTTGCTATTTTATATAAGTCATAAAAGTGTCTTGCATACCTATGTGGCATAGAAGAAGATTCTGGTCTATTTGCTTCATGATGAAGTATAGTTGCCTTTTCCCAAAAAGTTCTCTCTGCTGATACTGTTCTTATATTAGTTTTTTCTTTAAATATATTTGGGTAGACTTCGCTAATTATTGGCAGGATTTCCACTTCAATTGCAGGTGTCCATGCTGCAAGGCTTCCTATTTCAAGTCTTATATTTTGTGTTAAATAATTGGATTCAAAAATTTTAGGATATTTACATAGGATTGTTTGTGGATCAAGAGTATCAACCCAAAATTCAAAGTCCATGTCATTTAAATCTTCTTCTAAAACTTTTAAAAATTCATCTCTTAAAAATATTTCTGTCTTTTCATTAACTACCTTGTTGAATTTATCTTGCTTGGTATTTGACCTTTTTAACCATGGTTCTTTTTCTTTATATCCTAATACTCTCCAGTCCAAGATTAAATCTATATCTTCAGAAAATCTTTCTATAAGTCCAAAACACTTTGAAAGTGATGTGCCACCCTTAAAGGTAAAATATTCTTTCCATTTATTGTCATTAAATAGATAATCTAAGATAAAAGTAACCCAATAGTCTTTTTCAATTACTGCTTCAGATATATTCCTTTTTCTTGCAGTATTGACTATTAAAACTCTTAAGTCTTCTTTGTTTTCTATATAAAACTTATTCATTTTGACCCTCACAAATTTCCCTTATCACTTCATATATCCATGATGGAACTGATTTTGATTCGTTCGTTAGATCTATTCTTTCTTTTTCAGTTAAGTTTTCTCTTATCTTTTGTATAACTTCATTAGTTATATTTTCTTTACCTAAAGACTTAATTGCTTGAATAACTGTTGCAGTCTTTAAGGACATATTGGCAATTTCTCCTGGATTTACTTTTTTAAATTCTAAAATGGTATCTCCAATTTTATATTCCTTATATCTGCCACTAGATATATATTTATAGTGAGTTGGAACTTGTGTGGATAGTCCTAATAAGTTTAAGGCTGTACTATTATATGGTGCAATATTCCAATTGTATTTTCTTGCTATGGCAAGTGCTAACTCGTAAATTGATACTGCTTCGTACTCTCCAATTAATTCACTGTATCTTGGATTGTAATAAAAGCCATCAATGACACGCTTAATTTTTCTTTCATTAACCATTCTATTCAATGTCTTTCTAGCAGTTTCATAAGATGTAATATCTAAAAAGTCATTGGCAAAAAATACCTTATTTGATTCAAAACTATTTATTTTATCTGATATTTTTTCTGTATATGAACTCATTACAATCCTCCTTTGTCCCAAATATCATATCATATCTGGGACAAAGGTTCAATTGTACTTAAATTTAATATTCTTATAATAGTTCATCATCTTCATCTAAAGATTCTTCGTGAGTTTCATCATCGTCATCATCTTCTGACTCACTAATATAATCCTCATCATCTTCTTCAAAGTCTTCCAACATTTTATCTTCTTTTGCTTTAACTACCTTAAAATAGTATCCTGCTCCTATAACTCCTCCAATTACAAGTGCAATAATTAGAAATGAACCTATCCCGCTTTTCTTTTCTTCTTTTACTGGAACAACCGTAGGCTCTTCTTTTTTTACTTCTTCTTTCTTAGGTTCCTCAACCTTTACAGCGTTTTTATCTTCTGATTCAATCATATTAAGTAGGTCTTGCTCTCCTACTTCTGTCAATAGCCTTACATTATCTTGATTTGATGAGTGATCCACTATTAGGTGCATAGTTTTTCCA
>URUJ01000027.1 GCA_900551095.1 uncultured Anaerococcus sp. | reverse complement strand
AGTGGCGAATATAAGTTACTTTGCTTCTTAATGGAAAATCCCAATATTGTTCTATCTAAAGATCAGATTTTAGAGAAATTATGGGATATTAATGGTAATTATATAGACAATAATTCTGTGACCGTATATATTCGTAGGCTCAGAGTGAAAATTGAAGATAATCCGAGTCAACCTAAAATGATACAAACCATTAGAGGCTTGGGGTATAAGTGGAATGTTTATTGTTGAGGTGGGAAAATGATGTCCGTATTTTCAGACGAAAATAATAAAAAATATTTCAAGTATATATTTATCGCTAATATTTTATTTGCTTTATCGGTGCAAATATTTATTTGGAGACAATTTAAAACTATTCCTGTTTCTTTAATTTTTATAAGTCTTATTTTTACTATGTTGACATTGGTTATATTTTATCTTTATTTAAAACGCCAAGAAGAAATTATAGAAAATGCAGAAGAACAGATCAATATTTATCTTGAAGGTAATAGTAATATTCAGATTAATTCTGAAAGAGAGGGGACAATTTATAGGTTATTTAATTCCATAAATCAGATGATTTTAATATTAGATGCACGTGCCAAGAATGAAACGAAAGAGAAAAAATTTTTAAGAGACACTATATCTGATATATCTCATCAACTAAAAACACCATTAGCAGCTTTAAATATATATAATGAACTTATTTTTAATGAGTTAGATAAAGATTTTCTTATTAAAGATTTATGTAAAGCGTCAGATCATGAACTTAATCGAATGAATACTTTAGTACAAAACTTGTTGAAATTAGCTAGGTTTGACGCAGGTGTGATTGTTCTTGAAAAATCAAAGGAAAATGTGTATGAAATGATTAAAGATTTAGAGCTTCGCTTTACATATCGTGCAAAAAATGAAGAAAAGTATCTACAAGTTTCTGGAGATAAAAAAATAAAACTCATTTGCGATAGAGATTGGCTATTGGAAGCAATAAATAATATTGTGAAAAATGCTTTTGATCATACCAGAAGCGGAGATATAGTTAAAATTGAATGGAAACAATTCTCTTCTATTTTACAGATAAAAATTACAGATAATGGTTTAGGAATACATGAAGATGATCTTTATCATATTTTCAAGCGATTTTATCGAAGCAGACATTTAACAGAAACACAAGGGATAGGATTAGGCTTACCCCTTGCGAAATCTATTATCGAAGCACATGGAGGCACAATAGAAGTTTTTAGTGAGTTAGGCTATGGAACCGCATTTCTTTTAAACTTTAGAAATCCTACAAAATTGTAGTATTTTAGTAATTTAATTGTAGGATTGGGTTGTTATTCTTTTTATATTAAAAGATGAAAGAGGTGTTTTATGAGTATATTAGAGATTAAATCTATTTCTAAAATATATGGAAAAGGAAATAATCCAGTGCATGCACTAAAAGATGTTAGTTTTTCGGTAGATAAAGGAGAATATATAGCGATAGTAGGAGAGTCGGGTTCTGGAAAAAGTACGCTATTGAATATAATAGGTGCGATAGATATACCGACTGATGGCAAGGTTATTATTAATAATAAAGATTTGTTTACAATGACGGATAGTGAGCTAACGGTATTTCGTCGCAGAAATATAGGTTTTATTTTTCAGGGATTTAATTTAATTCCGGAATTAACTGTGGAACAAAATATAATCTTCCCTGTTTTATTGGATTATAAGAAACCAGATAGAAAGTATCTTGATGAGCTATTAAATATATTAGGATTACAAGAGAGAAGAAATCACTTACCAAGTGAACTTTCTGGAGGTCAGCAACAGAGGGTTGCTATAGGTAGAGCACTTATAACGAAGCCTTCTCTAATTCTAGCGGATGAACCAACGGGAAACCTAGATTCTAAAAATAGTTCAGAGGTTATTAGTTTACTTAAAGAATCTTCACAGAAATATGAACAAACTATAATCATGATTACACATAGCAACTCGATAGCTCAAGCAGCAGATAGAGTTTTAAGAGTTTCGGATGGAATACTAGTTGATCAGGGGAGTGCTACAAATGAAAAGTTATCTTAGTTTAATTCCAATATCAGCTAAAGTTCGTAAAAAACAGAATCATTTAACTTTAATGTGCATAGCTATTTCAGTATTTTTGGTAACATCAATATTTAGTATGGCTGAAATTGTCTTACGAATGGAAATGGATAGATTGAAATTAAAACATACTGGATTTAGTTTTAATGATGTATTAAAGAGTAACTTGGGGCAAACCTTAATACCAATAGCTATAATATTATTTATACTTATACTTGTAGCTGGAGCTTTAATGATTTCTGGAAGTATTAATAATAGTATTGCTCAAAGAACTAAGTTTTTTGGGATGATGCGCTCTCTTGGTATGAGTAAAGGTCAGATTAAAAAATTTGTGAGGTTAGAGTCTTTAAATTGGTGTAAAACATCTATTCCTGTTGGTACATTAATAGGTGTTGTTTCAACTTGGGTTCTTTGTGGAGGGCTGAGATATATAGTTGGAGAAGAATTTTCTAATGTACCTGTTTTTACAATAAGTATATTTGGAATTCTAGCAGGTATT
>URUJ01000026.1 GCA_900551095.1 uncultured Anaerococcus sp. | reverse complement strand
AGAAAAACTAAACTCACACACAGAAATAATGATAAATAAACTATCAAGATACATGGAAAGCAGTGGTAAGACCTATCAAAACCACTATGCGACAATCCTAAATTGGTATGACAAAGATAAAGACAAACTAAGAAAGAAAGGTTTAAATAAAAAAATGAACTATGATGCAGGAGAATCTTTATAGATAAAAAGAGGTGGAAAGGCATTATTAAAGACTTTAAGTCTAAAAAGGTATAAAAGTATTCCAGAGATAATAAAAATGTAAATATGACACTTAAAAGGCGATTAGAAAATTAAAGAAATGCTAGAAGACTTTTAGATGATTGTTACCAAGAGGGTCTAATTTTCACTGCTACTTATGCAGTGGGAATTGGACCTTTTTTATATAAGCAAATTCTATTTCAAAATTAGTTACCAAGGAAGACTTCTTTTCACTGTTAAGTATAAGAGGGTAATTTAAACAATTTTGTTTCATCAAGATAAGTATTTTCTTATGGTCAAATTTTAAAAAGATCAATAACTCTCGATAAATTTTGAACCTTAACAATTGAATAGACCAAGACAAGACGTTAATTATTTTTGGAGCGTAATAACATATCCGTCAAGATCTTTCTGCTGAATAATTCGGTAAAACAAGTACTGCTAAGCAAAAAGAAAGAGAGCGATAAGTAAGAGTTTGAATATAGGGAGGGATACCCTATCCGCTATGAAGAAAATGAGGATAATGATACTTCTAAGGTTGAAGCCGGCTCATCCGGAATAGAGGCGGAGGTGAGATTCCTATGTTGCTAATCCAAAGCACTTGTCAATGTCGTAAAACTTAATTAAACAAATAATTATTAGATATAAAACTTTAGAGAGAGGAGGTATATATTGGACAATGACTGGAATGGATTGGCTGATTTAATAGCAAATCTGATTGCAAAATATGCTGGTGTTTTAGATTTAGATAATCTGCCCGATCCAACGCCAGCAAAAAATCAAGAGATGAAAAATAGTTTTGACATGGCAAAAACACAAATTGAGATGGACTAATAAAAGTGTTATAATATACTTGAAATGATAGTCCAAACTTAAATTCAAAAATCAAAGTTTATATATGATATAGAAAAGTTATATTGAGGTTAATGCTATGTTAAAAGAAAAAATAAAAGTATACCTCTATACACGAGTATCTACGTCAATACAGATAGAGGGGTATTCGTTAGAGGCACAAAAATCACGAATGAAAGCTTTTGCTATTTACAACGATTACGAAATTGTCGGAGAGTATGAAGATGCCGGAAAGTCTGGCAAGTCTATTGAAGGTAGAAAACAGTTCAATCGAATGATGGAAGATATAAAATCTGGAAAAGATGGAGTATCTTTTGTTCTTGTGTTTAAGTTATCAAGATTTGCAAGAAATGCAGCTGATGTTCTTTCTACACTTCAGATAATGCAGGATTATGGAGTTAATCTTATCTGTGTTGAAGATGGCATTGATTCATCTAAAGATGCTGGGAAACTAATGATTTCTGTTTTATCAGCTGTGGCTGAAATAGAAAGAGAAAACATTCGTATTCAAACAATGGAAGGTCGAATTCAAAAAGCAAGGGAAGGAAAATGGAATGGTGGCTTTGCTCCGTATGGATATAAACTTGAAGATGGAAAGTTGTTTATAAATGAGGAAGAGGCAGTTGCCATAAGAACGATTTTCGACCAGTATGTAAATACTACGATAGGAGCCAATGGGCTATCTAAATACTTAGAGAATCATGGAATTAGAAAAATCCCAAGACAGAATGGTAAAAATCCTTTGTTTGATGCAGGTCTTATAAGAAAGATATTAAAGAATCCTGTATATAATGGGAAAATAGCATTTGGTAGAAGAACTTTAGAAAAAGTTCATGGTACAAGAAATGAATATAAGCAGGTTGAACAAGATGAATATCTAATATCTGAAGGGATACATGAAGCTATAGTTTCCGATGAAGTTTGGCAAGCTGCTCAGGTTAAGCTAAAATCTCAAGCAAAGAAATATGAGCATGTGAATAAAGGAAAAGATACACGCACACACTTGCTTTCTGGAATTGTAAAATGCCCTATATGTGGAGCGGGAATGTTTGGAAACAAGTGTACCAAGAAAAAGAAAGATGGCACAAAGTATAAAGATTTTTATTACTATGGTTGTAAACATAGGCAGATGATAAGAGGTCATAAGTGTACATTCCGTAAGCAAATTAGAGAAGAATTGTTAGATGATGCTGTTGCAGAGGTGATTGTCAAGATTGTAAGTAATCCGAAATTTGCTTCTATGATGCAAGAAAAAATCAACATGAAGGTGGACACCTCTGAAATAGAAAAAGAAATAGATAATTACCAAAAGGAATTGAGGAAGAGTCAGTCTACAAAATTTAAGCTAATTGAGGAAATAGATAATTTAGATGTTGAAGATAAGCATTATAAGAGAAGGAAACAGGATTTAGATGATAGACTATATCGTATGTATGACAAAATAGATGAATTAGAATCATCACTAATTGATGCGAAAGCAAAGAAACAGACTATTGAAGCTGAAAAACTCACAGGAGATAACATATATAAGGTTCTGATCTATTTTGATAAACTCTATAAAGTCATGAATGATGTAGAGCGTAGGCAGTTAATTACAGCTTTGATTTCTGAGATTCAAGTTTATGAAGAAAAACAACCTAACGGACAATGGCTAAAATCAATTACTTTCAGGCTCCCAATTGTAGACGATGACTTGAATATAAGTTTGGACAATGATGAACATGTTGAGACTATAGCGTTGATACAAAAGATGTAAATATAGAAATCCTGCATTTTAAGCAGTTTTACAAGCATTTTGTATTTGATAAAGACGAAGAAGGATACGTCAAAAAGACTCAAAAAAACTACATGGATGTAAGAG
>URUJ01000025.1 GCA_900551095.1 uncultured Anaerococcus sp. | reverse complement strand
AGTTGTGCTAAGTAATGTTTTGTTCATACTGATTCCTAATTGTAAAACTTATTTTTACATCTTTATATATTTTAATTTAGCCTTTGATTTACTGATCGTGGGTATTTCATATAATACTCAAATATTAACCTAAGCAAAATATTTAAAGCATTAGTTTTTTATAATAAGCTTGCGACCATATCGCCGTGCCTTTTTTCATCCTCCCTAACGCTTTCGATTTCTGGAAACTTTTTTGCTACTGCAGCATAATTTTCATAAGCTTTATACTCCCCCTTTACAATTTTTGGATACAATCTTTTTTTACCAATTAGCTTATAAAGGATAGGCATAAAGAAAGCCAAGGTTTTCTTTGGTTTTAAATTTTTCCTTGTAAGTCTATGAAAAACCGCAGCATGATGACCCTCCTCTGCTGCAAGCTTTCTAAAAGTATCCGCGTCATTTTTATTCTTAACTACATCAGCAAGGGCTTGGTACATCAAAACTACATCTAATTCTCCTTGTTGAGATTTTAATAATATATTCATATCTTCTTTACTTATAGCCATATTCTCTCCCATAGTTTTTTATTTTCATTTTATATTGTTAAAAATTTCAATTTATCTTCGCTCTATTTATTATATGAATTTTTAGATGAGATGACAATAAAAAAACCGACTTAAAACACTTTATAACGTATGTCGGGTAATTTTACTAGTTATTGTTTTTTATTAAATGGACAACTGATTCTACATGACTTTAGTAGTCAGTATGGATAAAATTTTAATTCTTAAAAAGGTTCGCATGTGGAAATATATATTCTCAATTATTTCTAAATTCTATTAACTTTTATATTAAGAGCATATAAAATTATAATCTCTTACACTTTTTGTATCAACGCTATACTCTCCACATTAGTCGACTGGTCATTAAGTACTTCGTACATTCATATCCGTATTTGGTAACATATCCATAAGCCTTTTATCAATAACATAAGGTTAAATTTAAAAGTTATCAGATGAGCAAACTTAGAATTGTAATTATTAACTCTTATGAAAGATAAATTAAGTTATTACCCTCTACTATATATTTTATACTAAAGCTTAATATAAAAATTAGCTATGTACTCATTTCCAAACTTTGAAGGTCTGTTTCTTTCACCACAAGATTCATAAAAATCTATTATAGCAAGGCCCTTTTTAAGTCGTCCTCTAATTTGAGATTCTAAGGTATGAATAAATTCATATATATATATTATGGATTAATTTTTATCTTACTTTCTTCCTTATATTTTCTAGAATTAAATGGTAATGAATACTCTAAAAAAATTTTTCATTAAGTTTATCCTACACAACATCGGCATCATATATATAAATCCATGGATTCATGAACCTAGCATTAATAAATCACCTTTTTTAATACCCATGAAGCCTCCTTATACATGTTTTCTAAATCCTCAATGCAAACATTTGAAACTGGATTAAAAACTGTATCAGAGCTTTCATTCTCAAATAAAAATTTTCATTAAGCAAAAAAAGACCTACTAAAGATTTCCTTTAATAGGTCTGAAACATAAAAATAGACTACTAACTTGTGATTAGGGATATGAGATAATTAATCGTTCCATTTTCAAGCAATATATAGAGACCAAGTCCAATAAACACGACAGGTACAATTATTTTTTCGTACTTTTCTACAGTCTCTCCGATAGCAGATATTGAAGCGAGACTTTGAGATAATTTGCATAGAAACAAAATTCCTAATGCAAATATTACTAAACTTAAACTAATCTCAATCAAACTCTTTCCTGTAAAATAGGGTATATAAATCCCTAAATTATCTCCACCCATTGCCATCGTTAAACTTGTAAATGCTAAGATTTTTGATCCATCTCCGGTAATTTTTCCCTCTATGTCTTCTTCATCAATATCTTCATCCACAAAAATTGATCTTATACCAAGACCTAGTGGAATTAGACCTAGGAGTCCGATAATCCAATCTTGTGGAATAAAATTTAAAAAGTAAGCGGCAATAAGACTAACCAGTACAAGCAGTCCTGTACCTAAATACTGTCCTGCATAAATTGATTTCAAACCTTTCTTGCTTTGACTTGCGAATAGAATAGTCAAAACAACTAAGTAGTCAATGGATGTAGAGACAAAAACTAATAAAGCGGATATTATTGTTTCCATTATTTCTCCTTTCAAAATGTTTAATTTTTATATCCAATAAAAAATTGACTGCACACACATTGTGCCTTGGCAGTTGCCAATGGAGACATTTGAAGAAATAATTTCACAATCTTCCCACCTTTCCTTTACATATTAGCTATAACATACTATAATAGTAGGATTTTTTCAAGTGCGTTGATAGAAATACAAAACGATGGATATTCTTATCATTGTTCCATTACCTTTAATTAAATTTACATCACATAGGATATTATAGTTATTTTAAAGTAACAAGATATTTGTAATAAAAGACACAATATTATCAACTGATCTCTAAAAGTTAGACTTAAAACCAACTAATAGTTGATAATTTATTTAGTTTAATTTATTTTAATATGTTATATATGATTATGCAGTATATACACCCCTAAGATTTTTACTATCGATATGTTCCCATAAGGTATCTTCCAAATAGAAAAATGGCTTTTAAGATTTCTTTTAAAATCCTAACCCCCATTTTAACACTTTTATATCCTCTTATCTTATTTCCTTGACATTAATACTACCGCCTAGACATGGATAATGTAAATCAATGATAACCTTATAAATCGTACTGGGAAGAAATTGAAAAAAAACTTAATAATCGTTGCTTACATTTATTAAAAATACTTGACAAGATAGATTTACAAGAGTAAACTTATTTTAAGTATTAAGTCTACAATTGTAGACGGAAAGGAGGGAAAGACAATGGGTGCAATAGTATATAATACTCATATCACAGATGCTGAATGGGAAGTCATGCGTGTGGTTTGGGCAAATGATCGAGTAACTAGTAAAAAAGTTATCTCCGTATTGAAAGAAAAAAATGGACTGTACTCAAATTAAACGTAGAGAGCGACGAATTAATTCAATCACTCAGCTCGATGATCTAATAAAAAAATCTGCCGATGATAGACAAGACTTGTTAGATAAAATAAAGAAAATTGAAACTGAGATGAAGAGTTTATCCCAAGATATGGAAAATATAAATACTATAAATAAGTATCGTGAAATCTACAAATACCATAAGAAAAATCCTGAAGATAAGCAATTTGCAGAAAATTATTATAGCGAACTTTCCGTCTATAAAATAGCCGCTAAAGAGATCTTAGAAAACTATAAAAAGCTACCCAATACAAAAGAAATACTATCTAAACTTGATGAATTACAAGAAAAAAAGAACACCCTTATGCAATAATATTCTTTGAATAAAGAACAATTTTCCGACCTTGTTCAGTATAGGAAAAACTATGAAAATTATTATGGGAAGGAAGTGGAGAGATAAAAAATTGAAAAAATAATTATTTTCTGGTATAAATATTATTGTAGAAAATTTACAAATAATTACCCGAGGAGGTAAAATATGAAAATCTTTGAATCAATAAAAAATAGATGGAAAAAATTCTTGAAAAATCTAGCAGAAGAAAATAAAAAATCTTTTGGAAATGAAAGATTAGATTGTTGTTCAATGAACAAAAGAGAATATAAATAAAGAAAAAAATGACCA
>URUJ01000024.1 GCA_900551095.1 uncultured Anaerococcus sp. | reverse complement strand
GTGGAATTAATTTAATACCGATTAGTACAATTCCCCCACCAGCCATAAGCTGCTTTATGCCTAATTAGAGATTGTAAAATACTTGTAGTGTGTCTGTATTTCCTATGAAATTGTAGTAAATATCAATTGTTTGGGTGATTTCTCCATTCACTACTTCTTTTTCGTGAACATAGATTTTTGAGATGAGTTCATTTAAGGTTTCTTTGTCCAGCCTCTTTATATCCTTATGTTTTTTTATGAGTTCAATCCATTTTTTGACATTAATATCTTCAAGATCTTCTTTAACAATCAATTTTTGATTATCTTCTATTCTTTGGTTTAGATAATCTTGTTCTTTCTGTGATTTTTCAAGAATTTTTTGGAAGTTGCTTTCACTTATCTTGTTATCTAGCCAGTCATCATATAGTCTTTCAATCTTTTTAGTTAAGTCTTCTACTCTTATTTGGTCTTCGTAAATCTTATCCATGATAAATTTTTGTTCTTCTTCATTATCAATTTCTCGTGATTTTTCAAGTGCTTTTATAATTTCTTTTTCGTCTTTTAATGCTATTTCTGCATTTTTTCTAATATCTTTAAGCACTATCTCATAAAGAGTATCGTAATAAATTCTATGTTGACTACATAATGACTTTCCATATCTTCTATAAGTGTTACAAGTGAGTAACTTTTCTCTTTTTTTCGATTTGTTTCTTCCAAGATTTAAAGATTTTCCACAATCGGGACATTTCACAATACCTGCAAATATACTTTCTTCTCCATTTTTAAATGGTCTTCTCCTGCTCTTTAATTTTTCATTTGCTATATTATAAATATCTTCAGAAATAATTGGTTCGTGTGTATTTTCTACTATTATCCATTCCTCTTTAGGTTTATCGGATAACCAACCTACTTTGAATTTATAATTAACTTTTTGACTAGCAATATGACCAATATAAACTGGGTTTTCAATAATTTCTTTTAGGGTTGTGCAATCCCACCAATACTCTCCACCATCTACGGTCATTTCTAACTTAGTTTTTTTATTTCTAAGTCCTTTTTTTCTATTCCACCAGGTAGGTGTAGGTATTTTTTCTTCAAAAAGTCTTCTCCTAATTGCTTGTACTCCATAACCACTAAAAGCAAGATCAAAAATTTTTTCAACAATCCATGAAGTTTCATCATCGATTACTAATTTATGTGGATCATCATTGTCTTTCCTATATCCTATTGGAGCAAGACAACCAATAAATTTCCCTTGCCTTGCTCTTGTCATATAGGCAGATTTCATCTTTTTGGAAACATCTCTTGAATAAAACTCGTTTAAAACATTTTTAAAAGGAACTATTTCATTGTTTTCTTGAAAGGTATCTACTCCATCATTTAAAGCTATATATCTGACATTGTTCTTTGGGAAGAAATTTTCTGTATAGTATCCAGTCTGTAAATAGTTTCTTCCAAGCCTTGATAAGTCCTTAGTGATGACTATATCCACTTTTTTATTTTCAATATCTCTAATTAGTCTTTGAAATGATGGTCTATTTGTATTTAATCCAGTATATCCATCATCTATATATACATCGTAAATACTCCAACCTCTTGATTTTACATAGTTTTCTAAAAGTTCCTTTTGGTTTTGTATGCTGGCACTCTCTCCTTTCTGCTCATCATCTTTAGATAGTCTGCAATAAATTGCAGCTTTGAATGAAAAGTGATTTGAATTTGTTTGTATCATTTCCTATTCCTCCTTATTTGAGTTTTCGGAAATAACACAACTTTCTCTAAAACTATTTTTATTATAGCACTCTTTTTTATTACTATCAATATTATATTTGTTGTACTCAATTTCATTAGTCTTATTTAATTTGCTTGATTTTTTTATTAATCTTAGAAAAGCGTCTGTGTCTGTTCTTCTATTATCATAATTTCTTTTTACAATATATTTTGTTTGTCTTTTTGTCATAGCTTATCCTTTCATGCAATAAAAAAAAGGCGATTAGATTTTTAATTTTCTAATCGCCTTTTAAGTGTCATATTTATCTTTTTATTATCTCTGGCATACTTTTATACCTTTTCATACTTAAAGTCTTTAATAATGCCTTTCCACCTCTTTTTATCTATAAAGATTCTCCTACGTCATAGTTCATTTTTTTATTTAAACTTTTCTGTGTTAGTTTTTCTTTGTCTTCTTCATACCATTTTAAGATTGTCACATAGTGGTTTTGATAGGTCTTACCACTGCTTTCCATGTATCTGGATAGTTTATTTATCATTATTTCTGTGTGTGAGTTTAATTTTTCTTTAAGATTTTTATATTCTTCTTTGCTTAATCTTACATTTTTAAATTCTCCATAAAAGATGGGGGTGGACTTTTTATCTATCTCTCCCTCTCTATCTTTATCTATCTCTATATCTTTCTCTATCTCTATCTCTTGTCGGACATGGGTTGGACTCATTAAGGACAATGTCCTCTGTTTATTTTGTCTGTATCTTCTTTTTTTCTCTGCCCAGGCTGTTTCTGATCCGATTAAGTTTGGTATTTCAGTTAGGTAATATTCATCATTTTCTGTTACAACTTCTAATAAGCCTTGATTGATTAAATAATTAACTGTGACCATTACATCATCGTCTGTTTCATCTATGGTTAGTGCTAACTCTTTTATAAAATCACTTTCTACTCCGTCATAATAGAGTTTGCCCTCATCTTTTAGGCTTAGTAATAAAAGTTTGAGGTAGATTATCGTGTAGGTATCTCCTCCCGATATTCTCCTTAGTCTTTTTATCCTCTTGTCTGTGAAAAATTCTTCCTTTAGTTTTATCCAATAATATCTTTTGTTTGCTGCCATTCTAATCCTCCTTGCAATAAAAAAAGAAGTAGATTTTTTCTCTACTTCTCCTTATAATTTATATTTTATTTTTCCTTATATTTTTTAATAACTTTTTCTACTTGTTCTTCAAGCTCTTCCCTATCTGGTATATACAAAGTATATTTTGATGCGAATATTTTATTTGATAAATTTCCTAAGGCGTATTCTGCTTGTACTCCGTCTTTGTCTGTACATAAGATTATACCTATTGGTTCATTGTCCATCTCGTCATTGACTTCTGCCTTATAATAATTGAGATACATATTTATTTGCCCAACTGCTTCCGGCATAAGCTTACTTGTTTTTAGTTCGATTAAGACATAAGACCTTAATATTTTATTATAAAATACCATATCCACATAATAGTGGGTGTTGCCGAGCGTTACCCTTTGCTGACTACCTACATACATAAATCCCTTGCCAAGTTCAAGCAAGAATTTTTCGATATGATCTATGAGTGCTTTTTCTAAATCACTTTCCATCATTGGTTTTTCTTCTGGCAAGCCTAGAAATTCAAACACATAAGGGTCTTTTACAAGGTCAGATGCTTTATTTATTTCATTGCCCTTTAAGGCTAGGTCTAGGACTTTTTCTTTGTTCTCTTCTCCTGATGATAAGAGCAATCTTTCAAAAAGTGAGGTTTTAATTTGTCTTTTAAGCTCTCTTACTGACCAGTTTGCATTTATACTCTCTTTTTCATAGAAGCTTCGCTTTTTCTCATCGCTGATAGATAAGAGTTCGCAATAATGGGACCAGGTCAATTTGCCAGACAGTGTCTGGCAAATTGGATATGATAAATATAGGTTTCTCATATTCTGTAAATTAGACCTTGAAAATCCTCTGCCATACTCTCTTGTAAGCTGTCTTGATAAGTCATTTATAAGCTCTTTGCCATACTCTGCTCTTTCTGAATGACCTTGCTCATCTTCTACGATAATACGTCCAATCTCCCAGTAAGTTTGAACTAAAATATTATTGACTTCTCTTGCGACTTCATTTCTTGCCTTATCCATTAATGTTT
>URUJ01000023.1 GCA_900551095.1 uncultured Anaerococcus sp. | reverse complement strand
CCTCATATTTTTTTATAAGTTCTCGTGAATAAACTTTTTTGTTTTTTGAATCTCTAACTTCTTTCCAAAGAATGGAGGCTACTTTTAATTTATTCGAGTAGTTGTAACTATTTTCGTCTGCACAGAAATCCTTTAAAAATTTATTCCATTGACAAGCCGAATTGTCATACTTAGCATAATTTGATTTCCCATAATAAACTTTTAGCATATCTTGAATTGTAAAACTCAAATCATTTTCTCTTTTTACTTTTCTCCAAGCAGTAGCCATATCAGCAGTAAATTTAAATGACGAAACATCTGTTAAAATTGAGAAATACTCTCTGAAATGTGTGTTAAAGGAGAACCCGCATTCAAGTAATGGAGTATCTAAGGTAATAGTTTCTACTTGTTTCTTTTCATTTTTTATTGATGACTTTTTAATCAAATCACCCTTAAAGTACTGCTCAATAATATAATTGAGTTCCTGTTTTGTACCTCTGTATTCTAATCCTAATGACTTGCATATCTGTGAAAGTTCTTCATGATACCAATAGTATTTATTAAACTCATCAAACGATGTTATTTTATCAAACTCAGGTCTACTTTCTATCAATATTTTATCTCCTTAAACTAATTTACCTAATTCTTTTCCCAATTTTCATTTTCTTACGCCATTCTGGTGCTAATCCATCATCAGACCAATATTCATCCATTTCAATGATCAAATCATCTTCAAGATGGATAAAGCTTACTACATGAAAAGACTCACTATTATCTCTTGGAAAGACTCGGCAAGCCAGAATAATAGTATTTGCATTTTCTTCGATTCGTTCTATTTCTCCATTCCAGTTTCCTGGATATTCACAATTTGCTTTTATATACTCATCTAAGGTAAATACCTCATTTGTGCAATGCCATTTTATTATAGCATTTCTTTGAAAATATTTCATAAGATCTTCTACATTTTGTGATAAAACTGTTTTGAAAAATCTATTTATATCCATAATTTAAAATCACCTCTATAAGACTTTTATCATCTGCTTAAAATCATGCTTATATTTTCTCAATAAAACTTACTTTTTCAATTTAAATTATTTAAATCAGTTACCTTATTTCTAGTCTTCTAAAATAGATACTTCAAGGTCTATCGCTTTAAATGTAACAGTTATTCCTATTTCTTCTTTTACTGTTTTTTCAAATAATTCAGCTATATCATATGGGGACATATCATATATATCTTCATACCATTCATTGCTTTCATCGTACATTGTCTCACATATTGCTTCAATATAATTTTTCTTATCCATTGTGAGTTCTGTATCACTTTCCAAAATAAAGTGCTCACCGTTTATATTTAATATAATTAAAGATAATTTTCTATTTTCACACATTTTGCTTTCTCCATAAACTCAAATGATTAACCTACTAATTTACTATGATTGAATATGATTCTTGATATGACGAAAAAATATAGGGAGATTGCACGTATGATGAAACCGTGTGTCTCCCTCTAACAAACTATCTAAAATTTTCTACATTTATAACTCTGGAAAAGTAATTGCACAAATTCATGTTGTGAGTTACCATGATTATAGTAATTCCCTTTTCATTCAATTCTTTCAGAAGTTCCATCACTATCATTTCGTTCTCTTTATCAAGTCCAGAAGTTGGTTCATCAGCTAATATGATCTGGCTTCCTTGCAAAATTAATTTAATAATTGCAATTCGCTGCTGCTCTCCACCGCTTAACTGATATACTTTTTTGTTAAGCATATCAACTAACTCAAATTGCTTCAAATACTTATTGATTATTTTCAGCTTTTCTTTCTTTTTCATTTTTTTATATTCAAGAGCTAATTTTAAATTCCATAATACGCTTTCATCTTCTATTAGTCCATAATTTTGAAACAGATATCCTATAGTATATCTCCTCAAAATCATAGCATTTTTGCTGTTTACGGACAAATTTTGATGACTATCAATAGTGATTGTTCCCTCAGATATATCAGTAATCAATCCAATTATATTTAAAAGTGTCGTTTTACCTGCACCACTTTTGCCTACAAGTCCCACAAACTCGCCCTTTTCTATTTCTAAATATAAATTTTCAAATAGAACCTGATTTTTTCCATATTCTTTTTTGATATTCTTCAATGTAATCAATGACATACTTACGCCCCCTTTTCAATCTCATATAAAGCGTTTAAGATATAAACTCTATAAAGCAATTCGCAGAATATATAGTCAATAAGTATAATCGCAAAAAGACAAGCAAAATAATAATTTATAACAGTTAATACGCCCGATATAATTAATTCGATACCCCAAAAAATATAACGATTTTTCAGTGTTCTAAAATGAGAAAATCCTAAAATCTCTTTTGCTGCATATCTCTTTCGATTTACAAAAATGTCTACATAGTTTGAAATATACAAAATAAACAGTAATGACACTATAAAGACAATCGTAAACATAGTGAGCGTTTTAAGAACAAATTTTACATTTTCAAGTTGCATTAAATAAGGTGTAAGTAATGTTCCGGCTGTAACTAATTGCTCGAAATTATATTCTGCTAAAAGAGAAGAAAATTCTTCTCTTGACTCCATTTGAAAAAATAGACATCTTCTATTTAAAGAATCCAAATAGTAAAGTCCTCCAAAATCGCCCGTATCAGCAATGATAATTGGGTCAGTCATGTCTGAAAAACCATTTTCTGTATTAACTTTTACCGTAGAATCATCATCTATATAGACAACATTAAATTTATCAATAGATTTTTCTTCTCTCGGTATTTTATAAAATTGATCGTAGTTCATCAATCGGAAATATTCTTGCTTAATATATTCTTTAATAGAATTTTCATCACTCTTATATTTATGAGGAACTAATACTGTTGGCTCATTAAATATATCCTCTCCCAATGGTTTTCCATTGAGCCTGATATTTGAGAATTCACTCAGATAATTTCTATTTGCTATAACAAGCTGTTGTTCATAATAGGGGCGTGATGTCTGTAAAGCACTGCTCTTACTAAAATCACAAAGTAACGAATGGTTATGATTGTACATTTCTAATGTTTGTTCAGAATAACTTTCTAATATGTCTTTGTTTGCTAACGCATAATCATATTCTGATGAATTAAAACCATTAGCGGTATAATATCCATCCAGATACTTATAATCTAAAACAGCTTGTTGGCTTTGTTTAAATGAGTTTCCTTGATTTAACAATGAAATGATAGTAATCGTGATTATTACTGAAAAAACTATTTTTACAGCCTGAACTATTATGTTTACGCCACTATTTAAAGTCTTATTTTTTATCATTGCTTCCAAAGAAACAAATTTAATTAAAATACTTGTAATTAAAACACAAATTATATTTATAGCTAAAATAATAGTAAAGAAAAGTAAACTTGTTGCCAAATAAGAAAATTCAAATCGGTTTGTTAATGCGTAATACAAATTTAGCAAGCAAATTAATGCTGAGCATATTACAACAAAATATTTTATTATGCTAGTAATTTGCTCTTTTAAAATATGCACAGTAGAAAAGCCCATGCTTTTTTTAATACCTATTTTTTTCAAACTATAAGATGTATAAATACAGTATATTATTTGAAGCACAATATACAAGATTACAAAATTAAAAAGATTAAATTTTAATACCATACTATACGGAATAGCTTCATTTTCAAAATCGCTTATTGCAACTGACAGTTGAGACGCTATCTCTTTTATTTCATCGGCTCGTAAGTCCGTATAGAATACACCAACACTATCTAAAAAATCTTCCTTTTGCAATTCGTGATATTGAAGAAAAATAGACTGAGATATAGGTTGCTTTTGTACAAACTCATTTAATGGATAGCAATATAAATCATAAACGGATTTATCTGTAGAAGTGAGCGTATTGTTAATAAGTTCTAATTTGTTTTGAGAATATTCTTCTGTAAATATTGTATAAAATTTGTCGAGAATTTCTGGAGACGTTTCTTCTAAAACATACCCCTTCAAATTCTCGGAAGAAATATTATTTTTTTCGTAAATGTTGTAAATAGATGTATTAAAAATATATGCGAAGAGTATTATTTCAAGAAAAATAAAAATTTTTAAAATTTTTTCATAACCTACGCCCTTTCTCTAAATAAATATACAAAATAAGGCGTGGCAAATAGCCCCACCCTATGTGTTTGACCAGATTTACTTAATAATGATAATAATCATAAAATGATGTCTATAAGAATAATCAGCAAAGTCATCATAATATATCATTATCTTATCATATATAAGCCATTTGTGCAATCGTTGCCACGTTTTTGTGTTTCTAAATTTCTATTTATATGTTTAACCTATTTATTTTATAGCTTGATTTTAACTTCACCTTATCTCTATTTGTTAGATACTCTTCAACATCAAACAAGTTTTTCTTATCATAATCTTCCAACAACTTGTAATTCTTATGCTTTGTAATATCAAATTTATCAGATAAGAAAGGTCTTACTCCTCTTAGCTGGTATATACACTTACCACCATCCATTACAGTTATTTCATCTTGACTCATAAGTTCCTTCCCAGTTTTTTGATAATTTAGACCAAAAGATTTTTGATTCGATCTTGTTTCTGATGTGTTATATAGGTCTATGGTTTCTTTTCCTAAGGTTTCTGATAACTCTTTTACTGTTGTTTTTTCTTTTCCTCCTAAAAAGAGTGTAGAGTCACAGTTACCAACTATTGTATCTGCATGGTCTTTATAGATTGCTTTTAATTGAGATTGTGCTTGCAGAATTATACTTGCTGATATTTCTCTTGAACGAATTGTAGCTATTAGTTTCTCAAATTTAGGAATTAAGCCAATATTTGCAAACTCATCAAGTAGACACCTAACATGAACTGGAAGTCTTCCACCATACACATCATCTGCCTTATCACATAGTAGATTAAATAATTGAGAATACATTATTGAGACTACAAAGTTAAAGGTATCATCAGTATCTGATATTATTACAAACAAGGCAGTTTTTCTATCTCCAATTTTATCAAGCTCTAGTTCATCTTCGCTCATTAACTCTCTAAGCTCTCTTATATCAAAAGGTGCAAGCCTTGCTCCACAAGATATTAGAATTGACTTGGCAGTTTTTCCTGTAACAACTTGTCAAGGACTTTCTAATCATTTTTATCGACTTTTTGATGTTTTTCTCTCTCCATTTCTCTAAGAATTATGCGTTTTAATTTGTCTTGCATTGTTTCCGTCGCATTTTCATTAAAGTGAACAACAACCTCATAAGCTGCTTTGCCAATTTTCTTTATAGTTTTTGTTCCTGTATTCTGTTCATTTTTATTTTCGTGCATATATTTTTCCTCCTGTTTGTTTCAATAAAAAAGGCGATTAGATTTTTAATTTTCTAATCGCCTTTTAAGTGTCATATTTATATTTTTATTATCTCTGGCATACTTTTATACCTTTTTAGACTTAAAGTCTTTAATAGTGCTTTTCCACCTCTTTTTATCTATAAATATTCTCCTACATCATAGTTCATTTTTTTATTCCCTCCTTGATGTCTTAGTTTTTCTTTGTCTTCTTCATACCATTTTAAGATTGTCGCATAGTGGTTTTGATAGGTCTTGCCACTACTTTTCATGTATCTTGATAGTTTATTTATCATTATTTCTGTGTGTGAGTTTAGTTTTTCT
>URUJ01000022.1 GCA_900551095.1 uncultured Anaerococcus sp. | reverse complement strand
ATACAAGAAAAAAGGTGATGAGCAGAATAGATTTACCTATTCTGCAACATCACCTTTTTATAGTTTCTTAACTTTTTTGGCCTGTGGTCCTCTTGGGGCTTCTATTTTCTCAAATTCTACATTATCTCCAGTTTCTAACTTCTTAAATTCTTCCTCAGAAACTATGTCTGAATAGTGCACGAACAGATCTTCGCCGCCCCATTTTATAAAACCAAAACCTTTTTTATTATCAAAAAATTTTACAACACCAATACTCATTTTGCCGCCTTTCTTGCTGAAAATAAAACTCTTAAAGTATCTTCATTTACAACACCCATTGTATCCTCATCAAAAATTCTTATATCAGTAAAACCAATTTCTTCAAGTAAAGTTTTTACATATTCTATACTATAAATCCTTTCCTGCTGGAATTCTTCAATTCTTTTGTACGAACAGTCAGGATTATCTACGAAGAAATTTAAATTCATATCAATTAGGTCATCTTCTAAGAAATTATCCCAGGTATAAAATATGTCCTCATATTCATAAACATAGCACTCTGAGCCAAAAATCTCTCGCATTTTCATTTCTGAATTTATATCAAAAGCTAAAAGTGAATCGTCTTTTAGGTTATAATAAGAATTTCTAAAAAGTTTTTCTAAATCACTTGGATTTGTAACGTAATTCACGCTATCCAAAAGGATAACAATTAAATCATAAAAATCTTTTTTCTCATATTCTACCATATCGTAGTAGATAAGGTTGACCTTGTTATTATCAAACTTTTCTGCAAAACAATTTAGCATATCTGTAGAAATATCAAGGGCATCTATCCTATCAAAATCATCAAAAAAGTACTGGGTAAGCATACCTGAGCCACAAGCAAGCTCAAGCATGTTTTCTTTTCCTATTTTATATTCTCTAGAAAGTTTCTTTATATTTTCAGCATATTTTTCATACTCTATATCAAAACTTAGCTTATCATAGATATAAGAAAATTCACCGTACATTACTTATCCTTTATCTCTTCTAGACTTGCCTTAGTTTTTTCTAAAAGATCTTTGTAAGAAGCTAGTTTCTCTCTTTCTTTGTTTACAACTGCTTCTGGCGCCTTATCGGTAAAGCCCTTGTTTGATAGCTTTCCTTCGGCTCTTTTGATTTCTGACTCAATTTTTTTAATCTCACCCTTTAGACGCTCTCTTTCCTTTTCGTAATCCATTAATTCGTCTAGGGACATATATACAGAAAATTCATTAAATACAAGTTTTACTAAACCATCATCAGAAATATTTGCCTCAGATTTTTCTAAAACTTCTACTTCATTTGCACTTGCTAAATTTATAAATTGGTCTTTTATTTTTTCTATTAAATCCTTATTATTGTCATTTTCAGCAACAATAGTTAATTTTTGCTTAGTCTTTGCGGGTACATTTAGGCTTGCTCTTTGGTTTCTGATTGCTGTAATTGCTTTAATCACAGAATTGACGTTTTTTTCTTCTTCTACAAAATTAAATTCTTCCCTGATTTCTGGCCAATCTTCAACAATTAGCATATCCTTTTTATTTGGAAGAGAAGAATAAATCTCTTCAGTTATAAATGGCATAAATGGATGAAGGAGGATTAGCATATTTTTTAGAACGTAAAGTAGAACTTTCTTTACATTAGCTTTGTCTTCTTCATCATCGCCATAAAGTCTAATTTTGGCAAATTCTATATACCAGTCACAGTATTCATTCCAAATAAAATCTTCAATCCTATCTGCAGCCAGACCAATTTCGTATTTATCAAGGTTTTTAGATACGTCTTCTATAACTTGGTTAAGTCTTTTTAGAATCCATTCGTCTTCTAGAGTTAGGTTTTTGCCGTCAAAATCTAAATCATCAGATTCATCAATATTCATAAGGACAAATCTTGATGCATTCCATAATTTGTTGGCAAAATTTCTTGATGCAAGAAGTTTATCTTCATCATATCTCATGTCATTTCCTGGAGAGTTTCCAGTAATTAGAGTAAATCTTAAGGCGTCTGCTCCATATTTTTCTACTACATCTATTGGATCTACACCATTTCCAAGAGATTTGCTCATCTTTCTTCCCTGGCTATCTCTTATAAGACCTGTAAATAATACATGGGAGAAAGGTACTTTTCCAGTTGTATATAAAGATGCAAATACCATTCTAATTACCCAGAAAAAGATTATATCATAGCCTGTAATTAGAATATCTGTTGGGAAGAAATAGTCTAATTCTTCGTTTTCATTAGGCCAACCAAGAGTTGCAAAAGGCCAGAGGGCTGATGAGAACCAAGTATCAAGAGTATCTTCTTCTTGAGTTACTTTTTTCCCTTCTAGCATGCCTTCTTCATCTGGTTCATCTTCTGATACAATAATCTCCCCATCTTCTGTATAAAATACTGGAAGTCTATGTCCCCACCAAAGTTGACGAGAAATTGTCCAGTCTCTGATGTTTTCTAGCCAATTCATATAGGTTTTTGATAGATTTTCTGGAATAAGGGTAAGTTCGCCAGAATTATAGGCATCTATACACATTTTAGCAAATTCATCCATTTTTACAAACCATTGTTTTGAAATAAGTGGCTCAATTACAACGTCTGTTCTTTCAGAATATCCTACAGCGTGGTCGATCTCTTCGATTTTTACCAATAGATCTTCTTTTTCAAGATCAGCCAAGATCTCCTTTCTCGCCTCATACCTATCCATACCAGAATATTTTCCGTAACCATCAACAATATGTGCTTTTGTGTCGAGAACTACGCATTGACCTAAATCATGACGAGCCCCTACTTCAAAGTCGTTAGGGTCGTGGGATGGGGTTATCTTCACGCAACCTGTACCATATTCCATATCTACATAGGAATCTGCAATTATAGGGATTTTCCTACCTACAAGTGGCAAAATCAAATTTTTACCAACCTTATCTTTAAATCTATCGTCTTCTGGATTTACTGCTACAGCTAAATCACCTAGCATAGTTTCAGGACGAGTTGTAGCAATGGTAATAAAGTCATCGCTATCTTCATAATGATATTTAATATACCAAAGATTGCCTTTTTGGTCTTTGTGATACACTTCTGCATCAGAAATAGCTGTTTCTGCCATTGGATCCCAGTTTACAATCCTGTTTCCTCTATATATCAAACCATCATCATACATTTTCTTGAAAACTCTTTTGACAGCACGAGTTAGGTTTTCATCCATAGTGAAGGAATCATGGTCCCAATCGCAAGAAACTCCTATTGTTCTTAATTGTTTTTTGATTGTACCGCCGTATTCATGAGTCCAATCCCAAGCTTCCTTAAGAAATCCATCTCTACCCAAGTCAGCCTTGGTTTTTCCTTCTTTTGCAATTTTACCAACCACCTTTGCTTCTGTAGAAATAGATGCGTGGTCAGTTCCTGGTATCCAAAGGGTTTCAAAACCTGCAAGTCTTTTGTATCTAATAATAATATCTTGAAGGGTATTATTTAGAGCGTGGCCCAAGTGAAGTTGACCTGTAACATTTGGTGGTGGCATAACAATTGTAAATGGCTTTTTATCTTTATTTACCCTTGCCTTGAAATAGCCTCCATCTTCCCATTTTTCATAGATTTTTTTCTCAAAATCCTGTGGACTATATTTTGTATCCATATTTTCTCCTCTCAATAAAAAAGTGATAACGCATTCTAGGACGAATTATCGCGTTACCACCTAAATTTCTTTAATAAGACTCTCTCTTGCATTTATGCATGCTACATTAACATATATGAAAGCAACCTTCACCTAATCATTCCAAAGATTTCCACCAACCATCTTCTCTCTTAAGGACTTTTTAGGCTAATCCTCTTTCAATGTTGTATTTAACTTTAAATCATTATATTAAAATTTTACGAAAAGTCAATATTTGTTATTATTGTCAATAAATTATCAAATTCTTACATGATATTGATTTCCTATACAAAATATTTACTATATATATTCTCATTAACTCATAATCAGCCAGATTTTATTTAAATTAAAGGATAAATATAAATTTTTGATGAAAAGATTTTCATTATTTCATTTATTTGGTATAATATGTGTAGAGTCTTGGTGTAGGAGAAATTATGAAATTGCAAATATATATAATCTCAGATGCTAACGCTATTTCCCTAATCGATATAGTAAAGACAACCATGGCGAACTTTAACAAGCCATATGAAATAAAGCTATTTGATAGGATTAATAATAATGAAAAACTTAACAAGCTTCTAGCGTCAATTGAAGATTCAGACAATACAATAATTTACCACTCATTTAGAGATTCGAAAGTGAACGACTATGTCAAAAAGTTCTTAGCTAATAACAATATAAAACAGATTGGACTTTTAGATTGTTCTATAAATCAAATGGCAGGTATCTTAGAAAACAAGGTCGATAAAAGATTAGACCGAGAATACTCTCTCCATCAAAAAAGAATCGATGCCCTTGATTTTGCGTTAAATTTTGATGATGGACAAGATTTTAGAGGCTTAGCGTTTTGTGACATAGCTATAATTGGAGTTTCGAGATCATCAAAAACTCCCCTATCAATGTTTCTTGCTAGCAAGGGACTTAAGGTAAGCAATATCCCGATTATAGTTGACTCAAAAGTTCCTAAAGAATTATTTGAGATTGACCCAGAAAAGATTTTTGGTCTTACCATAGATAAGGGTGTCCTAAAAAAAATAAGGGAAGAAAGACTTAAATCTTTAGGCCTATCAAAAGAATCGCTTTATTCATCAGAAGAGAGAATAAATAGCGAAATTGATTATGCTCTAGAGCTTATGAATGATCTAGGTTGCACTATTATTGATGTTACCTATAGGTCTATCGAAGAAACTTCAGAAATTATCGTCAATAAATTAAAAAATAAAGAAAGGGAAAATTTATGAGCACAAAATACGTTTATAACTTTAACGAAGGTGACATGACAATGAGAGCCCTCTTGGGCGGTAAAGGTGCAAACCTTGCTGAGATGACAAACCTTGGTATTACAGTACCATATGGATTTACTATCACAACAGAGGCTTGTACCAGATTTTACCAAGAAGACAAAAAACTTTGGGAAGATTTAAATGCTGAGGTTTCTGAGCATATAAAAGATCTTGAAGAAGCAAACAAGAAAACCTTTGGTTCTACCGAGGATCCACTTCTAGTTTCTGTTAGATCCGGTGCACCAATTTCCATGCCTGGTATGATGGATACCATCCTAAACCTTGGTCTTAACGATGATGCTGTAATAGGTCTTGCAAAGAAAACAGATAACGAAAGATTTGCTTACGATTCTTACAGACGTTTTATCCAGATGTTCTCTGATGTTGCTATGGAACTTGACAAAAATAATTTTGAAAAACTTCTAACAGCAAAGAAAGAAGCAAAGGGTGTAAAACTAGATACTGAACTAGATGCAAACGACCTTAAAGAACTTGTAGAAGAATATAAAGCTAAATATAAAGAACTTATGGGAGAAGATTTCCCACAAGAACCAAGAGAACAACTTGACCTTGCTATTTCAGCAGTATTTAGATCTTGGGGCAATGAAAGAGCTATTCTTTATAGAAAATTAAACGATATTGACGATGCAATGGGTACAGCTGTAAACGTTCAATCTATGGTATTTGGTAACATGGGTGATACATCTGGTACAGGTGTAGCTTTCTCAAGAAACCCAGCTACTGGCGAAAACAAACTATTTGGTGAAT
>URUJ01000021.1 GCA_900551095.1 uncultured Anaerococcus sp. | reverse complement strand
GAATGGTCTGGTTCTCCGTGATTAATTACAATGTAATCAATTTCCTTTAGGTCAATTTCTGTTTTGAGATTTTTAACAAATTCTTCTTTATGAGGTGTCCAGACTGTATCTATCAATACAGTTTTTTCTTCTTGTATTAGATATGCATTTTGGCTAGAGCCATGGTGAACGGAAAATTCACTCCCATGAAATTCCTGTAGTTCCCAATCGATTTTACCGACCCAATATACATTATTTTTTATTTGTTTCTTCATTATTTTCCTCCATTTTCCCTATATTTTTCAAACATTACAGAATTTTCTTTGAATATATGGATAAATACATCCTTTACTAGCTTTTCTAGCAAATTAAATGTATGCACATATGTCCTGCAGGCATCTTCTGGCGGATTAAACCAATCGGTTAGTTCTATTATTTCCTTGATAATATCTCCCGCCTTTTCATGGTCAGTTTCTAATTCTTCAACCTTTTTGATTACTTCTTGGCTAGGTGATTCATTTTCTAACATTAGTGGGAAAGTTATTTCTTCTTCCTTTACAAAGTGTTCTTCTAATTCCTTCTTAAGGTCTGCAAAAAGAGAATGAAGCTTCATCAATTCCTCACCATGATGTGCGAAATGAACAGATAGGATTTTATTTAATAAAGGATCTATTTCAAAAAGTAAATCTCTTTCTCTTTTGTGATGATCTATGATTAAAGAATTTATCATCTCTTTTATATCTAAATTCTTAAAATCATCTAGATTCATTATATCTTCTCTATTAGAATTATCGGAGTTAATAGCTCCTTGAATTTTTTTAGCAAGATCATTTGCATCGATGTTTTTTTCTTTTGCAACTTCTTCAATAGTCATGTGACCATTGCAACAAAAGTCAATCTTCTCCTTATTAAAAAAATCTATTATATTGGTATCCGTCTTAACTAGGTCTTCTATCTTAGTATCAATGCCTATCATTTTATCCTCCTTCTTTACTAGCTAATTATATTGTAAAGGAAGATTTAATAATTTTCTGTGTTATATATCACACTTTTACATATTTGTTAAGTTTTCTAAAGCAGATATGTTTTTTATTCTAATTTTTTTATAGGCTATATTTTCTATATATCCATCTTTTTCAAGCTCAGATAGTTTTCTAGATACAGTTTCTCTTGTCATATTTATTGACGATGCAATGTTTTCCTGGTTAAGACTTACTAAATGATTCTTGCTCATTTTCGCCCTATAAAGTAAAAATGCGGCTAATCTTTTGTAGGAATCTTTTATTGACAAAATTTCTAGGAATCTTTCTGTATCATATAATTTTTCGCTAAGTGATTTTATCATATTTATTGAAAAGTCATGATCTTTTACCAAAATATTCCTTAATAAATTTTTGTCTATTTGACAAATTCCTGTATTTTCTATTGCAACTCCATTAGATGTATAAGAATTATCTAAGAAAATTGAATTCTCTCCTATAATGTCACCTTCCACATAAATCTTACTTATACTTTCTCTCCCCTCATCATCATAGGTTGAGGATTTAATTTTCCCATATCTAATTACAATAAGTTTGTCTACTAAATCTCCATTTAAAAATAAACTTTCACCTTTTTTTAAATTCTTATGAACTGCTGATAAATAAATATTTTTTGATTCATCTACACCAAGCTTATTAAAAAGTTTGATTTTAGAGAGACACTTCCCTTTTTCTTGGCAATGTTTACAAGTTTGCATCAAATTCTCCCTTATATAATATATATAGGCTAGACCATTTTTCTAATTTACATATTGATTTAAGCTTTTAATATTTCATTAATTAATATATAAATACCCAAAAATAAAAGACTCTAGGAACTAATTTCCTAAAGTCTCAAATTAATAATTCAATTATTCATTATATCATTCTTTATCTGTTTTATTTATTTTCTAAGTACTCAGCTTAAAATATAGTCTGCTGCCAAATATTTTGTCACCGCTGACATTTACATAATAAGACTTTAAGATTTTGACCTCACTTCTAAAGCCCTATTTTAGTATTTTTTTTTAAGATGAGCAATTGCTTCCACATGGGACGAGTTGATAGAATTGATATATTTGCGATTTTTAATGAAAAAGACGTATGCGGGAACATATGGTCTAATTCGTACGTTCGTGGGAACATATCCACCAATAGTACTGTTTACAAAAAAGGGCTGTTACAAATTGTGAATAACTATTGTTCCTTTTCTTCCATTCCTCTTTCTTAAAAATTAGTGGAAGCACTAATAATACCCATTGGTTTTTCATCTGAGATTGCTTTTAATTGTGTATTATCACTCCTTGCCTCAGAAGGGAGAATCCCATGCAGGGAATGAAAAGCACAGGAGAATGAATCATCCGAATTATAGCCATATTTGACTGCTACATTAATTATTCTCAAATCCTTATCTTTCAAGCCAATTGCAGCCAACGACAGTCTCCTTCTTCGAATATATTCTGATAAACCTATGCCTACTAAAAATGAAAACATCTTCTTAAAATGATTCTCTGAACAGTAAGCAATTTTAGATACTTCACTATAGTCAATTTCCTCTGTTAAGTGCTCTTCAATATATATCAATGCATCATTCATATTTCTTAAAGAATCCAATGAACAACCTCCTTTAGTATCGAGTATCGATATTGTTAATTTAATTATATCGATACTCGATACTTGTCAATATAAATTATAATAGTTAATTTAAAACCACCTGTCTTTATCTATAAAGATAAGTTCCAGGTGGTTTAACAAATATAAAAACTAGATTTAATTACCTAGTATCTTTTCTCGTAATAATGGCTTACGAACAATGTTATAACAGGATATGAAAAGACTCCCAAAGCTAGGATAATTGCAGGTAAAACTGCATTTATAGAAAAACAAATCACAGCAACTATACCCATGATAAGGATAAAAACAGGTGTGACTGCAGCATTCACCTTATCTCTAATTTTTTCATTTCTTTCATCATTAATACTTATCCTATACGAAGGATCTTTCTCCATCTTTTTGTTGTGCATTGTCATAACAAATGATATAGATAGGCTAACGCTAAAAATAAAAGGTAGAACTCTTTCTAAAATCTTATTATCTTTAACAATAAATAAGGCCAGCAAACTAATAAATGCAATCACATAACCTAAATACCAAATTTTTTTATTTTTCATTATCATTTTCCTCCTCATAGATAAAAATATTTTCGATTGACATTTTAAAATACCTTGCTATCTTAAAGGCTAAAATAATCGAAGGATTATACCTTCCATTTTCTAGAGAACCTACTGTCTGCCTTGATACTTCAAGGATTTTAGCAAGGTCTTCCTGAGTAATCCCTCTTTCTTTGCGGATTTCTTCCAACTTATTTTTCACATTTACCAACCTCCAATGTCAAGCTAGCTTTACATTTATTAAAATCACTTTTGTATTTTATGTCAAGTTTACTTTCCATTTTCCTATAAAATAAAATCCGATGCAACACTGGTAGTCACATCGAATTTATAAAACTTATCTATTGCTTTTATCTCCATTTTAGTCATACCATCAATTATGCGTTTAGTCTTATATTAATAATCAAATTCTTTCTTAAAATCATCAACAATTTTAATCATGTTTTTTCTAGAAGTTTTCATTAGCTTTAGCATCTCTTTGGAATTTTTTATTAAAACTTGATTTTCTTTTTTGTCTTTGCCCTTTAGGGTATCCATATCTAGCTTAAGTTTTATGAGGTATTTTTCTAGGTCAAAAATATTTTGAGTATAGGTCTCTAAAACTTCTTCACAAAATTCAAGGTCTCTTTCATCATTAAGAAAAATCTCTTTAAAAGAAGTAAGTAACTTAGCTTCATTAGTTAGGCTATTTTTAGATGAGTTTTCTAAAACACTTATTGTTTTACCTATTCCTGCTCCTAAGCCTAAACCAAGACTTGCCCCTCCTCCTATAACTGCAATACTTCCTCCAGCCATACCTAATCCTCCTAGCGCTACACCCCTCCTCCAAGATAGGCTAGAGACGCACTGGTAAGGGCAGCTCCGCTAAGACCTGCAAAATTAGAACCTACTAGGGCTACTGCTATTGTTCCTGTAAATGTTCCAGCTGTAAAGACAGTGATTGCAGCTATGACAGCCGCAATAGATACGGTTTTAATATCAAATTTAAAATCTTTATTAATTAACTTAACTTGCTTATTATAAGCCTTATTCAAATGGTCTATATAGTTTTCTTTACAATAAATACAAGTAAATTCTTTATTTAAAAACTTATGGGCTCTGTCTTTGTTATATTTATTAAAAAATTTATCCAGGGAGCTAAATTCTTTTGATAAACTATATTTGCCATCCTCGTCCTTTATGACCCTTAGAGGATAGTAGGGTTCAAAGAGCATGGCTTCAAATAGGACTAACCTAAACCATGGTTTGATTGGATTTAGTTTTATAATTTTTTCGTGTAATTTTTCTATGCTGTACCATTTAATCTCTGCTCCAGAAACTTGGGTAAAAGATTCAAAACTTTTGCTTATTATCTTCTTCCATTCAGAAAGCCATCTTATCTTTAAATTAAAAATATCGTCTTTAACAAGATTATCTATATCATTTAAAACCAGATGATACTCGATATTATAAAGAATTTCGGTCTGTTTTAAACTCAGGCCAAATTTATCCCCAATTTTTTTGTAGTAAGCACCGGCAAACGTTTCATTTTTCATCTTTTCATAGGCTCCTCTTATTTTTTTGATATTTCTTCTCTTAAGCCCATAATTAATTTCATTTGTAAGTGCAAGCACAAACCTACCTATACCCACATAATTAAGAGATAGCCAGTATTTTTGTGTAATTATAGCTTCTCCTAGGTCAAGGCTTGTGAAGATCCCAGTTGATACGGTTAACATCCTAGTTATTGTTGGGTTATTATTGGGTTTAACTATACCCCAGTCAATTATTTTAAAATCTTTTAAAGATTTTACCTTTTTCTCCCTCATTTCTACCGCTAAATGACGGATAAAGTAAAAACTCCTAACAATACATTCATTAGCAAGAATAGGAAGAGCTTGCTTACCAAATTCTAAGCCAAGACCAAACTCACCACGTAAGTCAAACCTAAGTACTGAGTCTTTAATTATATGTCCCTTCTCATCACTTTTTATGAAGAGTGTGCCGTTAAATAATTTTGACAAAAAGAGAGATATAGGCATACCATTTCCAGTATTCATATTCTTAAATAAAGGAAGGACCGACATTTCCTTGGCTAGGCTTAGTATTGGTCCAGGTATACCTGTACCTCCACCTAGGCCGATAGTTCCACTTGATCCAGCCATGTCGCTTACAAGGTAGAAAAACCAAGTTATGACTCCCTTAAAAAGTTTTTCTCCTATATTTTTCTCCTATAAAAACCTTACCGTTTTCTGGCACATCAAAGATAGTAAAGTTACCATTTATGTCTGTCCCATAGGATTTTCCTGTAAACTGAGTCAAGATAGAAAAAGCTAAGCCTACGAGAGTAGGGTGATGGGCAAAATCTCTCAAATGATGCTGGAGGCCGCCACCAAAATCATTGGTATTTCTATCACTAGGGATAGGAAATTTTTTCTCAAGAACCCTCACCGCATCAGACAAATTATTAAACTTTTTGCCTGATATAAGTTCTGCTGTCTTTTTTACAAAATCATCTACCTTATCACTTGCAAGACTTCGTCCCCTTGCTAAGTCAAAATCCCCAACCCAAAGGATATCAAGTAATCCACAAGTAAGCCCACTTGCTATAGCTAGCAGATAATCGAGCTTATCAGCCTTACTTTCTAATAAATCAAGTTCACTATCCAAATCAAAAATTATTTCACCAAGGTCATATTCCTCTATTTTGCCTTCATCGTAGGGTATAAATTTGTATTCTAAATCTATATTCTTATCCATATTGCATCATATTACTTACTTTAAAACTAAAAATTATATTTGTATATTTTGAAAATTTAATATCATATATAATAAAACTTGATCCTTTAATTTCTAGGAATATTGCTGATAATCTTGCTTATATCTATAAATTGGTTTAGACTTCTAAAAACTTGAAAAATGGATGAACGTATGATAAAATCTTCGTGAGTTTCAGGAAGTTCCATCATATGAAAATGTTCTTGTAAAAATTCTATCCTTTTTTTGACCTTAACCATATCTCCATTATCACTAAGGTTATTTGCAGTATCAATCATTAGATCAGATATCAACTTTCCATCAGTATATTCTTTAGGTATTGATTTTAAATCATCATACATTTCCATCAAAATATCCATCTCCCTTTCCCTATGGCTAAGGCCTATCAGTAGATTCTTGCTATTTTCTATACGATTATCATTTTCAATAATCGCAAGATTAAGGGCCTTGGTTATATCATCTTCAAGCTTTTTGATCTTTCCTTCATAGATTTTAACATCTAAATTATTTACAAGAGTATCTCCAAAAAATATCAAGATATCCTTGATATCTTCATCAATATCCTCTATCCATTTTTTCAACTTATCCTGACTTTCTGGTGCATATAAGTTAGTAAGCATGGCAAAGCCTGTTCCTATTAGGATAAGACCGAGTTCATTAAAGATAATTGATGAATTAATTTCTCCATAGCTTAATAAATGTGTAACTACCACGCTTGAAGGACCCAGGCCTAGTTCAATTTTTAATAAAAAAGATAGGGGCAAAAATAAGAGTAAGTATAGGCCAAAGGCCCAAGTTTTGTAGTCAAAAATTTCAAATACCAAAATCCCTAAAACAAGAGCTATTGTAGCAGATAAGGTTCTTTTAAGTCCACCCTTAATAGTGGCCTTTCTAGTCTCAAATATATCAAGAATGGTAATAATTCCTGCTGAAGATGAGAATTTAAGTCCTAAGGCTTGGGCTACAAGTAAGGACAAAGTAGCTGCTATGGATGTTTTTATAGTTGTGCTAAGTAATGTTTTGTTCATACTGATTCCTAATTGTAAAACTTATTTT
>URUJ01000020.1 GCA_900551095.1 uncultured Anaerococcus sp. | reverse complement strand
TTCGCGCCTTATAGGCGCTATGCAAACTACCAGCTAAGCTGGTAGTTTTGATTGAAGGGAGTAAGGATTCGTTACATCCTTCTCAAAATATAAATTACTCATAGCCAGCTTTACATATTCGCTTTTATAACATATAATAAAAGCATAAATGAGAGGAGGCAGACTATGGATACGCTTAAAGAATATATACAAGAAAATTTAGTAATAACTAACAAAGAAGCAGAAGAACTTGGATATACTAGGCATAATTTATCAGAATTAACAAAGAGCGGGCAACTAGAAAGATTAAGACCAGGACTATATCAATTAAAAGGAAAAGTAATAGACGATTTTGTTTTAATATCATCTAATAGTAATCGAATAATATTTTCCTATCAAACAGCCCTATACCTCCACGACTTATGCGATAGAATCCCAAATGTATTTCATATATCTGTACCTCAAGGCTATAATGCAAGCCATATAAAAAAGCGATATGAAGATTTACAAGTTCACTATGTAAAAAAAGATTTATACGAACTAGGAAAGACAGAAATAAAATCACCACAAGGCAATCATATCCCAGTTTACGATATAGATCGAACAATTTGCGATATCATAATCGAAAGAGAAAAAATAGATAAACAGATTTTTACAGAAGCCTTAAAAAGATACTTTAAATCAACAAATAAAAATCTAAGACGACTCATAAAATACAGTAGACTATTTAAAATAGAAAATGAAATTAGAAAATACATGGAGGTATTATTGTGATTAATATCGAGAGTATAAAGGGAAAGATAAGAAGTTTGGCAGAGAAGAAAAATCTAAAGTCGCAAGAAGTTTTGCAAATATATTTCTTTGAAAGATTTTTAGAAAGGCTATCTAAATCAAAGTACAAAAATAATTTTGTAATAAAAGGAGGATTCCTAATATCTTCCTTAATTGGAATTGAAAATAGAACAACCATGGACATGGATACTACTATTAAAGGAATAGCTCTAAATGAAGAAAAAATAAAAGAAATCGCAGAAGAAATAATAAATATCAACATAGATGATGGAATAAGATTTGAAATAAAAGACATCAGTTATATTAGGGAAGAGGATGAGTACGAGAACTTTAGAATATCACTAATAGCAAATGTTGGAAAGACTAAAAACCCTATGAAACTTGACCTTACAACGGGTGATGCAATAACACCAAGGGAAATAGAATACACCTATCCATGTATCTTTAGCAAAGAAGCTATAAAAATAATGGCATATCCATTAGAAACAATTTTAGCAGAAAAATATGAAACCATAATCAGAAGAAATATAACAACAACACGAATGAGAGACTTTTACGACCTATACACCCTCTACAAATTAAAAAAAGATGAGATAGATTATAAAATTTTAAAAGAAGCAATAGAAAGAACCTCAAATAAAAGAGGAAGTAAGGAGATAATGAAAGACTATGAGGAAATAATCGAGGATATAAAGGAAGATTCATACCTAAGATCCTTGTGGGAAGTATATTTAAGTGAAAATAAGTATATTGGAGATTTGACCTTTGATAAGGTTGTTGATGTAGTTATAATTTTATCAAATAGGATTAATGAGTCGTAATTTAACAGACACTGTCTGTAATATTATAGGTAAGAAAATATCAGTTAAAAGAGAAGTGGAATTATTTTACTTCTTTTTTATTTTGCATTATAGTATTTAAAATTAAATAAATTTCCTGTCAATGCTTAGCCTTGTAAATAGTATAAGAGAATTATAGAACTTAAAGATAGGAAATTTTATCAAAATTTTTGGACTTGTAAAACAAATATTTATAACAATGAGATATGATATAACAAATGTACTGATATATAAATATCGATGATATCTCAAATGCCTATAATTTTCTACTTAATAATTCTATTAATGCAAAGTTTGAAATTACAACGAATATAAAGTATAATATAGTAAAGTAAAAGTTTGCAAATACAAAAGTTTTATTTGCGTAATAAAAAACAGAATAAGGATGATAATTATGAAGATTAATTACAATGGACTCTGGAAAGTATTAATTGATAAAAATATGAACAAAAAAGACTTGATGGATAGAGTAGGTATATCAACTGCAACAGTAGCAAAAATGACAAAGGGAGAATTTGTTAGTATGCAAGTTTTATATAGAATTTGTAAAGAGTTAGATGTAGACTTTAATGATGTTATATCTATGTATAAAAGTAATTCAATTTAATAGAAAAGGAGAGCACAACTAATGACTGTTCAAAAACAATTTGAAAAATTCAATGATAATATAAGAGTAGACTTTGATACGAATCATGAATTAAAAGAGAAACGTGAAGTATTAGTCAACATTTTAAGAAATTCTGATGACTTGCCATCGTTTGATGTTATAAATCAAGGCAGCTACATTCTAAAAACAGGAATAAAACCTGAAGAAGATCAAGAATATGATATAGACGTTGGATTAATATTTAATGTAAATAAAGATGATTACAAACCGTTGGATTTAAAGGAAAAAATTTGTTCTATACTAGAGAATCATACAGACTATGGTGCTAAGATAAAAAAGCCTTGTGTAACAGTAACTTATAAAAAAAATAATAAAGCTGCGTTTCATGTTGATTTAGTAGTTTATGCTTATGAGGATAATGAGAATAAAGAAAGTCAATTGTATATTGCTAAAGGAATTTCAAGCAATCAGGATTCTATTAAATGGGAAAAAGCTGATCCAAAAGGCCTCGTAGATTATATTAATAATACAATTGTTAAAGGAGAACAAAGAGATCAATTTAGAAGAATCATACGTTATATAAAAAAATGGAGGAACAGGCGATTTAGTAACTTTGGGCATACTTCTCCAGCAAGTATAGGATTAACATTAATGGCTATTGACAACTTTTCTTATTATTCTGATGATGATTTGACAGTATTAATAGATGTCGTTAATTATATAAAGAATAAATTTCATTATAGAAAAACAGAAAATGGTAGAGATCTTTATAGAATAGAGTTATCTTTACCATATGAACTTTCATTTGATTTTCCAAATGATGTCTTTGAAAAAATGACAGATAATCAAATGACAGATTTTAAAGATAAGATTACAAAGTTTTCTAACGATTTGAAAGAAGCTAGAAATGAAATTGATGAGTATGCCCAATATAAAAAATTGAATAAGATTTTTGGAGATGATTTCGAAATTCCTGAAGAGAAAAACACAGCTAAAAATCAAGTTAACTATATTCCCTCATCAAGTTCATCTGGATGGGAGATATATTAATTGGACTCAAATCAATTAAGAGATATCTTATTAGATAATAAATATATCTCAGACGTTATGATTGAAGAGAATGCAAGCTTTAAAAAGACAGAATATAAATTTTTAATCAGTTGTTCTTTATCAACAAATAGTAAGTTAATTCCAGTTAAAATTGGATTACCATTAAATTGGGAACTAAGTTTAATAGATATATACTGTGAGATAGATAAGCTCCCTTTTATCCCACATGTTGAAAAGAATGGGAAACTATGTTTATTTGATTTAGAAGGAGCTTTGATAGATTGGAATTTTGAGGGAGTTTTTAATCAATGCATAGACAAAGCTATTAAAATTTTAGATGATGGCATAAATGGTAAAAACAAGAGAGATTTGTTGGAAGAATTTAATTCGTATATATACAACAGAGATGATTATAAAAATATTGATGTTGCTATTCCCAAAGAAAAGAAAAACCAAAAGATTAGTTATTGTACAAAAAATAAGATATCTAAAGTAAGAAAGAAAAATGAGACGGATGCTGAATATCTAAAGAGAACTACTATAACATCTTATTTTGCAAGTACCTTATCATCAGATTTTGATTTATGGGGATATAGGGATAGAACACAATTCAATGGTTTATATTTCTTCTTAGCTCCAAATAAAGCAATATATCCTCCTGATTTCAGAAAATCTATAGATTTATCATATTTAAATAATATCTTGAGCTATTGCTCTTTTAACATTAAAGATAAGAGATATTTAAAAACAAAAGATATGCTTTTTATATTTGAAATTAAACAACCTGAAGAAATTAATAATGTAATAGGATTTTTAATTGAAAATGGAGAGTATGATATTGAGTTTGATAAGCTAAAAATTAGTAATGCTGATAGAATCATTCCTCTCAGTGTAAATAGAATAGATAAGAGTTATCTAATGAATAGAACATCATTCGATAAAAATATACTTGCTAATAAAAAATATCTTTTAATAGGATGTGGTTCTATCGGGGGATATACATTTAGCAATTTGATCAAATCGGGAGTAGAGGATATTACTCTTGTTGATTCAGATCATCTGAATGCTGAAAATATATATAGACATTTACTTGGCATTGAATATCTTTACAACTATAAGGCAGAAGCTTTGAGAATATATGGAGAGAAAAACTTACAAAATTTAAATATAAAAACTGTTGATAACAAAATTGAGGATGCAATTGAAGATTGTTCTATAGAATTTGAAGATTATGATTATATAATATCAGCAACTGGAAATGAAATTCTTAACCGTTGGTTAAATAAATATATTGTTACTAATAAAATACAGACACCTGTTTTTTATTTATGGAATGAGCCATTAGATATTGGCTCACATGTAGCATTTTTTGATATAAATTATAAAGGGTGTTATGAATGTATGTTTACAAGGGACGATGGAGGAAATTTATATAATTCATTAGCTTATACGCAAAAAGGACAAGTCATTGCTAAATCTAACTCTGGATGTCAGGGTTCTTTTATTTCTTATGGTTCATTAATATCTATAAAAACAAGTCTAATGTTTATGGATTTATTAAAGAAGCACGCACTTAATAGGATACACAGTAATCTTATATTTTCTTCAAAAGGTGACGATTATTATTTCAAATTAGCAGGATTAAATTTTTCTAAACGATTTGTATCACAAAAGTCTGATTCTGAAATCATAGAATTTGATAATATTTATAATAAAACTTGTAGTATTTGTGGTGAATTATGACAATAAGTGAAAATATTCAAAGGGTTAAAATTAAGGATTCAGTTATTGATTTATTTAAGAAATATATACAATATAAACAAAATGGTTTAGAATCTGGTGGAATAATTATAGGTAAAGAAAACTTACAAAATAATGATTATACTATAGGTTATGCAACAGAACCATATAAAAATGACAAGAGAAAAAGGAATAGATTTAAGAGGTTAGATACTAAACATATAGAGACCTGTAACTCAATATATTTAAGAAGTGGTAAAATTTATAGGTATGTAGGTGAATGGCATACTCATCCTGAAGCTATTCCCCAATATTCAGATATAGACTTAAAAAACTGGGGGAAAATAGCAAAAGGTTCTGATGAAATAAGTTTATATTTCCACATTATAGTAGGATATGAAGCATATAGAATTTGGAAATATGAAAAGTCGGGTATTATCGAGTTGTTAGAAACAATTTATTGGGGAGATAGACATGAAAGAAATTATTAGAAAGTTTAAAGATTGTAAAACTCAATTATGTCAGTTTTTCTTTATATTTTTAGCATTATTTTTACCTAAAATATCGAATATTGAGAGTGTTATAAATACAAAACCTAAGGATATTTCATTTGATATTATCGATATAATATATTATTTTTTGTCAAAATTGGGAAATCTAGGAATAAGTATTTTCTTTGCAGGAATAGCTATATTTACTATACGAAAAATAAATAAGAATAAGATTTTAAACAATGGAAATATATATCATGATCATAGTTATTTATGGTTTTTGTTATGCTCTAAAATTTTAGGATATGAAAAGTGTAACTTAGTATTAGTTCCTATTTATATGCAATTTAAACTAGTTATTAATGATGTATTCAGTGAGTTTATAGTAACAAACAATATCTCCGAAGAAAAAACATCTTCTAAAATTATATATATCAATTGCGATAATAAGGATTCTTTAGAATATAATTTAATTTTAGAAGATACTTATTCAATAAATGATTTTCAAATCCCGCCAGAAAAGAAACAATTACCAACAATTAAAGTTATAAATTCCGAGACAAAAAGTGAAGGAGTTAGAAAGTATAATCCGAAATTTGTAGAGTTTGTAGTAAAAGAAATTAGGGCGTTACCTAAAGGAGTATTAATTAATATTTTTGCTACAACACACGCACAACACAATTATGAAATTGTTGAGCAGTCGCTAAAGTTAGCAGATAGAGGTAACATAGCGGAAGTATTTGTATACCAGCAAGATAGACAGAGCTATAGAAATTTTTCTGAAAGATATAAAGTTATATAGATGACTTTTTTGTTTAATTCAACAAAAATTTTAAGCATTTATTTATATAAAAGTATTATCTAAGTTATTTAAAGGATATTCTAGCATTAGAGTATTCTTTTTTTATTGTATTTACTTAGAATATTATATGTAAGTTTGGAAGGTTATTTTTTAATCTGATAGATTGATTTGAAAAATAAAAATATAATTATACTCATTAAAAATGCTATATTTGATGTACCTAGTTTTTAGTATTGCTCATCTGATATTTAATGACTTATATAGGAATTAGATTTTGTATGATTTGGAGATCCATAACACTTGAATCTTGATTTTATATTGCATGATTTCTTTTGATTTATTAAGAAGTAGGGAATGAATCTGCCATATTTCTCTTGATAAATTTTCTATTTGCTTATCCATCGATTCAATTTCATTTTTGTAAATAACACCAGTTGTATTAGTAGCTTTTGCAATCTGATTTATATTATTTGTTGCATTCGAAAGTAGCCATTGTAGGTTTCTAAATTGTTCTAAATCTACAACATAAATCTCTTTTTCCAATACACATTTCCTAAGAAAGTGGGACATAGTTTTACAATTAGCAAGTTTCATTTTCTTTTCAAAAACTTCTTTTTCTTCCTTAGTTAATTTTATTTCTATTCTTTCATTTCTAAATCTATTTGCCATTTTATTCTCCTTTATAAAATATATTTCGGGGTCTTAGGGTTCTCCCTAACAAGGTAAAAATTAAAAAAATGGAGCATTCCGTAAAGGTCTGCTCCATTAATTTTTTCGTAAGTGTCCGTACACTTACTGTGCTTGCTCATATACTAATAGTATAAGAACAGATTTAAGCATAGTTCTTAAAAATGAACCTAATCATCTATGATAAAATTATAGATATTAGGGATGAAATGGGATTGTTTT
>URUJ01000019.1 GCA_900551095.1 uncultured Anaerococcus sp. | reverse complement strand
ATTCCATCCATTAGTGGATAAAGACCTATTACTATCATTCCTATTACAGCAGGGATAGATAATTGAAAAAGTAAATCTATAGGTCTTTTTGTTAATAATTGTTCTTTCATATCTTGTTTCATAAAATCATCCTCTATTAAATTTTATTCAATTTTCCAACCAGTAGCTTTTTCTCTTTTCTCAATAAAGCTCTTGTATATGTGTGATTTTTCCATAAGCTCTTTATGTTTACCAATACTTTCAATATTTCCTTTATCCATAACAACAATTTGATCAGCATTTTTAATAGTTTCAAGTTTATGTGCAATCACAATTACAGTTTTATCTTTTAACAAATTGTTTAAAGCAGTTATAAGTTGTTGTTCATTTTCTGGATCTACACTTGAAGTAGCTTCGTCAAGAATAACAATTCTGCTTGGTTTTAGCATAGCTCTTGCTATAGATATTCTCTGACGCTCTCCTCCAGATAAATTTGAACCACCCTCTTGTAAAACTGTGTCATAACCATCTGACAACTTCATAATAAATTCATGACACTGTGCTTGCTTAGCAACATTAATAACTTCCTCATCACTAGCTTCTGGATTTCCGAACTTAATGTTATTTTTTATAGTGTCATCAAACAAATATACATCTTGAAAAACAAAAGTGAAATTAGATAACAGATTGTCATACCTAAAATCTTTTATGTTATTATCATCAATCAATATTTCTCCAGAATCTACATCCCAAAATCTAGCTATCAAATTACAAAGTGTTGTTTTTCCACTTCCAGAACCACCTACAATTGCTGTAGTCTTACCTTTTGGAATATCTAAATTTAAACGGTTAAATAAATTCTGTTCGTCATATGAGAAGTCAACGTCCTTTAGATTTATATCTCCTTTTTCAAAGCTTGTTCTTGTGCCTTCTGAAATTGTTGGTAAATTCCTAAGTTTAGCAATTGAATCCAAGTTTTGTATAGCTATTCCTCTAACGTTTTGCATACTTCCAGCCATTTCAAAACCAGAAAAAACAATAAAACTAGACACTACAAGCATTACAGCTTTATAATGATCAATTTCTCCTATGCAAAACCTGTAAATAGCTGAAAATATAATAAGACAAATCCCCAATTTAAATATAATTAGAAATATCAAAGCAGCAGGTGCTACAGTTTTTTCAACATTTATAAAACCTCTTCTATTTTTATAAATCTCTCTGTCCAATTCTTTAGTCATTTCACCACTTTTTCCAAATGATTTAATAACACTAATACCTTTAACATACTCCAAAGTGGATGCATTTAGATTTATTTTTAAAGCTTGTAATTTTTTAGTCAACTCGTCTGATTTCTTTTGAAATATAGCATTGCATAACATTCCTAAGAATAAAGTTCCTAAAATTATAGAACCTGTAACTATATCAAATGGAATCATGAATATCGCCATTATTATAGTTTGAATTACCCCTACAAATAAAGTTTCTATTATATTAACTCCTACGGTTTCAAGTTCACCTATAACTGTGGTTAATCCGCCTGAAATATTTCCAAGGCGGTTGCTGTTAAAATAACCCATATTCACTTTTTTTAGCTGATCACCTATATATAGCCTATTTTCTGCTCCCATATTGTAAGTTGCGATGTATTTATTTCTATCCGCCATATAACTAGATAATATTTTCCCTACTACACTTAATAGAGCTATAGCAAATACGACATAGATGTCTTCTTTTGTAATGTTTCTTCCTTCATATATATTTTGAAATATTTTAAGTAGAAGTAACATTGTAGCCCCAAGGGATATTCCTTCAAATATACTTTTTAATACTTCAAAGAAAAACATCTTGCTAATTTTGGAAGATTCTTTTCCAGCAACCCAATATAATTTGTGAATTAATTCTTTCATTTACTCACCCCTATCGTTTGATAAACTTATATGTGATTTCCACATTTTTGCATATGTTTCACTTTTTTCAAGAAGTTCTTTATGAGTTCCTTCCGCTTCAATTTCCCCATTGTTTAATACTATAATCTTATCTGCCCCTATTATTGTAGAAAGTCTATGAGCAATCATGATAACAGTTTTATTTTTTACTAATGCATCTATCGATTTTTGAATTTCAGCTTCATTATCTGGATCAGAATATGCTGTTGCTTCGTCTAATAAAACTATTGGGCTGTCTTTAAGCAAAGCTCTTGCTATTGTAAGTCTTTGTCTCTCTCCTCCAGATAAATTGCTTCCAGATTCTCCTATTATGGTTTCATATCCATTAGGAAGACTCATAATAAAGTCATGACAAGAAGCTTTTTTACAAGCATCTTTTATCTCTTCAATACTAGCATTTTGATTTGCCATTCTCATATTATCTATAATACTTTTCCTAAATAGATAGTTTTCTTGTGATACATAGGTTACAAGTTCCATGTTCTTTTCAAGAGAAACATCTTTAAGATTTACATTTCCTATGGATATTTTCCCTTTATTAATATTCCAATATCCTGCAATTAGCTTAGCAATAGTGGACTTTCCTCCGCCAGAATAACCAACAATAGCTGTAAGTTTATTTTCTTTTGCACTAAAGGATAAGTTATCAAAAACTTTTTTCTCGTCATTATAGGCAAAACATACATTTTCAAAATTTATATCGTATAATCTTATGTTTTCCTCTCTGTTGCCTCGCTCTAACTCTGGTAATTCCATAACATTTTTTATTTCATCAATTACAACTCTCACATTTGCCATAGTATCCATATGACTCATAGCTTTAATCAAAGGTTTGTAGCAAGCATAGGATAATAAAACACACATTATTAGATTGCCTACTTCAATACTTCCATTCATATACAAGTATAAAGAAGTTGGTAAAACAAATAATAAAGTTGATGGTAAAACTTCCATTGCTGCTGTCATATAGAAACAAACACTTAAATACCAATTTAGCATACTGTCTCTATTGCTATTTACAGCATCAACAAATTTTCCATATGATGATGCAGATTTATTGAATGCCTTTATAACTTGAATTCCTCTAATATATTCAACAGCTGTTGTATTCATGTTTTTTGCGGCTTCTTGATAATTTCGTGATTTTTCTTCATATCCGCCCATCATTAGAATTGAAAATAACACCCCTAGAGGTAAGGTTATAAGATTTGCAATTCCAATTCTCCAATCTATAATAAAAACAATAACTACTAAAGCGATTGGAATGATAAGATTAGCTATTACTTCAGGAATAACATGAGCTATCGGTTGCTCAATTTTATTCAAAGTTTCTACCATAAACTGAGTCCATTCTCCACTAGATCGTTTTTCAATCTCTCCCATAGATAATCTATTAATTTTTCTTACAAGTTTCTTCCTCTCGTCCTCTATTATGCGAAATGCTAAATTGTGAGAAATTAAAGTTGAAATCTCATGAAAAATAACACTTCCTATTAATCCACCTAAAATAAGCAAAATTGGTCTTACATAGAATTCTAAATCTGTATTATTAATTGCTATATTTTGAGTAATCTTAGCCAAAGCAAAATATGGTACAACACCACAAAAAACACCAATTATTGCTATAATAACTGACGATAAAATTTGTCCTATATGCTTTTTTAAAACTTCCATTACAGCACCTCCTAAATTATTTAGCCTCCATAGATCTTAGCAGCTGTCCTATATTATTAATATAAAAATCTTCTGTTATTATCCCATTCTCTAGTTTTACAAGTCTATCACACGTCTTTGCTATAAATTCAATATCATGAGAAATTATCAAAAATTTTGTTCCTTTTTTTTGTTCCTCTTTGATTAATCTCCCCACCTTATCCATACTCCTGAAATCAAGCCCTGATGTCGGCTCATCCAATATAATAAAAGGAATTTCTCTTAACATAGCTACGCATAGAACCAACCTCTGTTTTTGACCACCTGATAAAGTTGCTGGATGCTTCTCTCTTATATCAAATAAGCCAACTTTTTTTAAAAATTCCTCTGCTTTCGTGACATAATCTTCTCTATTTTTTAACCCAGTCAATAATTCATCCATCAAATCTTCCCCAAATAATTGAGAGTCTAAATCTTGAGGAATATACCACACTTTGCTTAACCTCATCTTTTTATTAGCTTTGTGTCCATTTATCTTTATTTCTCCATCAGTCTGATTTTGAATCCCAGAATAAATTTTACCAAGTGTACTTTTACCTGTTCCATTTATTCCTACTAAAGCAATAGTCTCATTGCTATCAAATTTAAGTGACACATCTTTTAGTACGAAATTATTTTTATATTTTTTACAAATATTTTTCACCTCAAAATCAAAAGAATTGTCACTATTAATTTCTTTTTCTTTAACTTTGTGGTCATCTACAACAATATCATCAAGATTTATTGAGCGTAAGCCCAATGCATTTAAGTCTTTTGAACTAATTTTTTCAAATTCTTCTGCTTTATAACTATTTATTAAAGATCCATTTTGTATCAATAAATACCTATCAGCTATTCCTTTTAAATAAAATAACCTATGCTCAACAATTACTATAGTTTTCCCTTCGTTTTTTAAGTCCATTATAAGTTTTGAAAATTTATATATTGATTTCAAATCAAGATTTGCAGATGGTTCATCAAATACATATATAGATGGTTCGATAGCTCTCGCTGAACAAATTGCTACTTTTTGCCTAATTCCATAGGATAAATTGTATATCCTATTATTTAACAATTTATCAATATTCATTTTCTCACTTGATTCATTTACTCTTCTTATTATTTCATCACGCTTATATCCCAAATTTTCCGGTCCAAATGCAATTTCTCCATTAACTTCATTGGCAAAAAATTGGCTTCTAGGATCTTGAAATACATTACCGACTAACTTTGCTATTTCCCAGGATTTTAAATTTCTAATAGATTTGCCGTCAACAAATACTTCTCCATCTAAATTTCCTTCGTAAAAATTTGGAATTAATCCATTTATAGCCCTTGTCAAAGTAGACTTGCCACATCCCGACTCCCCTATAATTACACAACATTCACCATCTTTAATATCTAAATTTATATCTTTCAACTGTTCATCTTTATTGCTATTATACGAAAAAAATAATTTCCTAATCTCAACTTTATTATTCAATGATGCACCTCTCATATAAGACATAATATAAATAAAATAAAGCTTGTAGTTATTATAATTATGTCTAATTTACACAACCTATTGCTATAATATGAATCTCTTTTTATTGGGTTTTCAATTCCTCTAACAATCGCTGCTGCTGATAATTCATCCCCTACTTTTATAGAACGAAAAATTAAAGGAACTATAGCATATTCAAGAGTCCTCAAAGGATTTGATAAAATATGAAAAAAGTTACCTGTAAATCCCCTTACTTTCATAGCTTCTTTTATTGTTCTAAATTCCCCAGCAATTGTTGGTACAAATCGAATAATTACCGTTAATATAAGTACAAAATTTCTAGGCAACAATAATTTGTGAAATATTGAAATTAATTTTCCTGATGGTATCTTAAAAGTTAAAAATCCTGCCATGATTGGAACTATGAATTTATACAACATTCCCAAAAGCATTGGAGAAATTATAACTACACCACTAGGTATCATTTTTAATAACCAAAATGTAGTAAAACTATATACCATAAAATAAATAATGCTCTGCTTGATAAAACCAAAATATGCTAAAAGCATACAAAGCCATCCTACAAACAGAGCATGCATATAGTAACTTTTTGTAAATATTGACACCATACAGGAAATAATAGTTAAAAAAAGACAAGTTATTCCACTTATTTTTTCTATTTTCATTTCCCATATATCTCCATTTACTCTAAAATACCCGCCTTTTTAAAGTGCTTTTTAAGAATTTTTTGTGCAAACAAAACACCTAAAGCAGATAATATAACGGTTATTGTTACACCTAATAATAGTAGTTTTGGTGAAGATACCAAATTATATTGCAATGTTAATGTCTTATCTGCAAACCCACTCTCTAAAGCTTGCTTTTGATAAGATTCCCAAGCTATCCAACATGGAACTCCTATTCCCATGAACATACCAGCACCATAAACACTCCAGCCAATCATATTTCTTATTGGATTTATATAAGTGTCTTTGCCTATCATTACTATTTCACACAAAATAGCAAGTCCAATAAAATATGGAAGCATAAACACATAACCCATAGCTGCTGTGATAAGACCATAAATTAATATCCATATAAATAATAGCCCATGTTTATTAAGTCTGTTAGCTGCTACCAAGTAGAAAATAGCTCCTATAAACATTTCGATTCCAGCAGTACCATAAATATACACAACTGGAACAGCAACCATACTCATTCCAACAACAATAGAAATTGCATAAAACAAGGCAATCATAATAGCTACTGTTACTACATCTTTTGTAGTCATTTTTTTATTGTTCATAAAACACCTCCGTTAATTAATAAAATGTACATAGAATGTGTATAGAGAATATTTTAAAAAAATATCCATCTCAACTTCATTATAAAGTAAGATGGATATTTTCTTTATAACCTGACAGCTCTTTATTTGCTCTAAAAAGGTCAGATGGATTTTTTTCTATATTCTTGAGGAGTTTGCCCAAAATGTTTTTTGAATGACTCAGAAAATTTACTAGGATTCAAATATCCTGACAAATCAGAAATCTCTCCTATTGACATTAAGGGTTTATGAATTAATAATTTAGCAGCGGCTTCTAAACAATTTTCCCTAATAAAATTACCTATTGAGCTTCCAGTTATGTATATAAAACATCTCTTCAAACTGGATTCTGAAATAGCATATTTTTTTGATAAATCAGAAATAGAATATCTTTCAAAAGGATTATTTAAAATCGTCTTATATGATTCTACAGTTGCTTTATATACTGGTTCTGAAAAAGACGTTAACTTAAATGTATCTGAACTTTCAACTAAATTTAAAAATAATAACAACTCTATTGTCTTTATAATTGAATAAGAAAGTCTTATTCTAGAATCTACTCTATAAAGTTCACTAATAACATGGTCTATCTCATGACGTGAATGAATAATTAAAGCTGCACCATTTTTACATAAACGATCTTTTATTTCTAACAAATCAATTTTTGCATATGGAAAGTATTTATCGATAGATTTTTGTGCCTTTTCAATATCAATAAATATTGAAAGTCCCACATATTTTTTTGTTGGTATGCATGAATCTTCAAAAGGAACTTTACCTATTTCGATTACACTTAGATCACCTTTACCTATCAAAGCACGTTCATTATTTTCAAGTTTAAACTCATAACATCCCTCTAAGCAATGATCTATTTCTAAAACCCCGCTTTTAGGATTTATTTTTTGATATGCCGTCTCCATATTAAGGTTATTATAAGATAACTGAACGCCTTCAAATAAATTGTAGCAACGCATTTCGCCACAGCCAGTAGAATTTTCAATTGTATAAATTTTACATTCATCAGTAACCTTTTTTTCAGAAAAAACATATCCTTCAAGGACATCTTCTATAATATCTTCATGATTTAATTCCAAAACTCTACCTCCTAATGCATCATAATAATCAATTAAATTATACCCAAAAATTAGTTTTTATACTAAAAATACACTATAGCATATTAATCGTACATCTATATTTTAAGCTTTTCTATTAGATACAAACATTTCAATTTTATGGTATAATGGTAGTAATTAAATAACAAGCTTAACGCTTATAACTTTAATAGCAAGCTTAACGCTTATAACTTTGATAGACCAACTAAGAAAGTCAATAGTTATTTTTAAAAATTTTTTAAAAAATTTTCAAGTCACAAAACTTAAAAATGTGCATAGCAAACAAGCCTCATACACTTTCATTTTTTTGAGGCAACACTTTTAATAATTTATGCGACTAACTTACTTTTTTCTCGAATTAGTTTTTGATGTTCTTCGGGTGTTCTTAATTCAAATGATTTTTGGTTTCTGAGAACAGCAAAAATAATTTGAACCATTTTACGCATAATTGCACACATTACAACTTTGTATGGTTTTTCAGCTATTTTCTTTTCAAAATAAGCTCGCATAACAGGATTTAAATACTCTCGGTTGCGATTTGGATACACATTAGATTTTGCCAGCATATGGAGAATTGAGCGAACATTAGGTGATCCTCTTTTAGAAATTTTATTGTTTTTCCTATTGTATGTTCCACTTTGGGATACTCCTGGATCCAAGCCAAAGAAGGCAACTAGTTCTTTCGGTTTCGAGAAATTGGATATATCTCCAAGCTCTGATAAAACGACACATGCTGTATACTCTCCAACGCCTGGAATACTTTGTAAAAGCACTATTTCTCTATGAAACTTTTCATCTAAAAGAGATAGTCTTTTGATTTCATCATCGATTGCTTTCAAAGCTTCCTGTAAACTGAAAATAACCCTTACAGTTGTTTGAATAAGTACTGCTGAACTAAGGTTTACTATACAAACTTCAATAGATTTATTAGCAGCTTTCAATAGTTTTTCATATTTTGCTTCGGCATAGGAGCTGCTTTTATGTGAAATTTCTTTTATCAGTTGAATAATATCTTGCTTATTTTCAGGAGATAAGACTTCCTGTATGATAGGATATTTTTCAAGCAAAGACAAAGGTGTTTTTCCTTGCAAATCCGTAAATACTTTCTTGAAGTCTGGAAAGGAAATATCTAAAAAAGCGATTAATCGGTTGATGTGTTCCACAATTT
>URUJ01000018.1 GCA_900551095.1 uncultured Anaerococcus sp. | reverse complement strand
TGTATCAGAAAAAGACGAGGATGTTTAGTTTCCTCGTCTTTTTTCTATGTTAGGATTTTTGCAACAGCCCCTTTTATTTCACTAAATCATAATCATAAAGGTCAACTCCTGGAGCCAGGATAAGCCTTGTAAAACCATAGTTTTTCAATGTTTCAATTGCTTTTTTAGATCTGCCATTAGTTCTGCAGTGGATTACTAATTTATCATTTTTATCAAGGTCAAAATCATTATCTATAATTTTATCTAAAGGTATATTTATTGCATCTTTTATATGGCCACCTTTATATTCCTCTTTGGTTCTAACATCAATAATTTTGTAGGAATCACCAAGTTTTAATAATTCTTCACCAGATATTTCTTTAATAGTCATTTATCCTCCTTGTTTTTATTATTATACTATAAAATAATTTTTTTTTGTTTAGGATTTTTTTTGTTTAGGAAAAGACGCTTTATGGTAAATATATATATAGAGGTGAATTATGAAAATTTTAGTAACAGGATTTGATGCCTTTAATGGTGAAAAGATAAATCCAGCAAGTCTTATTTTAGCTGGGCTTAAGGATGAGATAGATGGTCACAAAATAGAAAAACTATTCTTACCTACTGTTTTTTCTAAGGTAGGAGAAATTATCGAAAATGAGATTGAGAAAATAAAACCCGATATAATTATTTCTCTAGGCCAAGCTGGTGGCAGGAGCGATATTACTGTAGAAAGAGTTGCTATAAATGTTTCCGATGCGAGTATAGTGGATAATGATGGCAAGATGCCAGTTGATGAAAAAATTAGAGATGATGGAGAAAATGCTTATTTTTCAACATTACCAATCAAGGCTATAGTTGAAAATCTTAGAAATGAGAAAATCCCCGCATCCGTTTCAAACTCGGCAGGAACATTTGTTTGTAACTCAGTTATGTATAATGATTTGTATTTAGCAGAAAAATATGAAAATATCACAGCAGGCTTTATTCACGTTCCTTACTTGCCAGAGCAAGTTTTAGAAAAAAGAGGAGAGCCATCTATGAATCTTGAAACGATGATAAAAGCAGTAGAAATTATAATAAAAACTAGCATAGACTTTAAAGATAAAGAAGATTTAGCCAAGGCAGATGGGAGGATAAGTTAATGGGAAGTAAGATTCTTATTATATCATTGATACTATTAATACCACAATTTTATTTCAAGATTAAGGAAATTCGCTACAAGTCGCTTGCTATGACAAGTAAGTTTTTTAAAAGACAATCTATTAAAAAAGACGAATTTTATGAAGAAGCCTATCTTACCAATACTGATGGTTTTAACACTTTTGTAAGGATTCTAACTTGTGATAATCCTAAAGCAATTGTCCAACTAGTGCACGGAGTAGCAGAACATTCTGGTAACTATATGGATTTTGCGAAATATTTAAATGAAAATGGATACATAGTTGTAGTAGGTGATCACAGGGGACATGGCAAATCTATTTCTACTTCCTATCCAAATGGCTACATGAAAAGGGCTGAGGAGCTTGTAGATGATGAGATAATGATTGCTAAATTTATGAAAAAGAAGTATCCAGACCTTAGTTATTATCTTCTAGGCCATTCCATGGGTTCAATGATTGTTAGGTTATTTTTAAGAGAAAATGATGATCTTTTAGATAAGCTTGTTGTAACAGGGACTGTACCTGTAAATAAAGCAGCGGGTCTTGGGGTGTTTTTCTATAATTTTGTCAATTTTTATTTTGGTGATAAGGCCGAAAGTAGGTTGATTGATAGCATTGTTGGTGCTAAAGGGCTTGATTTTATAAGCTATGATAGGGAAAATATAGAAACAAAAGCAAATGACCCCCTTAGAATATTTAATTTTAAACTTGGTTATTCAAGAACTCTTATAGAAATAAATAAATTATTAGGCGAAAAATCAAAATATAAATGCAAAAATAAAGATTTAGAAATATATAATTTTGTTGGAGAAGATGATATTATCACAAAGGGAGAAGAAGGTATCGAATCAAGTTTATCTTTCCTAAAGGATATTGGTTATAGGAATATAGAAAGTAAAATATATACAGAAATGAAACACGAAATCCTTAATGAAACAAATAAAGAAAAGGTATATAAGGATATTTTAGGAGTGTTTGAAAGTTAATAATTTTAATATTTTACTAAAATTGTACGATATAAGACTTTGATAAAAAAACCACATATGTTATAATAGTACTAGGAAAAATAAGGAGATATCATGAAAAATACAAAAAAAATCATAGCAATGGCGATACTTTTATCTTTATCAGCAAAAGCTGTAGATTTGTCAAATCCACAATCCAAATCAATTTCTTATGCAAATAGCAATATTGATTTCGGCATAAAAACAGATAATTTTAAAAGTGAGAGTATTACTTTAAATTTAAATCAAAGTGAAAATAACAAACAAGCAGCCCTTGCCGCTTTAAAGGCTGTAAGAGCTGAAATGTGGGATAAAAATGTACCATATACTTATGATACTAAATCAAATTCAAAAAATAGCAAACTAAGAGATGTTTTAAAAGAAAAGGGAATTAATTCTAAAGAAGATTATCTAAACTATACTAAATGGTCAACAGATCTTGAAAAAATTGCTATCCAAAGGATGTATGAAGTAGGCATAACTGGAATGAATCACACAAGGCCTGATGGCAGTGATTTATCAACTGCAAAATTACCTAGTGGAACAAGAACATTTGCTGAGATTTTAGCTTATAATTCAGCTCCTTTTACTCCTTCTAAGGCCTTTAGCCAGTGGGTTCATGGTAAGAGAGCTAGTTTTGGTAATAAAAGCGAATACGACCTTCTTTTAGAGTCAGACGGTGTATATAATGATGGAAATGCCCATCTTCACATAATCCTAGACCCAGAATACAATCGAATGGGCTTGTGTATAAACAACACAACTGATACCAATTTTGTTGGTGTGGAATTTGGATATGCTGATAAATCTGGCAACAAGGCTACAGGTCTTGTGGGCGATTATACAATGAACTTTGGAAAGTCTAGTTCTACTGACAATAAGGAAATCGATAAAAAGACTAGAGAAAACTTAGAAAAAGCTGTTAACGAAAATAAGACTAGAATTGCTGCGGCAAATTTACTTCTTGAAATGGCACCTAAAAAGGTAGCTGATATAAAAGATCAACTTTTAACTTTGATAAAAGAATCAGAAGACTTAATTAAACTTGCAGAGAAAGTCCTACAAGGAGAGTAAGTACTAAAAAAATATTAGAAATAAATAGAGGATGTTATGGAAAAAATTATAGATTTATTACCCATTAATAATGTAACACAGGTAAATCCGGTGGAAGGTGGAGATGTCAATGATTCATACAAATTAGATGCTGATGGTGGATCATATTTTTTAAAGGTTCATAAAAATAAAGACGCTTCATTTTTTGAATGTGAAAAAGCAGGTCTTAAATTATTTGAAGAAAATGGTATTTTCGCACCAAGAGCCCTTGCTAGTGGTGATGTGGATGGATCTGCCTATCTTCTTTTAACCTATCATGAAGAAAAGAGATTTGGTAGCCAAGAGGATTTGGCGAAGGTAATTACTGAAATTCATAAGATAAAAAGTCCAAACGGGAAATTTGGTTTTCCTTATCCATTTATAGGCACAGCATGTGATTTTGATAATAAATTTAAAGATACTTGGAAGGAAGTATTTCTTTTTGAAAGAATGGATAAATTAAAGGAAATGCTCAAAAAGACAGAAATTTGGGACGACAAAGACCTTGCAAGATACGAAGAAGTAAGATTTGTTATAGAAAAAGAGCTTGATAAACATAAGTCTGAACCAGTCCTACTTCACGGAGATTTGTGGGCAGGAAACTTTATGTTTGATGAAGATGAAAGACCCCTTGTCTTTGACCCAGCACCACTATACGGTGATAGGGAATTTGATATTGGAGTTTCAACAGTTTTTGGAGGTTTTAGAAAAGCATTCTATGAAGAATACAAGGAGCTAATGCCTCTTGATGATGGTTACCAAAAACGTCTTAATTTCTATAGACTTTATATCTTGATGAAATACCTATTGAGATTTGGTCCAGTTTATGATTCATCAGTAAACGACCTAATGAAAATAATTACTAACTAAAAGTGCCTCGGCACTTTTTTTATTGCCTTTAGAAAATTTATTTCGAGAAGTATAATGATATATGAGCTAAAAACAGGAGGGGTTATGGACGATATTAAGGCTTTGATGGAGTATTTAATAAGCGATATCAAAGATGTTGATAAAAAGAAAATTAAACGAAAAATAAATACTAATCATATAAAAGCCAATATTAACATTGACTTTGGAGAAAAAAGTGATGGCTATTATGTATCAAAATTAAGGATTATAAATAATGTTTTAGATGTGCCAAGCCAGGTAAAATCACGAAGTCTTAAGTTATATATAAAGTTTGCTAGATTTATTGATAAAAATATAGAAAACATTAATTCTTATTATCTTTATAACCAGCTATATATTTTAGCTCGTGATTATGTAGAAGATTTTGTAGATCCTAACCACGAAAAAAATGCGGATAGAGTTTATGACTTAATATATAATTTAATAAGAAAAGATTATAGTCATGAGCTAGATATTTTAGCGGAAGAATTTTTAAATTCTTTCCCAGACTTAAATAATGAAACTAAGTCTTTTTATAATTTAACCGCTAATGGCAAAGAGTCAGTATTTTGGGATCCATGTGGGAAATTGAGAGAAAAATATAATTTTAGTAAAGACGAGGAAAAGGCCCTTCTTGAATTAAGTCAAAGACGAAATGTGCTCTGGAATAATGAACTTTTAGCAGATTTAACTATTAACTTATTTCTAAAATGTCTAAAGGAAGTTTTTTCTAGGGATGATATTAATACTAATATGATAATATTTTTTATTCGACCTTATACCCTGTCAAAAAATATCCTGGATAGTCTACTTTTAATTACTGAGGAGAAGGTGAGGAAGAAATTTTCTTTCCTTGCTGATATAAAAACTGACGATGCTTTTTATATACTCTCAAAGAATAATTGCGATGATATTGTAAATGTTTTTGAGAAGTATCAAACAAGTTTTTTGGAAGAATTAGATGATGAAAAAATAGAAGAGATTTATCTAAGTTACTTAAATGATAATCCTCAAAAATCAAAGGATATAGCATCCTTTGTAGCAAGCTTAGATATAGAGCGCGAAGAAAAAGTTCTAAAAACCTTCAGTCATAGGGAAAATTTTAGAGAAATCTTGGATAAGCTACTAAAAAACAACTTTACTCCAACTAGAATTTTAGCTCTTTATTATATTTTTAGGAACAATTGGCAAAAAGACAAGGATAAAAAAATTCTTTTCGAGATAATTAGGGAAGAAAATTACGAAGATTTTATAGAATTAATTAAGGTTAGGAATTTTGATATAGACCTTATTTCAGATATTTTAGACCTAAGGAATATAAAAGCTAAAAGAATTAATCTGGATAAAAAATTAGTAAATAAATCTAGACGAGATTTGACAAAGACAGTTGAAACCATAAATGATTTTGTGGGTGAGGATGATTTTTCCGAAGAAGAAATACCTGAAAAAGAGGATAAGACAGATTCCAAAGATTACAACAATATATCTGAAACAACCAGAAAACTATTAAAAGATATTATTATAACTGGTTTTATCACAAAAGAAGAAGCAGAAGATATGGCTATGAAAGAAGGACTGTTTTTAAATGTTTTTATAAATAATATAAATGACGAATTATATGAATACACAAATGATCAAACTCTTATCGTAGAGGGAGATAAGGTAATCATTGATGAGTTTTATGTGGGAATTGTAAAGGAGTTAATTGATGGATAGGATAAATCCTAAAGAAGCAAGCACCATTATTAAAAGTCTTGAGGCAGGAGTTGTGCCTGATATCGGTCTTGGCCACTTACTTGTGGGCAGAAAAGCTGAGGTGGATGAACTTATAAGAATTTTAGAAAATATAGAAAATGGAGATAGTGACCTTAGATTTTGGGTAGGTGATTTTGGTTCGGGAAAATCTTTTATGCTAAAAACTATCGAAAACCTTGCCTTATCAAAAAACTTCGTCGCTTCAACCATTGATCTTAACCCATCCAGAAGATTTTATGCAAGTGATAGGAAGGCTGTAAATCTGTATTCATCTATAATAGAAAATCTAAAGACAAAAAATGCGAGAACTGGAAATGTTATTGAGCTAATAATAGAGGAATGGATTTCAAGTATATTTGCCAAACTAAGTGCTGATAAGGGTTATGAATCAAAGGATTTGATGGCTGGCTTATATAAAGATGAGGTGCTAGGGGTAATTTTAGAAACCTTAGCTAAATTTAAGACCGTTGGTCTTTCCTATGAACTTGGTCAAGCTATTTGTAGGTATTATGAAGGCTTTATTTCAAATGATAGAATCCTTAAACTTAAGGCTATTAGATGGATAAGGGGAGATATTACTACAAAGACTGAAGCAAAAAAAGATCTTGGAATAAATGAAATAATAAACGATGATAATTATTTTGAGGCCATAAAAAATCTTGCTGAGCTTTTCCAAGAAATTGGTTATGCTGGTTTTGTAATAAACTTTGATGAGGCAGTAAACCTCTATAAAATCCCACACTCAACAACAAGAGAAAGAAATTACGAAAAGATTTTAAATATTTATAACGAATGTAAGTCAAATCTTGCTAAGGGATTATTTATAAACTTTGGTGCGACAAGAAAGACAGTTTTTGATCAGTCAAGAGGTCTATCGTCTTATGGAGCACTAAAGGGAAGGTTAGGAAGTGAAGCATCTATGGATAGTGATTTTATAAATACAAATAAAACGGTCCTAGCTCTTAAGGTGTTAACAGATGAAGAGATTTATACTTTGCTTGAAAATTTGGTAAAAATCTACAACACCCATTACAAGACTGAAATCAACTTCACAAGTTCCGAGATAGTAAGATATATGGAAGGTCAACTAAATAGACCAGGAGCGGATGAATTTTTGACACCAAGGGCAGTAATCAAAGATTTTATAGAAATCCTTGATATAAAAAGACAAAATCCAGATATTGAAATTATAGATTTACTAGCCGAAAAATTTGGGAATGTGTTACCAGTTTCCAAGGATCCAGATGATTTGGATGATGAAATAGAGATAATATGACAACATCTTACGATTTATTATCTAGGGATATGCGAGAATTTATCTATAAAAAAGGCTGGCCGTCCCTAACAAAAATACAAGATGCTGCTATTAGACAGATGTATAAGAGTGAAAATAATTTGATTTTAGCAGCTCCTACAGCATCGGGAAAAACTGAGGCAGCCTTTTTGCCAGCTATTTCAAAGGCAGAAGATATTAAAAATAAGCTTAAAATATTATATATTTCACCTCTAATTGCCCTTATAAATGATCAGTTTGAAAGAATAACTGATATGTGCAAAGACCTTGATATAAGAGTTACTAGCTGGCATTCCGAGGCTTCTGTGAGTAGGAAAGATAAATTAGTTGAAAATCCTTCTGGTATTTTGTTGATTACTCCAGAATCCCTAGAGGCTATGGTTGTTTCCGATAAAAAGAGGGCAGAGGTACTTTTAAAGGATATTGAATATATAATAGTTGATGAAATTCACGGATTTTTAGATACAAATAGAGGGCTGCAGTTAAAGTCCTTGCTTGTAAGAATTCAATCTTATATAGAAAAAAATCCAAGAATGTTAGGGCTTTCTGCAACTATTGGGGAAAAAAATTACGACCTTGCCAAAGATTTTTTCTTAAATGGTAGGGAAACAAATATTCTTCTCGATAGGTCTAGAAATGACCTGATTATGAGTCTTGATTATATAGAAAGTGAAGATATAAATAAAGAAATTGCGCAAAAAGTTCTAGAATATTCTCTAGGGAAATCTACTCTTGTATTTCCAAATTCTAAGGCTAAAGTAGAAAAATTATCTTATTTATTAAAAAAAGAAGTCGAGGAAAAGGGCTATGATATTAGAATTTTTTCCCATCATTCATCTATTTCAAAAATTAAAAGAACTGAAATTGAAACTTTTGCCAAAACTAGCAGGAGAGATTTTATAATTGTAGCGACTTCAACATTAGAACTTGGTATAGATATTGGAGCTGTAGACCAAGTTATCCAAGTGGGATCAGCAGCTTCGGTTTTATCACTGTCTCAAAGACTTGGTAGGTCGGGCAGGAGAACTCGTAAGTCAGTTATTTATCAAATTGCGACTGATAAATGGGATTTAATCCAAGCCAGTTCTTCACTTAGACTTTTCAAAGAAGGAAAGCTAGATAAAATATATCCAAAAACCAAGACTTATGATATATTTGCCCACCAAGTTTTATCAACCCTGCTTGAGAAAAATGGACTTTTGATAGATGATTATTATAAATTGAATAAGGAATTAAAAAGCTTTTCAGATATAACTGATAATGAATTTAAGATTCTTACAGATTCTCTACTGCAAAATGAATTTGTAGAAGAAATTGATGGGGAATATATTGTAGGAAGTAATGCTGAGAAACTTATGACTATGGGTTCATTTTATAATCAATTTATAATAAAAAAATCCTACAAAGTCCAAACTGATAAACAAACTATAGGTGAAATAGAACTTGGGGAAAATCTGCGAGTTGCTGATAGGATTTATTTATCTAGCCAAGTCTGGAAGATAGAAACAATAAATCACAAATTAAGAAAAATAAGGGTTAGCCTGTCAAATAAGGCAAACGCTAAAAGTTTTGCATCATCAGGTGGTTTTGAAATAAGCGGTGAAGTTAGAGATGAAATGGAAAAAATTTTGCTAAATCCTTCTTCACTTAAGCTTACAGGAAATATAAAAGAAGTAATAGATGAATTAAGTGGAGAAATCACTAATGAAGCTTATCATTTTGTAGAAACTGATGGCAGAAAGGCTTTAAGAACTTTTAAATCTACAAAGATAAACAAGACTTTAGCTTTGATGTTAAATATAAAAACAAAGTCTCTTGATTATTATGTTGAAGATAAAGCAACGACAGTCTTTGGTCCAAATTTAATAAAAGCCTTTAATTCTTTGAGGGAAAATCCCCTTAGCATTAAAGAAATAGCTGGATTTTTCAAGGAAAATCCAAAAGAAATTGATGGATTTATCTCACTTAATAAATTTATGATCCTAGTTCCAAAAGAGCTTAAAATTACCTATATTATAGAAAATGTCTTAAATATTGACGGGGCAAATGAATACTTACAAAACTTGTAATTAAATATTATCCTTCTTTGTGTTATTATAAAAATAAGAAAAGAATAGACCAGCTATCAAATGTCAAGAAAAAAATCAATAATAATTAATCTTGTAAT
>URUJ01000017.1 GCA_900551095.1 uncultured Anaerococcus sp. | reverse complement strand
GAAAGTGGGATTGAGAACAAAATGTAGTGTTTATTACTACAACTATAATATACGAAGGAGGATAAGATGAAAAAGTTTTTATTGATTTGTGCCTTGGCTCTTGCTTTTACAGGTTGTAATAAGGAAGCAGAACCAAAAGAAGGTGTAAAAATAAGTGAGACTAAGACTGATGTAGATGTAAAAGAGTATTTTGATGAAGAAAAGAAATTAGACCTTGCCTATAATACTTATTCCCTAAAAGGACTTGATACAGAAAAACTAGAAATGAACTTATTTACCATAAAAGACGGGGAAGTTTCTAACTTTGTAGATGGACCTTTACTTGATGTCAAAGATAATTCATTGATTGGTATTGGTTTTAATGAAGATTCCTATATCGACTTTAGGATAGAAGGAGATAAAGTAAATTATAATACAAGTTATAAGTCAGATTCCACTATGGACAAGGACTATTTTAACAAGACTTATTGGCTAGACCAAGCTGATATCAAGGATAAGGAGTCAGCTATCCTCTTTGTTGGTATGTCCAAAGATGATAAGGATATTGATATAAAAAATATCACCAAAGAAGACCTTAAGAAAATAAGTGAGGAAGATAAAGACCTCAAGATTTTGGCCTTTGAACTAATTTTGGATAAGGAAGCAAAATAATTATTTAAACTTAATTTAATTCCAATTATCAAAGGGGATAGGAATGAAAAAGAGAAATATATTATTAAGCCTACTTTTAATACTAAGTCTAGCGGCTTGCAAGGTAGAAGTAAAAAATGCAGAAGATGTTATGATTAGCAAAGAAGACTACGAGCTTGATGTAATGGACGCTGTAGATGGAGCAGAGACTTTAGATTATGGGGCAGGAGTTTATTCCTTTAAGGGAATAAGACCTGATGATCTCCGCCTGACCCTTTCAACTTATGAAAATGGGGAAATTACTGAAGCTTTTGATATCGAGCTTCCTAAAATAGAAGACAAAGATAAGCTTGGTATAGCTGTAAACTCATCTGAGCTATATATTTATGACATTTCAGATAAGAAAACTTCTGTACTTACCCATTATGAATTTGATGATAGAACTCTCGCTAACAAGATGTCAAATGGATGGGAGTGGGATAATGGCGGAGTAATCAAAGATGGAGAAGTTTACCCAGTATTTGCAAGTTTTTCTAATGAAGCTAATTCTTTAATAACCCCGATTTTTCATGAGGATGATATAAGAGATTGGATAAAAACTCATAAGGAATACTCAGGTATGCTTTTAGAATTAAGGCTTGAAGATAGCAAAATATAGCATTATAAATCTATTATCAAAAACTTAAGCGGCTTTGGCCGCTTTTTTTGTAAAGATTAATATTTTGTGATATTATAAAATTAATATAGTAAAGGAGGATAGGATGAAAAAGAAAAATATACTTTTATTGGTTTTTTGTATGATAATCTTAGCGTCCTGCAAAATAGAAAGTCAAAATCCTAAAGAAGTAAAAGTAGTAAAAGAAGAATTTGAACTAGATATTATGGACAAATATGATGGTGGTAATATCTTTGATTTTGGTACTGGAGTTTATTCAATTAAGGGCGGAAAAGACTCAAATCTTAAACTGAAACTCACAAGTTTTGACAAGGGAGAAGAAAATGAAATTTTTGAAATTGGCCTTTCTGACTTGGTAGAAGGGCAAAAACTAGGGTTTGAACTTTCTTCAAACCAGGTTAATGTCTATGAGATTTCAGATAAGAAAATTTCCCAAGTTACAAAATTTGACTTTGATGATCAAATTTTTGCAAATGGGGAATTTAGGGTTTGGGAATGGACTGATGGAGGAATCCTTAAGGAAAATGAGCCCTACCCAATATTTGCTGTCTTCTTGGTTGATTCAAATGAATTTTCAACTGTAGGCCTAGAAAACCCAGATTTTTACTCAGAAATAAAAAATAATAAAGATTTATCCGCCCTAGTCTTAGAACTAAGACTTGAAGATAGGGAAGAATTGCAGTAGTGAAATCTACTGTTTTTTTAAAAACTAAATTTGTTAAGCAAAATATTAAGTGATTTTATTTATATAGTGAACTTAATAAAAGATTGATTAATATTTACAAAGTAGGAAAGAAAAATAACGATAAAAACTCTCCCCGTAAGAGGAGAGTTTTTTTGATGAGTAATAGTAAAGATTTTGCTGGAATTGTTAATCGTTTAGGAAAATGTTTTCTGATAATAATCAAAAATATTGGAAATCAATAAATTTTTATATATATTAAACTCACCCCTGAAGGATACTATATAAGAGTAAGAACATGTATTATTAATATTATATATTCAGAAGATATTGACTCTGCACTTGGTGTAAACGTTATACTTATTTTAGAATAAAGAAAAGGAGGTAATGGATTGGAAAGTAAAAAAGCCCTAGAAGGACTTAAGGTTGTAGATTTAACTTCTGCCTTGAGTGGACCTTTTTGCACAATGTTCTTTGCTGATTTTGGTGCCGAAGTAATAAAAATTGAACCTGTAGGAGGAGATCAATGTAGAACTTGGGGACCAATAGATAAAGAAAGTGGAGAAAGTGGATTTTATGGATATGTAAATAGAAATAAGAAGGGTTGTACATTAAACTTAAAATCTGAAAAGGGTCTTCAAATGCTTTATGATTTAGTAAAAGATGCTGATTTCTTTTGCGAAAATTATAAGGGTGGAGTCACAAAAAAGCTAAAAATTGATTATGAAACAATTAGAAAAATAAATCCGAAAATTATTTATGTTTCAGGATCAGGCTTTGGGCAGACAGGTCCTATAAGCCATAGACCATGCTACGATATAGTAGCTCAATCCATGGGAGGAATGGTAAACCTAACTGGTTTTAAGGAAACTATGCCTGTAAAAGTAGGACCATCTGTAGCAGACCATGTATCTGGAATTTACCAAATGGTGGGAGCTTTAATCGCACTACAATATAGAGAAAAAACTGGTAAAGGTCAATTAGTTGACGTTGCAATGATGGACACAATATTTAGTCTATTAGAAAATGCAATTCCTAATTATACAATGGATGGAGTAATCTCAGAGAGAAATGGGAATATAGATCCATCGATTTCTCCATTTGATATTTATGAATGTAAAGATGGTTATGTTGCTGTAGGTGTTGGCAATGATAATTTGTGGAAAAAATTATGTTCAGTTATGAATAGAGAGGAACTCATAGAAGATCCTAGATTTATAACAAATGAACTTAGAGCTAAAAACTACGTGCCTGATTTACAGGAAATAATGAGAGATTATGTTAAAGATTTTACTAAAAAAGAAATGGAAGAAATGATGGACAAGGTTGGTATTCCATGTGGTCCAGTTCTCAATGTTGAAGAAGCCATAAATCATCCACAAACAAAAGCAAGGGAAATGATGGTTCATGTAAATCATCCGACTGCAGGGGATATGTATTTTCAGGGAGTAGTACCAAAACTATCTGAAACTCCTGGAAAAGTAGAAACACCATCCCCATTACTTGGTCAACATAATAGGGAAATTTTTAGTCTAAGTGAAGAAGAAGAAAAAGCACTTAAAGAAGAAGGAGTAATTTAATAGGAGGTAAAAATGGCAAGAAAAGTATCTTATTTAAGCTATAACATGACTACAGCCGATGCATCAAATCCTGATGGAATAGTACCAGTAGGACGTCAATTCGATTTTATCGGGGATGTTGAAACAGAACAAATGATTTTAAATGATGGCGATGAGTCATTATGTTTAGGATATCACGATGTTGATGTTTTAGAAAAAGTATACGTTGGTGATATGATGGAATATAAAGCAACTATGACTCATGTTGGAAATTCATCTAGAGATTGTTTGATAGAGGCATATAAACTTGCAACACCAGCAAAAAGAGCAGGTAAAGAAAATGCAAAACCAGGAGACATGGTTTGGTTTGATGAACCTGTACTTTGTACAAAAGGTAATGTTCGTTTAGTAGTAAAAAAACATCTACAAAGAGGAGAACAACCTGACGGACTAGTAAATGATCCTTGGAGAGAAGTAGATGACTTTCCAGAAGACGATGTAGAATTTTAAGGAAAGGGGAATTTAATGGAAACTATAACAATGCGCTATAGAATGAGTGATAGAGATGTATTTTATGGTGGTGGAGTAGTTAACGGCGCGAGGGGAATCACCTTAATGGAAGATTGTGCCAATAGACTTATGGCAAAGGTTTATCAAAATACAGGTACTTGCACTAAAGTGAAAAAAGTACGTTTATATGTGCCTTTATTTGCTGGTGACTATATGGAATTTATAGCAAGAATAAAGAGAAAAGAAGGAAACAAAGCTTTAATAGAGGTTAGAGCATATAAAATTATAGAGGTTCCAGAAGATCCTCCATATCCAAGCTCAATAGATGTATTACAAGATCCTCCATTATGCACAATTGTTCAATTTGTATATGAAACAAACTAATATACATATTTCCAAAATATTATATTAAAGGATTTCATAAAGGGAGCTTGCTTAAATGCAGTTCCCTTTATTTAGTTAAAATTAAAAGGTAAGGAATTTATGAATTTTGAATTAAACGAAACACAACAAGATATAAGAGATATAGTAAGAGATTATGCACAACATGAATTAATAAAAGGAGCTGAAGAAAGAGATAGGACAGGAGATTTTCCAGAAGAAGTAATGGCAGACCTAGTGGAAATGGGTCTTACAGGTATTGGAGTTCCGGAAGAGTATGATGGAATTGGTATGGGAGTGTCTGAAAAAATAGTTGCAGTTGAAGAACTTGCAAAAATTGATGGAGCTGTAGGAGGAATTTATTCAATTTCATCAATCTTCCAGCAGGCTTTATTAAAATATGGAACTGATGAGCAGAAGGAAAAATATTTACCAGAAGTAACATCTGGTGGTGAAATGGGTGCTTTTGCGTTGACTGAGGCAAATGCAGGCTCAGATGCTGGAGCCACAAAAACTACAGCTATATTAGATGAAAATACCGGAGAATATGTAATAAATGGATCAAAAACATTTATAACAACTGGAAAACATGCAAAATATGTATGTGTATTTTGTTTAACAAGTCCTGAACTTAAGACAAAAGGTCTATCTGGTATCATTGTTGAAAAAGGCACACCAGGATTTACATATGGTAAAGTTGAAGATAAGATGGGAATTAGATCGTCTGAAACAGTAGAACTAGTTTTTCAAAATTGTAGAGTACCAAAGGAAAATTTATTAGGAACGGAAAACAAAGGATTTGGAATAGCTCTTTCACTTTTAGACACAGCAAGAATCGGAGTTGCCGCACAAGCAGTGGGAATAGCACAAGGATCTCTTGATTTGGCAGTCAGGTATGCAAAAGAACGTATGCAGTTTGGAAAACCTGTGGCACAACTTCAAGGAATTCAATGGTATTTGGCAGAAATGGCTACTCAAATAGCTGCTGCAAGAGCATTAACATTTTATGCAGCAAAAATAGCTGATGAAGGAAAACGACATACTACAGAAGCAGCTATGGCAAAATTAAATGCATCCAGAATGGCAAGAGAGGTCACAAATTTAGCTTTACAAATTCATGGTGGATATGGTTATATGAAAGATTTTCCACTTGAGAGAATGTATAGGGATGCAAAAATAACAGAAATATATGAAGGAACATCAGAAATACAAAAGCTTGTAATAAGTAGAAGCTTATTAGTCTAATATTATAAACCAGGAGATTACTATGGCAGAAAAAACAAAGCAAAGAGGTAACCTAAGCCCATTTCAATTGTTCTTGACTGGTGGAGCGCTGTTTTCTATGCATTTTGGAGCTTCAAGTATGGTTTGGCCAATGAATTGGGGAAAGGAAAGTGGATCATCTGTTATTCCTGCTTTTTTTGGAGCATTTGTAACATCATTGTTACTTGTACTTATTGCATATATAGCTTTATCAAAAGGTAATGGAAGTTACAATAAACTGACAAATAAAGTTTTGGGGAAACGTTTGGGGAACTTTTACACAACACTAACTATAGCGATTTTAGGACCTTTATATGCTATACCAAGAATGAGTGCTGCTGCTTGGGATAGTGTTGTACAAGCATTTGGACTAAATCCTGACAATAAAATTCCACTTATTATTTTTACAACTTTGTTCTATATTATTACCTATTTTTTCTTAATGAATCCGGGTAAAGCAATGGACAAGATTTCTAATTTACTATTTCCGTTTTTGTTGGTTATAGTTGTATTAATTGTGGGTAAAGGATTTATGTACCCAATAAGTGAACCAATAGAAAAAGTTTATGAAGGTTCAGCTTTTGCATATGGTTTTACAAATGGATATGCCACTGCTGAGATATTGTGTGCCTTAATTTTTGGTATAGTTATTGTTAATAACCTAGAAAGTAAAGGTGTTGAAAAAGATAACATGACACCTAATATGATAAAAGTTGGTATAATAGGACTAGCAATGTTAACTTGTACCCATTTTGCCCATATGTGGATAGGTGCTCATACAGGTACTGTATTTAAAGATTTAAATTATACAGCTTTATATACTGCTGTGTCAGCACGTTTATATGGCAAAGTTGGTGGTATTCTATTCTCACTAGCATTATTTTTTGCAGCACTTACAACAGCTATAGGTATGACATCTGGATGTGCGGAATTTTTTGTAGATGCTAGTGAAGGAAAATATAATTATAAACAGTCATCAATCGCAATATTAGTTTTGAGTGTCATATTTGGTAGCTTAGGTCTTTCAAGTATGCTTTCAATCCTTGGACCTATACTTGATGGTATATATCCAGCAGCAATAGTTTTGGTAATATTTTATGCTTTTACTCCAGATACAAAAAGTGCGAAGTACTTAAATGGTTGTAAATACTCAATGTATGCTGCTATGATATTTGGAATAATTGATATGATTTGGAAGTATATGATTAAACTAAATGTAAATCCATTAGGTTTAGTTGATATGTACGAAAAAATTCCATTTGCTAAGGTATCACTTGTATGGATACCATGGGCAGTACTATTCTTAGTAATAGGAATAGTAACATATAAAGAAAAAGACAAACAAGTAGGATAGGATATTATTTTCCTACGTTTAAAATTAGAATAATTAACTGGAAGTAAGATATGAATATATTTGAAAAATTAAATGTTAAGTATCCAATAATTCAAGGTGGAATGGAAGGTATAGCAAAGGCTAATTTGGCACTTGCTGTTTCTAATGCTGGTGGACTTGGATTAATTGGTACATCTGGACAAAGTGTATCTGAATTTAAACAAGAAATTGATTTAGCAATTAAATCAATAGATAAATCTAAAAGTTTTGGAGTAAATATTGTATTAAATGAAGTTGGAATAGATGACAAAATAGAGTACACTATTTCAAAAAAAGTACCACTAGTTACAATTTCAGCAGGAAATCCAAAAAAATATATAAAAAAATTTAAGGATGCAGGTATATTAGTACTTTGTCTAGTAGGTAACTCAGAAATGGCTGTAAAGTGTAAGGAATATGGAGCTGATGGATTGATTTTTTCAGGTAGCGAGGCTGGTGGATTTATTTCATCGGTAACTACTATGGCTGGTTTAGTTCCTGTCGTAAAGAGTGTAAATATCCCTGTCATAAGCGCAGGAGGCTATGGCGATGGGTCACAATTATTAGCAGCACAAGCAATGGGAGCCATTGGTATCCAAATGGGAACAAGATTTTTAGTAGCAAAAGAAAGCAAAATTTCCGATAATTATAAAAAACTTTTGATTAATTCGAAAGAGAATAACACAGTATTAATAGGTGAAAATTTAGGAGTATCAATAAGGCAAATATCAAATAATTTTACAAAAAATATTAATAGTATGGTAAATTTAAATATAGGTCAATTGATAGATCTTTATAAAGAGGGAATGGTTGTGGCTGTCAATGAAGGAAATCTTGAAGAGGGCGATTTTCTATGCGGAATGTCTGTTGGGATGATAGAAAAAGAACAAACAGCTGATGAAATTATTAAGGAAATAATAGAAGAATATAATCAAGCAAAAGATAGATTGTTTAGTGATCAAAATTTCATAAAATAATTAATAGTTAAAATTTAAAAAAACTCATATTAACTTTCAAATTAGTTGGTATACTTAAGAGAAAGTTAATATGAGTTATAAATTTTTGCAGATTAGTAACAGTCGTCAGTTAGAATTGTCATTTCTTTCTATAAAATATTTTAAAGGAGCATTATGTCAGAATATTACTCTATAGGTAAAATATCAAAAAAATGTAATGTAACTGTGAAAACTTTACATTATTATGACAAGATAGGACTGTTAAAACCGGAGTACCGTGACGAAAGTACTAATTACCGATATTATACTAAGCGACAAATGATTGACGTTTTAGTCATAAGACGTCTAAGGGCATTAGGAATATCAATTGACGATATAAAAAGCATTATATCTAAACCATCTATATCAAATTATATAAAAGTTATATCAAAAAGGTCTGACGAAATTTCTAAAAGTATTGAATTGTTAGAGGCTAAAAAATCAGCGTGTGATGTAATTTTGGATAGAATGGTTCATGCTGGAGAGATTTCAATTTTAGAAAATAATAATGATTTATTCGAAAAGTACACAAAAGATGTTAAAATAGAAGATATACCAATATCAAAAATTTTATATTCAAGAAAATTAATGAAGAATTATAACAATGCAGATGTATCACTTGATAGATGGATAGATATATATGAGCAGTGTACAAATAATGGAATATCGATGCAAAGTTCGATTATTACTACATATTATACCGAGCCATTATCGCAATTTTTATTAAATGATTGTGATGTAGAATTTGCTGTAGCTATATCTAATAGTATGAATACAGAAAAATCTAAAGCTAATATAAGAAAATGGGGAGGTTTTAAGGCGTGTACTGGTTATCATATAGGACAATATAGCGAGATTATTAATTCACATGTTGCAATGATTAAATGGGTTCACAAGAAAAATTATGAGATTTGTGGTCCGATTTCTGAAATATTTATTACTTCTCCATTGGATATTCAAGATGAAAGTAAACATATAACTAAAATAATAATGCCAATAAAAGAAAAATCCTAGTATAGAATTGATTTTTGATATATAAAATGAATCTTGATAATTGAATAATAAATAATTTATTTGTATACGCCAATAATAATTGAATTAAAGTCACTACAATAGCAGTGGAGAAGTCCACTGTTTTTTTCATTATATATTTGCTTTTGTCTGGTCTTGGTCCTTAAAAATTCAGAACGTATAATATATACGAGAAAGGATATATTATGGAGACTTTAGGAAAATTACTTTATTTATTACTAATAATAGTTTTTATGAGGCTTTTCTACTTTGTTTTGAAAAAATCTTTTGAAGATAAAAATTCAACTACGGTGAAAATGACGACTAGGGGACTAGTATTATCTGTCTTTACTCTTGCGACTTTATCTCTCTTTGCCATAGCGATTTTTATCCCAAGTGTGGGAATGACAAAAAGAGCCATTGCAGGAGTTTTAGCTATATTGATGTCAATCTATTTTGGAGTCATAGTTAAGAAATATATAAAAAAGGAAGCTTATTAATGTGGATAATTTTTGGATTAGCGGCAATTATTACCGCCATTTTAAATATAATGAAATACAAAAATCGTGCTGATATCTTTAGATTTTTAAGCCTGTCTTTTACAAGTCTAACTGTCTGTGCTTTTTATGCAGATGGGGCAGGAAGAGTTATAGAAGACTGGGCAGGATTAATGGATACCATGCCAACAATTTCTAAGGCACTTTGGATTTGTGTGGTTCTTTCAATTCTTATAAATTCTATTTCTTTAATAAAATCTTATAAAAGAAAAATCACCAGCTAAAAAAGTCAGCTTAAGTAAATTAAGCTGTCTTCTAAATTTTTAAAACCATCCTTATTATTCCCAAAACTAGAAGATGGACTGGATAGAATAGGTAGTTGAATATTTTATTTTGTTTGCCCTTTTCTCCGTTATATAATAAAACTGTTGCAAAACCAAGAATAGCATAGATATCCTTGATTATTACAAGATAGCCGAGACCTGATGCTAAAAGTCTTTTGTCATAAAATAAATAGTAGATATAGATTATTATAATTGCATAGTATTCGTAGTCAGCCGAAATTAGCATAGATATAAGACTAGATAGGGCAACTATAAAGATCGAAACAAAGATCCAGACTGGTCTTTTTTTAATTTTCTCTTTTAGTTTATCTATTACCATAATTGTAAATAAGCCAAGTGCTAGTCCCCAAAGGATATTTTGTGACCAGGTATTTATAAAGACTGCTGATTGGAACATATCGTAAGGGATTTCGGAAATTATTGCAAAAATAAGTAGATTTCTTAAATATTTGCGGCGAGATTTGGTTTTGAAAAATCCTTCTACAATAAAGAAGCAAAAGATTGGGAAAGCAATCCTGCCAAGGATATCAAAGATTGTTGTTATAATATTAAGCGCTCCAGAACCTGTTAGAAAAGGTGTGATTATTGCCTTATTGAAATGGTCTATAAACATTGAGGCAAAGGCTATATATTTTAGTTGCGCTCCATTTATTTTCTTTAATTTGTTAAATTTTTCCATGAGGTCTCCTTTTTCTTTTGGAAGATTTTATCCTATTTTTGGTAAATTAGCAAATTTTGGATGAAAAAAAATCCCCGACTAGGATTTCTTTCTAATCGGAGATTTGTTTTATTTCTTATTTATTTTTTTCAATAGCTGCTTGGGCTGCTGCAAGTTTTGCTATTGGAACTCTAAATGGTGAGCATGATACATAGTCAAGTCCTACATTGTATAGGTATTTAACAGTATTTGGTTCGCCACCGTGTTCACCACAGATACCTAGGTGAAGTTTTGGATTTGCTTTAAGTCCTT
>URUJ01000016.1 GCA_900551095.1 uncultured Anaerococcus sp. | reverse complement strand
TGGTTTATTGTTTCGCTCTCTTTCGTTCGCTCAACTCACTTAAGTGGACAAAAACTCTACAACTATCAAGTTGATAGTTGTAGAGTCTTCGTTATTAAATTTAATTTAATAAAATAAATAAAATATTTTAATACAGTTATCCTTGAACTGGTTGTTTAGCGAGTTTTTTTCTTCTCATTAATATTAGCGTTGTATGTAATGCTAACACTAATAAAAATATAATTAAGGATAATAATTTTTTATTCATGAAAAATAAGCCTACAACTCCCAATGCCAAATTAGTTTTTAAAGAGAATATTGAAAATAATCCAGTTAATAGGGCTGAGCAGAACATATTTATTGGAACCATATATTTCATATCTGAAAACATTAAAGGTAATGAGGGTTCAGATAATGCTAAAAGCCCAAGAACAAATATTGATGGACCTTGAGTTTGTAAATTTTCATCAAATAATTTTTTATCCTTATCTAATATTATTGCTAATCCAGCGGCCATTGATGGTAACATGTATGAAGCAACCAAATAAGTAATTGGACCCCTAATTCCTTCAGTTAGCGTTATGATGCCAAACAATCCCGCTATTTTATTTACAGGCCCTCCCAAATCGAAACCTGTCATTAGTCCTAATATAACTGCTAATAAAACTTCACTTTTTATTGATAAATTCTTTAGTAGCTCAATAAAATTTGTCTGTAACCAGTTTAATGGAGTGAATATTATATATTTAGTAATAAAGAAACCAAATATTGCTGTTATTATAGGGACTACAATCATTGATACTAAAGCTTTTGATGAACCTTTAAATTTGAAACTTAGAATTCGTTTAGAAATATAACCAGCAATTAAGCCAGACACGATACCTCCAAAAATCCCCAATTCTAAAGAGTTAGAATAATAACCAATAATAAAACCCGAAATAAGCCCAACTTTTGGTGTAATGGTATTTGCTATTATAATCGAAACTACTATATCATATTTTTCTAATCCAACTTCATTTAAAAATTTAGTTAGCTGATTTAAAAATTCAATATCAGGCAATACAGAACTTAAAGCCATACCTATAGCACCAACAATTATCAATGGAATCATTCCATTAAAACCAGCCATACAATACATCTTAATTTCGTTTAATTTCTCTTTAAAACTCTTCATATTTTTTCTCCTAAATAGATTCAATACATTGATCAAAAACTTTCTTTATTTTCTTTAATGCATCTGAAGTGCTAATCTTCACTGTATATTTTTCATCAAACCTTTCTAAGCCTGTTATTGCTGTATCAATCGCTAAAATAACAAAATCAGCTTCATTAATATCTTTCTGATCAAGTTCATTTTCAATGCCAGAAGCACTTTGTGTTTCAACATGTATCTCAATATTTCTTCTTTTTGCTTCATTTATTATCGATTTTTCCGCCATAAAAGTATGCATCAAACCAGCTGGACATGCAGTTACTGCTACTACCTTCATTATCATCCCTCCATTATTTTTATTATTTCTTCTTTGTTATTTGTTTCAACTAATCTCTGGATTGTATTTTCTTCCATCAATTTTTTTGCTAGTTCAGCTAAAATTTTTAAGTGTTCGTTCTGTTTATTGTTTTTGTTTATTCCAATTAATATTATTACTTTTACGAGTGAGTCGTCTAAAGTTTCCCATTCTACTTCCGTCTTTAATTTCGCAACAGCTACAAAATCTTTAGCTACATAATCAGATTGACTATGAGGTATTGCTATATAATTTGATAAACCTGTTGACATAGTTTTTTCTCGAATAATTAAATCTTTGAGAAAGTCTTCCTTTGATAATAATCTATCACTTAATTGATAAACTATATTTTTTAATACTTCATACTTATCTTTACCATCTAAATCCAAAAAGATTAAATCCTCATTTATTAATTTTTCCATCCCCATTATTTTTTACCTACTTAAATAATTTTATTACTTCTGCTTTTGTTTTAGCATTTTCTATTTGTTCTAATGTATTTTGGTCATTTATCAACTTATACAAAGTATCAATTATATTCCTATTCTCACTATTTATATTCCACTTAAAAGCAGATAAAAAAATTATTTTAACTGAATTTTCGTCCCATAAAATAGGTTCTTTCAATATTGTTATCGCAATAATATCTTTTTGAACATATCTACTATATCCATGTGGAAGTGCAACTCCATTATATGCATAAGTTGAACTTATACTTTCTCTTTGTATAACCGTTTCAAAAAATTTCTCTTTCACCACACCTAAATCACACATCTTATTACACATTTTCTTCAATATTTGCCATTTACTATCAGCTTCCTCCATAAACAACAAATCAGAATCGATATATTCACCAATTAAACTATACTGATTATAAATATTATCTAACAAATCCAATTTTTTCTTAATATTTTTATAATCATATTCATCTAGTATTGGCTTTACAACTATTTCATTTTTATAATTATGCCCTATTTCTTTCGTAGTAATAACTAAACAATTTTTAATATCCTTATTTTCTTTAATGTATGAATTCATCTTTGAATAAGTTATTGCACTCAATACATTTAAATTTTTCATTCTGTTATTCAGTTGATTCATTAATAATAAAGCGTTTCCATATCCAACATGACTAACAATTAAAGTATCATACTTTTTGTCACCTTCACTATTTTTAGCTTCTAATAAATTTTGAATATGCATACTTAGTAAACCAATTTCCTCTTCTGGGATATCAATAGAGTAATTATCTCGCAACATCAAAGCTATATCTGCCGATATATTAAAAGCATAAGGATTTTGCTCTTTTATCATAGGTAAAATAGGGTTATATGCTAATTTACCTATCATATTTCTTTGTATCATAGATTTAACATGTAGTATTAAATTATCAATTATGAATTCATTATCATCAAAGTTGTCATATCTATCTATCAACATAGACTTTACATCTTGAAGTATTCTATCAAAATTATATTTAGACTCTATTCTTGAAGGATCTATGCTCATTAAAAGGTAATAAACTTCGTTTCTACTAAAATCTATTTTAATATCCATTTTTAATAAATCTAATATTTCTACGTATATTTTTTTTCTTATATCATCTCTATATAATTCTAAAATATGACTATCTATTAATATTTTATGTCCTTTAGAACATCTTATATATATTATGTATAAAGAAATTACCATATCTAAACTAAAATTATCTGGATAAAACTTATAAAAATCATGTAAGAAACGTACAAATCTTTTTGGTAAGTTTATATTATTTTTTAATATAGATTCTAAACTTAAATATACATTAGTTAAAATATCATTTATCATAAACTGTATTAAAAATCTAATATCCTTTTCTGAACCCCTTAATTTAATACCAAAATAGGGTTTTTTTTCAAGATAAATATTAAATTTCGATAACATTCTCTCTACTTGCTCAAGTTCATTATTTATAGTTGATTTTGAGTAGAATAATTCTTTGGCAATTTCTTCGAGGCTTGTGTTTTCATTCTGTAGAATAAATTGTATTATTTGATATTTTAATGATATATTAGATATACTTTTTTCTAACTCTTTTGACTGAAGATATTGAATTAGAATATCTCTATCTTCAGCTTCTATTGAGTAAAATCCTCTAGTATTAATAAATTCGATATCTAATTCATTTAAAATATTATTTTCAATGTTTTTTATATCTGAATAAATTGTCCTAACTGAAACATCGCATTTATTGGCAACTTCTAGTACCATGAAGCCATCTTCAAATGCCAATCGATTTAGTATTACCTCAATTCTTTTCTCTAAGCTCTTCATAAGCATACTTTCCATTAGTTTCTATAACTTTCTTAAACCAATAAAAACTCTTTTTCTTATACCTATCAAAACTTCCTTTGCTCTCATTATCTCTATCTACATAAATAAAACCATACCTCTTGGACATATCACCACTAGACGATAGTATATCAATTGGACCCCAAGTTAAATAAGATCTGATATCCACATAATCATTAAATTTTGCATCTAAAACAGAAACTATTTGTTTACTTAAATAATCTATTCTATAATCATCTTCAATAGTCTTACTTTCATTCAACTCTTCCTTTACTCCTATTCCGCTTTCTAATACATAAATAGGTAGATTATATCTTGAATAAATTTGATTTAATATGATTCTTAGACCTAAGTGATCAATAGTCCAATCCCATTGCGTCTTATTCAAATAAGGGTTATCAGGAAATTCAGTTTTTTTACCTTTAAATATTGATAAGGTATCTTTAACCACATCCAAATCTTTTTCATGTTGTCCAACAGTAAAAGATCCATAATAGCTTATACCAATATTAGTTGCTCTATTTTCATATAGGTGTTTTAAATCAGAACAATTCATCTCAGGTAAACTATTAGTTTCTCTCATTTTGAATAACGATTGATTTGAAAATTTACCACTAGTAAGTAAATCTAATAATCCAAAATTGTAAACCTCATTAATCCTATTTGCAATTAATACATCCTCTGGGCAACAAGTTGCCGGATATGCTGGCCTAGTAACTACCATATTTATACAAACACCATCTTCAACATATTTTTTTACAAATTCATTAACATAAGATGATGCAACCGCTAAATTATAATTTAATTGATTTTTATATTTATCAAAATTAGAATCATTAATAGAAATATCAGACGAGATTAACGCAATCAAAGAAGTTCCATTTTGTTCATTCATGGGGATCCAATATTTAACTCTGTCACCGAACTCCTTTATACAAAATCTAGCATAATTTACATAAGCTTCAATTGTTTTTCTTGAAAACCATCCATCGTATTTTTCTTGTAAATATAAAGGGGTATCAAAATGGTACAAGCAAATAATTGGTTCAATTCCAACTTTAATTAATTCATCTATATATGAATTGTAAAAATCCACACCTTTTTGATTAATTTTGCCCTCGCCTTTAGGAAAAATTCTCGACCAAGAAATTGAAAATCTAAAAGAATTAAATCCCATTTCTTTCAACAATCTTATGTCATCTTTATACCTATGGTATAAATCAATACCTTGAGAAAAATCTCTAAACCCTCTATCTTTTAGAGCATCATATATAGATTTACCTTTCTCATAAACTGGATCACCAGCTCCTTCAGATTGATGAGCAGATATTGATCCACCCCACAGAAATTCATTAGTCATAATAATATCCGCCTCCTGTTTTTAGTATACCACTTGTTTTATCCACTAATATTTATTAAATTTCATATTATTGTGAAAACAATTGCTTTAACTAAAATGAATAATTCCAGTTTTAAATAGACAAAATTCGTAGTAATAATAATTATTTTTTTCCATTTATCTTATCTGTTTTGAACAAAAAAAGAGTTCGATTTTTTCGAACTCTCATAGTGTCAGCATACCCAATAATAAATGAGGTTTATAGCTTTCTTACGCAGGTTTTAACCTAACAAGTTTAAAGGGTTAATGGAAAATCCATCTCTCAGCTAAATCGCACCCCTAGCTAATATTATTATAATCAAAACTACCAGCTTAGCTGGTGGTTTGCACAGCGCCTATAAGGCGCGAATACCAGCACGCCCCTGTTGGGGCTCCGAATATTCCGTCACATGCACCACCATCCCAACTACACCTGAAGCAGTTTTTTATTTGTTTTTATTTGACTCCCTCTCCCGTAAACGGGTCATAGTATTCCTTTATACTTATTTGGTCAGCATAATAATATTCTTTTAATTGATTTTGTATATATTCTTTTATTTTCTTTTCATTTCTTCCCACCGTATCCACATAGTATCCTCTACACCAAAAGTGTCTGTTTCCATATTTATATTTTAAGTCGGCATGCCTATCGAATATTATCAGCGATCTTTTTCCTTTTAAATATCCAATGATTTGTGATATTGAATATTTTGGTGGTATTTCTACCAACATATGGATATGATCTGGACATAGTTCTGCTTCTATTATATTTATTCCTTTTCTTTAACATAATTCTCGAAGTATGCTGCCTATATCTTTTCTTAGTTGTCTGTATATTACTTGCCTTCTGTATTTTGGTGCAAAGACTATATGATATTTGCATCTTCACTTTGTATGTGATAAACTATTCTTATCCAAGATTACCTCCTTGTTTAATTGTGCATGTGACTATCACAATTATACTTTAAGGAGGTTTTCTTGGTGCTTGAAGATAAATCTAATTTCCTCCACCTGCATAGCAGGTGGATTATTGTTTCGCTCTCTTTCGTTCGCTCAACTCACTTAAGTGGACAAGACAAATAGGAAATTTTTTCAATTTTTCTTTGTCCAATCTTTTATTTTTTATCCAAGCTTATTTTTTCACTTATCTCTAAATTTTTTATACTTCATATAGGCATTAGCAGTCATAAAGATGGCAGCAATTAGAATTATCCACCAATAAGGGTTGTCATTTTTATATTGCAAAATTGCTAAAATATAAACTAAAACTGCTGTTATAGCTGATGTATATGATTCTAATTTATCAAACTTAGTTCTTTTCATCTAAAACTGCCCTCAAGGTATTCCAAGATAGTAGGGCACAGTTTACCCTTTGTGGCATATTTTGGATGTTCTTGAAGGCTACTGCATCTTCTAGTTCTTCGAGTTCCTCATCTGTCACATCTTCTCTCTTGATCATTCTTTGGTAAATATCTGCCATTTTGTCTGCTTGGTCGATTGTTTTTCCTACCAACATATCGCACATTACTGATGTGGCAGCTTGACTTATTGCGCAACCATCACCTGTGAAGGCTGCATCCACAATTTTATCTCCATCTAGTTTCAATTGCAAAACTATCTCGTCGCCACAAGAAGGATTGTGGCCGTCTTCCTTGATGTCAGCATCTTCTAGGTCATGTTTATTGGCTTGATTTCTTGAATGATCTAAGATTATCTGACTATATATTTCTTGCATATCCATTATAGTCCCATCACCTTTCTTACTTCTCTTAAGCTTTTTGCAAAGATTTCGACTTCTTCTTTTGTATTATAAATTGCAAAAGATGCCCTGGCTGTTGATGAGATTTTTAGATAGGTGTGAAGGGGCATAGCACAGTGGTGACCACTTCTAACAGCTATATTCTTGGAATCTAGGATAGATGCTATATCGTGTGGGTGGATATCATCAAAGGTAAAGGATATTAGTGCTCCTTCCTCGCAAGATTTTGGATGGATAAGCTTTATATTTTCTATGTCTTTTATCAAATCGTAGGCATAGTTGGTAAGGTCCATCTCGTGGGCGTGGATATTTTCCATGCCGATTTCTTCCACGTATTTTATAGCCTCTATAAGTCCTATTACCCCACCAACATTTGGTGTGCCGGCCTCAAATTTTAGAGGTGCTTTGGCAAAAGTTGAATAATCTTCATAAACATATTCTATCATATCTCCGCCAAGGTTAAAAGGCTTCATCTGATCAAGTATGTCATATTTGCCGTAAAGAACTCCTATGCCCATAGGAGCATAAATTTTATGTCCTGAAAATACTAGAAAATCACAATCAAGGTCAGTAACATCAATTTTTTTGTGGGCCACAAGTTGAGCTGCATCTACTATTGTTGTAGCTCCCACTTCTTTTGCCCAGCCAATGATTTTCTTTAAATCAGTGATTTCTCCTGTTACATTTGAAGCACCTGTTACTGAAACGATCTTTGTTTTTTCATTTATCTTCGCTTTTAAATCCTCATAGTCAAGGGAATTATCATCTTTTAGATAAGCAAAGACAAGTTTTGCACCAGTTGCCTTTGCACCCCTCTGCCAAGGAACTAGGTTGGCGTGGTGTTCTAAGATGGTGATCAAAATCTCATCTCCAGCTTTAAGATTATCAAGACCATAAGAATAGGCAAGGAGGTTCATCGCCTCTGTTGTAGTCTTTGTGTAGACTATTTCATTTCTTGATTTTGCATTTATAAAGTTTTTGATTACTTCCCTACCATTTTCGTAGGCTTCTGTTGCTACCCATGATAGGTAGTGAGCGCCCCTGTGAGGATTGGCATTTTTATATCTATAATAAGAATCAACAGCCTCTATTACTCGTTTTGGCTTTTGGCTGGTGGCAGCTGTATCTAGATAGATTACATCTTTACCAACCTTAGCCCCGTCAAGGTAGGGAAAGTCTTTTCTAATTTGATCAAAATTCATACTAAATCCTGCTATTTAATTCGTGAACTTCAGCGGCTATCTTGCTGCGAAGTTCTTCGTTTTCTATCTTATCAAGAGCTGGAGCAAAGTTTGCCTCAAGCATCATAGACTCTGCTTGTTTTTTGCTAAAACCACGGCTCATGATATAAAATAGCATCTCCTTATTCATCCTACCAACACTTGCAGCGTGCTTGCCAGCTACTTCTTTTTCTTCATTTAGAAGAATAGGGGCAGATTTGTTTACTACCTCATCTGAAAGCATCATTGAATAATCACCAATCTTGCCGTCAGCCTTGGTGCAGCCACGTCTTAGGTCAACAATTCCCTTAAAGTTTTTAACTGCCTTATCTTTTAAGGCCCCGTTAAATAGGGTATTGGAATCTGTATTTATACCAAAATGCTCATTTACAGCCATTAAATCTAAGTATTCTTCTTCTGATTTGAAGTAAACACCATTTTCTATGACCTTTGCTTCTTCACCTCTTAAGATATTTCTAATATTGACCATAGATTTGGTCGCGCCAATTTCTATATAAGTCACATCAAGCTCTGCCCTATCAGCAAGTCTTGTTGCTATAGAATTTAGGTTTGTTGATTCGTTTTTAAGGTTAACTACGACTACTAGTTTCACCTTAGAATCTTTCTCTAAATTGACTAAGATTTGAGAATTTATAAAAATCTTTCCACTGGCAAGGTCTGAAAAATTTACCAAAAATGATGAAGAAGTATTTTCTCTTGCGTTTATTTCGATACTTGACACAAGAATATTGTTTTCGTCGTTTGGTTCTAGATTTATAAATTCTGTTTGTCTGTCTTTATCTATATCAAAGCCTAAGAAGTGATTTCTAAAGTCTTTGTTTTCTTTATTTATCTTAGCGGAAAGACCGTAAGTTTCGCCTTCAAAGGCTTTTTCTACTTGGCTAAGTCCTTCTCCGACAGATTTATCATAGAAAGGCTGGTTTTTAATTTCTACTAGGTCATAATCAGCATTATTTAGACCCAGGTAGGCCCAAGTTGGGGCTCTCATTTCGTTTATCTTTGTCATCAGCCGTTTGCTCCTTCCAATTCCATATCAATAAGGTTATTCATTTCAACTGCGTATTCTAGTGGCAAAAGTTTTGATATAGGCTCAGCAAAGCCCCTAACAATCATTGATTTGGCTTCATCTTCTGGAATACCCCTGCTCATTAGGTAGAAGACTTGTCCTTGGTCAATTGACCCAATTTTTGCCTCGTGGCCACAGTCTACGTCATCATTTCTTATATCTAAAACTGGGATAGTGTCTGATTGACTTTCCTCTGAGATCATTAAGTTTTCGCAGTCTACAGTTGATTTTGAACCTGTAGAATTTTTCCTCATTTCAACTAGTGAACGAGTCATAGACTTGCCATTACCTGCTGTAATTGACTTGGTTAGAGCTGTTGAGTAGGTATTTGGAGCAAGGTGAATCATAGAGCAACCATTGTCTATATATTGACCGTCACCTGCAAAGGTAATACCTGTATACTCAGCTCTAGCACCCTCACCAGCTAAAACTGATGTTGGATATAGCATAGACACTTTTGAACCAAATGATCCTGATACCCAAATCATCTTGCCGCCTTCTTGGATAATAGCACGTTTGGTGTTTAGATTATACATATTTCTTGACCAGTTCTCTATGGTAGAAAATCTTACTTCAGCGTTTTTGCCGACAAAGATTTCTACAGAGCCAGCATGAAGGTTTACAACATTATATCTTGGTGCTGAACAACCTTCGATAAAATGTACTCTAGAATTATCCTCAGCAATAATCATAGTATGCTCAAATTGGCCTGCGCCTGGAGCATTTAGTCTGTAATAAGATTGAAGAGGAATATCAACCTTGACTCCTTCTGGCACATAGATTAATGATCCACCTGACCAAACAGCACCATGTAAGGCAGCATATTTGTGAAGAGTTGGTGGGATTGCCTTTTGGAAATATTTCTTGACCAAATCTTCGTGTTCTTTAAGGGCAGTTGTAAAGTCCATAAAGATAACACCTTGGTCTTCCAAATGTTTTTGAATAGAGTGGTAAACTTCCTCACTATCGTATTGGGCACCAACCCCTGCTAAACTTTCCTGCTCAGCTTGAGGAATACCAAGCCTATCAAAGGTATCCTTGATATCATCTGGGAGCGCCTCCCAGCTAGACTTTTTGTCTGTTGGTGGCTTTACATAAGTTGTGATATCTTTCATATCAAGCTCTGATAAGTCTGGTCCCCAAGAAGGATTGTCGATTTTATCAAAAAGTTCAAGACTCTTTAGTCTTCTCTTCCTCATCCAATCTGGTTCGTTCTTCTTATCAGATATTTCATTTACAATATCAGCATTTAAGCCCTTTTCTGTAATATCTGAGTATAAAAATTCATTAAAGAAATCATAGTAACCACGGTCTATGTCCTTTAATTGTTCTGCAATATTAATCTCTTTCATATTACACCCATTCATAACCTTCGTCTTCGATCTTATCCATTAGGCTATCGTCTCCTGTTTCTTGGATTATGCCGTCTTTTAGTATATGAACATAATCAGCCTTAATATTGGATAAAATTTCTCTGTGGTGGGTAATAAGGATAACTGATTTTTCCCCATCTAGGAAATTTTTAATCCCTTCTGAAACAATTCTTACCGCATCAACATCAAGACCAGAATCTGTCTCATCAAGAAGGGCAAGCTTAGGATTTAGCATTTGCATTTGTAAAATCTCTGATTTTTTCCTCTCACCACCAGAAAAACCAACATTTACATACCTATTAGCATAGGAAGAATCTAGTTTTAATTCTTCCATCTCTTTGTTAAGTTTTTTATTAAAAGCCAAAATCTTTGGCTTATCCCCTGTGATTTGCTCTTCAGAAATTCTTAAAAAATCAGAAAGCTTTACACCAGGAATCTCATCTGGGTGTTGGAAAGACATGAAAATACCAAGTCTAGCCCTCTTATCAACACTAAGATCTGTGATATCTTCACCTTCAAAGAAAATCTTCCCTTCTTTAACTTCATAAACAGGATTTGCCATAATAGTATTCATAAGGGTTGATTTACCAGAACCATTGGCGCCCATAACAACATGGACCTCCCCCTTACCAACTGTCAAATTAATCCCTTTTAATATATCCTTATCTCCAGCCGAAACATGGAGATTTTCAATTTTTAATAAATCGCTCATAATCTACCTCTTTTATCTATTTTTCGCTCTTTTAAATCATACCTTTTTGCTATGGATTATCAATATATCCGCATAAAACAACATACCATAAAAAATAAAAAAAACGAGCCTAAGCTCGTTAATTATAAGTATGCTAGAATTGACTTAATTTATTTTCAACTAAATCGATAAGACTCTTTACGGCTTCTTCTTCTTCTTCTCCGTCTGCTCTAATTACTATCTCATCGCCTTTAGAAGCACTCATGCTCAGAACTGACATGATAGACTTAGCATTATAACTCCTTCCAGCTTTTTCAACAGTTATATCACAAGGAAACTGCACAGCTTGTCTTATGAATATTGATGCTGGTCTAGCATGCAAACCAATTTCATTAGAAAGTGTTACTCTTTGTTCGTACATAGTACCTCCTTTGTCTAATATTTATCATCCTACAATAAATATTACTTTAATTTTTGAATTTTGCAAACGATTTTTTGGTTAAATATCCATGATATTTACAATTGCTTGGTTTTCCCAAAATAAAATATTGTTTTTTCTTTATAATTTATCAGATTGTTCTTTTTTGAAATGTATCATTTGTAATTTTATAGTAGGGTAAATATTGATTTACTTCTCTGTAAATAGATAAATATATTATAACTATATTTAGAATTAAATCTTCTTTCAAAATAAAAAAAAAGAATCAAAGCTAAAAGAAATTCGACTTAAATTATCTATATTTACTTATCGTAAATTAATCAAAATAAACGAAAGTTCTTAAGAAAAAACCAGCTCATCAAAGAACGAGCTGGTTTATATATTTGGAACCTATAAAAAATAGAGGGTCAGCTAAAGCATCATTAAGGTGAAAAGAACTGTATCCAATGATTTATAGAGGAGTAAGCTGACCCTCAAGGGCAAAAATCATCCTAAATATATTTCACCACATCTGCTATATCTTTTCTATCGGTATGTTTGGCAAGAGGACCTGCCCCATCTGCCGGAAAACCTAAATCAACTAGGCATACTGGTATTTCCTCCTCAGCAAGATCAAAGATTTCCTTAGCCTTATCAGGGTCAAAATTATTTAGCCAACAAGAATCAACACCAACATCCTTTGCCGCAAGGATATTGTGAGTTGCGATAATAGCAGTATCTTCAAAACCAGAGTCATATTTTCCCCCTGGATAAGTAAAAACTTTGCTCCTATCAAAAGTCAATATGAGGACTGTACTAGCCCCATACCTACAAGGAGTCACTTCGTCAACCTTAGCAAGGGCATCATCAGACTCTGCAACATAGATAAAATAATTTTGCAAATTTTTTGCAGTAGGAGATAAACGAGCCGCCTCTAAAATAAGACCCAGCTTTTCCCTACTAACCTTTCTTCCATCATATTTTTTTAAAGAATAACACTCTCTAGCAAGCTCAATAAAATCCATAAAAACTCCTTTATTATACTATTAGTACATCTTATTCTACTTATACCCAAAATAAACAATCTGAAAAATTTCATAGAAAATAATAGTAAAAAACATCCCTACCGATAAGTCAAAAACAGAAAGACCCAATTATACAGCCCTTAATAGAAACAAGGTTGTAGTCATTGGTCTTTCTGTTGTCATTACTTTTTTTCAGAGACTTCTTCCGACTTTATGTTAAGCCCCATAATTCAATTAGTTGCGGCAAAATTTGGTAAATAGTAAGTGTCTTAATAATATTTTAGTAGTTGTTATTACCGCTCCTCCATCTAATTAAAACTTTGAAGCAAATAATATGTTAAAAATATATGTCTGAACAGTGAGCATGATTACTAATGTGCCTATCCAAAAAAATAACAGTTCATAATAACATTGAACACCATCAACTTGAGTTTGATTGATCCAAGATTTTGGAAAAGCTTTATTAAATGATTTATAAATACCAAATCCCAAACACGTACCAAGAGTATTTACTATTAAGTCATTTATATCTGTTGATCCCATATCAAACATCTGAACAAACTCAATAGATAAGGATAAAAGAAATCCGGCTAAAACTATATTTGCTAATCGATTATATTTTTTATATAGAAATGGTAGAAAAAATCCCAATGGTATAAATAAAATTACATTTAAAAACGTGTCTATTGGCCCTTTAATCATATCCACAAAAGGAATATAAACAATTCTTGGTGAAAATGAGCCTTTAATGGCAATACCCGTCGCCGCCAATATCCCTGTGAGATAAAAGCAGAAAACAAAGGATAAAATTATATGTCCTTTCGTTTGTTTTTTACCAACTACATATAAAATAGCAAAATAGATAGCTACTGCTAAAAATACAGGAATACATCCACTTAATAAATGATACATAATAAATTCAAAATCCATGAATTACCTCCACCCAAAAAAATCATAATTTTTCTTTTTTTACTTTTACCTACTTCTTCGTTTTCTTCCCAAAATAATCCATATTTTTCTAATGACTCTAAGTTCACATAAGAGTTTTTGATCATTCTTAAAACTAAGCTTCTTATCATATTTGCAGCTCTTTTTAGGTCATCTTTGTTCATTTTTCTTTATAACAATAAGGTCCATAATGGTTTATAAAAAATGCCATATTATTACCCCTTATCCGTTTGATTATTAAGATATATTATATCATAAATAGGCTGATAATTCACTTTAGCCTATTTTTATACTTGTGCTTGCCTTAGTTTTTATTGAGATAGTCCTTGTTTTTTTGTCCCTCTTGAAACTGCTCCAAATCCTTTTCTTTCCATTGCACTAGCACTTGCTCCCAGATGTATTGTTGGTATTTGTTTTATGCCTTGTCTTTTAAAACTCCTATGGTCTA
>URUJ01000015.1 GCA_900551095.1 uncultured Anaerococcus sp. | reverse complement strand
GGTGGTTTATTGTTTCGCTCTCTTTCGTTCGCTCAACTCACTTAAGTGGACAAAATGAAAAATCGTCCTTAGACGTTTGTCTTTGGACGATTTTTTCTTATCCTATATCCTCTGTAAGGTATGGTTTACCACTAGCCTTAGGGGCATTTGATTTTTTATTAAATATAATTAAGAAAATTAATATTGAAATATACGGAATCATTGAAACGAATTCCATAGGAATTTGTATTGTTGTTCCTGTTAAATATGTCGCTATAGCTTGAGTTAGTCCAAAAAATAGTGAACCAATCAATACTCCTTGTGGTTTCCAATTACCAAAAATGACGCAAACAAGGGCGATATATCCTTGACCTGCTATCAATGTAGGTGAGAAAACACTTACCACAGCAAGTGACATAGACGCACCACCTAAACCTGCCATAAAGCCAGAAAACATTACAGCAGCATATCTTATAGCTACTACAGATATATCTAAACTTTCTGCTGCTACTGGATGTTCTCCTACAGCAATAAGTCTAAGTCCCCATTTTGTTTTATACAAAAATACATACACTAATACAACGAAAATTAAAGCTATATAAACATTTGCGTATTGAGAAAATATATTTTTCAAAGCTTGATTTTTTATCATGCCGTCAAAAAGCCTTGGCATCTTATCTTCTAATGCGATTGATGGAGTTTGAGTCGCACCATCAAAAATCATCCTAGAAAGGAATAATGCCAAACCTGGAGCAAGTGTATTTATTGCTATACCCGAAATAGTCTGATCACCAGCAAGAGTTATTGATACAAAGGCGTGGATTAAACCAAAAAACATTCCAGCAAGTCCACCACACAAAAATCCTAGCCACGGATTTTTTGTGAAATATCCGACTGTAGCGCCAATTAATGCTCCAATTGTCATCATTCCCTCAAGTCCAATATTTACAACCCCAGATTTTTCTGACATCATACCGCCAAGACCAGCTAGCAAAACAGGTGCAGCATTTGATAAGGTATTTCCTATTATTAACCCTAAAATTGTTAGATTAAGCATTTACTTTACCTGCCTTTCTTTTTGATTTTTTATTCATCTTAGCTTTTAGAATTCTAAATATCAATGGAATAGCTGTAAATAAGATTATTGTACCTATAATTATCGAAATAAGTTCACTTGGCACTCCCATTGACCTTTGAAGGTTACCTCCCGCATACTTTATTGATCCTAAAAATATACCAGAAAAGATACATCCTATTGGATTGTTTGATGCTAAAAGAGCAACTGCTAGTCCATCAAAACCAAAATTTTCCATTGCCGATAGTATTGGCAAAGAATAAGTATAGCCCAAAATTTGGCTAACACCTGCTAAAGAACATATAGCTCCTGAAATAGCCATTGATTGTATAATTTTATTATTAACGTTAATTCCACCATATTCACTCGCTTCTTTATTTAAGCCAACAGCTTTTAGCTTATATCCTAAACTTGTCTTAGCAAGTATAAAATATATTAATATGGCACAAACTATAGCAAATATTATCCCCATGTGAATTGGAGCTTTGAAAAATTGACCAAAAATTCCATCGTATTTTTGTGCAGCATTTTTTACTAAGGTTATCTTAGCAGATTCTTTTACTTCAAAACTACTCATGGAGTTTGGCATACGATAACGATATACCACGAAGTTTTGTAAATAAAAAGCTATCCAGTTTAACATTATTGTTGATATTACCTCATGGATACCAAATTTCGCCTTTACAAAACCAGCTATACCTCCATAGATAGATCCTGCTAATAATGCAACAACAACTGTTACAAAAACGTGAATAACAGGTGGTAAATCTACTAAATAACCAAGCAAAAAACCAACTGTTGTTCCGATTATAAACTGACCCTCAGCTCCCATATTAAATAAGCCAGTTTTAAAAGCAAAACAAACTCCTAAACCAGTTAAGATAATAGGGGTAGAATTTACTATAGCCCATCCCATATTTCTTGGTGATTTAAAAATTCCTTCAATTATCTTTTGATAAGCTTCAATTGGGTTATAGCCAGCTAATGCTAAAACAATTGCTCCAACAATTAGCCCTAACAATATTGAAACAAGAGTAAATACCAATGGCGAGCTTTTGAGTGATGCTCTTTTTTTAGTTTTTTTATTTGTATCAGTCATTAGTACCTCCTGCCATTAATCTACCTATTTCAAATTCGTCAGTTTCTTTTGGATTAAGTTCACCAACGATTTTTCCATCATAAATTACTGCTATCCTATCAGATAAATCCATTACCTCATCTAGTTGGAAGCTTATTAATAGAACAGCTTTTCCTTGGTTTCTAAGCTCTACTAGATATTGGTGAATAAACTCAATAGCTCCAACATCAAGTCCTCTAGTCGGTTGGGCTGCTATTAGTAAATCTGGATTTGATGAGATTTCTCTTGCTATAATTACCTTCTGTTGGTTACCACCTGACAGAGATCCTGCAAGTTCCTCTTTATCCCTTGGCCTTATATCAAACTTATCAATTAAATCATCGGCATTTTTATCAATTTTATTAAAATCAAGGATTCCATTTTTAGAGAAATTTTCTTTATCTACGCTTTCAAGAATAAGGTTATCTTTTATTGAATATTCAAGTACAAGCCCTCTTTTTTGCCTATCTTCAGGAATTTGAGTCATACGCATATCTAGAATCTCTCTAGGTTTTTTATCAGTGATATCAACTCCCTTAAAAGTGACCGTGCCTTTTTCGACTTTCCTCATTCCATAAATTGCATCAATAAGTTCAGATTGACCGTTTCCATCAACGCCTGCTATACCGAGGATTTCTCCTTTTCTAAGAGATAAATTTAATCCTTTGACTTTATCTATTTTTCTGTTATCCTTAACCCAAAGATTTTCTATTTTCAGGACTTCTTCACCTAACTTAACGTCTTCTTTTTTTACGTTAAAAGAAACATCCCTACCAACCATTTTCTCAGCTAGAATATTTTCATCAACTTCGCTTACTTTAACCTTGTCGATATATTCACCGCGTCTTATAATAGTGCAGGTGTCAGCCATAGCCTTTATTTCATCAAGTTTATGGGTTATTATAATAATTGACTTGCCTAGATTTGTTAGTTTTTCAACAATTTCAATAAATTCCTCTATCTCTTGGGGAGTCAATACTGCTGTTGGCTCATCAAATATCAATACATCAGCTCCATGGTAAAGGGCTTTTAATATTTCAACTCTTTGTTGTTGTCCAACAGATATATCTTCTACCTTGCTATCCGGGTCAATATATAAACCATATTCTTCAGATAGGTTTTTGATATCTTCTCTGGCTTTTTTTCTATCAATAAAAATTCCCTTTGTGCCTTCATAGCCAAGAATGATATTTTCTGTAACTGTAAAAGGCTCTATTAGCATAAAGTGCTGGTGAACCATACCGACACCCATGGAAATCGCTTTTTTAGGTGAATTATTGATTATTTCTTCTCCTTTAATAAATATTTGTCCATCACTTTGGCCAAACATACCATATAGTATGTTCATCAAAGTAGTTTTACCAGCACCATTTTCTCCTAAAAGTGCGTGAACTTCACATTTGTGAAGATCAAAATCAACTCCCTTCAATACTTTTTTGTCGCCAAAACTCTTATGGATATTTTTCATACTTATAACAGGATCTTGATCAAAATATTTATCCATATTTCCTCACTTCTTAACTCTGACTAAAAAAGAGTAGAACACAGCCTACTCTTTTTTAGAATATTGACTTTAAATATTATATAAGAATATTAATCTTCATATCCCATTGATTTAAATTCTTCCTCATTTTGAGGTACTTCTATTTCACCATCAATAATTTGTTTTCTTAATTCTTCTACCTTGTCTTTTACTTCTTTGTCTACAAGGTCGTTATCACCGTAAGCAATGCCTAATGCTTCACCATCTTTTAAGTGGTATGCAACAGTTTCACCGCCAGCGTATTTACCATCTATAAGATCGTCAAGTGTTAATTGAACAGCTCTTCCAACACCTTTTATTGTTGAAGCTAAGATATGGTCAGGAGCTTCGTCTTTTTGGTCACGATCTACACCGATTACGTATTTGTCATTTTCTTTAGCTGCTTCAAATACACCAATACCAACACCACCTGCTGCGTGGAAGACTACGTCAGCACCGTTTTGGTACATTTGATTAGCTATATTTTTACCAGCTGCTTGGTCAGAAAAAGAGTTTGCATATTGAACTTGAACTTCTATATCAACTCCTTTTTCTTTGGCTGCTTGTTTAACACCAGCTCTATAGCCGTATTCAAACCTATCTATTACGTCAGATTTTTGGCCGCCAACAAATCCAACATTATTAGATTCTGATTTCATACCAGCAATATATCCAACTAAGAAAGAGTTTTCGTTATCAGCAAAGGTAATACCAACAAGGTTTTCTTTACCATCAATATTTGCGTTATCAATTATAGCATATTTTTGATCTGGGTTAGCATCAGCTGCCTTAGCTGTGTCATTATAAAGAGCATAACCAACAGTAAAGATAATATCTGATTCACTATCTAGAGCACTTTCTAGATTTGGTTGATAATCTGTTTTCTTATGTGATTCAATGTAATCAAATTTAATCTTACCTTCTTCTTGATAGGCTGTTAAACCTTCGTAAGATGATTGGTTAAATGACTTATCGTTAATACCGCCTTCATCGGTAATCATTGTTGCTGATACTTGTGCTTCGCCAGCATCATCTCCCTTTTTACCTTCTTCTTTTGTACCTTCTTTATTTCCGCCACAAGCAGCAAGACTTACTGCCATGGCTAGTGCAAAAGCACCTGTCATAATTTTTTTAATTTTCATATATCCCCCTTAATTTATGTGTTACTTGCTTCTATTTTATAATATTTAGAGATTCTTGTCTAGTTTATTTATAATTTAGTTTTTAACAAATGATAATATTTTCCCAACTAAATATAAGGATCCGCACCAAAGTACTAAATCTGTATCTCTAGCTTCTTTTATAGAAGATTTATACGCATCTTTGTTATCTTTAATAATAACGATGTCAGACGCAAACTCCACAGCTTCTTTTTCAATATCTTTTACATCCATAGCCCTTGGATTGTCATCAATATGAGTGATTATAAACTTATCTGAGAGGCTTGCTATTTTTCTAATTATATCCTTGTGGTCCTTATCTTTAAGAATAGAAAAACCAACGATTAACCTATCATAGTCAAAATTTTCAAGACTTTCTAAAAGCGCATCTATTGACTCTTTGTTATGAGAGCCATCTAGCAATACTTTCGGATTTGTGCTTACTAAATCAAGTCTACCAGGATTATAAGTTTCAAATATTCCACTTTTTATATCTTCACTACTTAAATTAAAGTCTTCATTAAAATAATCTAAAACCATTACAGCAAGCCCTGCATTGTAAATTTGATGTTTTCCCCTGAGGCTTGTTTTTATATCTTTATAAGACTTATAATCAAAAATATTTCCAACGTTTGAAATTTCTTTGATATTTATATCACTTTTTTTCAAACTATACAATTTTGCATTTTCATCAATTGCCTTATCTTTTATAACCTCAAAAGCTTCGTTTTTTGTTTGTGGATAAACAAAAACAGGGCGATTTTTCTTAATAATCCCAGCCTTATTTGCTGCAATTTCTTGAATTGTTGACCCCAATACATTCATATGGTCTAGCGATATAGAGCAAATTACTGATGCTAGTGGACTTTTTATGATATTTGTAGAATCAAGACTGCCCCCAAGTCCCACTTCTATTACTGCCACATCAACGTTTTTCTCATAAAAATAAAGGTAAACCATTGCTGTAAGAAACTCAAAATATGTTATGTGAAAACCTTCTTGGTCAAATTTTTCTGCTACAGGTCTAACCCTATCTATGAGCCTACAAAAATCATCATCACTAATGTCAGTACCATTTATAGAAATTTCTTCGTTTATTTTTACCATATATGGAGAGGTAAAAATCCCACATTTTACCTTTTTAGAAAGAGCTTTTGCTATCATTTTTGCTGTAGAGCCCTTTCCATTAGTACCTGCAACATGAATTACTTTTATTTTATCCTGAGGATTATCAAAAACCTCCATCACCTTTCTAATATTTTTAAGGGTATGATCTCCTCCAGAAGAACCTCTACCATATAAATAATCTAAATAATCATCAAAATTTTTCATATTTCCTCCAAAACTTTATAAGATTATTTTACCATATGTTATAATAAGAAGAGGAGTTTTTATGAAAAGAATACAAATAATCGATACTTTTAGAGGACTTACTATAATTTCAATGGTTCTCTTTCACTTATTATACAATATAAACTATTACTGGCCATTAGATTTTTATGATGGAACCGTCTTTAACAAAATTTGGCAACTCTCAATAGCCATGTCTTTTTTTATGATATCGGGAATAACTTCTAACTTCCTAAGTTCTAAAAAAAATATAAAAAGAGGAATAATTACCAATATAATAGGCTTTTCGATCACAATTATCACTTATTTTTTCGCACGAGAACAACTAATAATTTGGGGAGTCTTGAACGGACTAGGTTTATCAATGATAATAGGAGGATTACTTAAAGATAAAATAAATCCTAAGCTTTGGCCATTGTTTTTACTTGCCTTTAGCTTTTCTTATAAAATTCCAGCTGGTTTTTTATCAAGATATAGTTTTTTTGAAAAACTTTACGATTTAAATTTATTTCCATTAGGATTTCCATCATATGGATTTTTATCAAATGACTATTTCCCTATGATACCTTGGATTTTTGCTTTCTTGGCAGGTTTATCCCTTGGAAAATTTTTACTAGCTAAAAACTTTTATAATTTTGACACCAATGACAACTTCCTTGCCAAAATAGGTAGACATTCACTATTAATTTATTTATCTCACCAAATAATTCTTTACCCTTTAGTTACATTTATATATAATTTTACACTATAAAAGCTAGGCAACTGCCTAGCTTAATTTAGTTAAATTTAATTTCATATTCTTCAAGAAGTGGATTTATTTTTAAAATTTCTACTATAGCATCCTTTGTTTTCTGGTCTGCTTCTTCCAAAAATCCCTTCTCTTCAAGGTCTTTTTCAACTTTTTTCATCTCATCTTTCCTAAAATCAGAAAAATCTTTTACTTCCAATTGGTTAAAAATAGAATTTTTCTCATCAAATATTGTTAGAGAATCTTCATCTATAACATGGTTTAAAATTTCTGCTTTAGGGATTTTAATACTTACTTTTTTATCCTCTTTGTTTATAGTAACTTCTGCTTCTTCTAGGTTAATTCCAGCATTTACTTCCCCATCGTATGAAATAATAAATTTCTTTTGGGTAAAAGGAAGTTTCATTCCATAAAATTCTGCTTGGTTTTCGAAAGAGCCAACATTTGTGTACTTGTATTTGAGTGTTGTTAACTCCTTTACTGATAAAATTTGATTTTTGATTATATCTGATGATATATTTGTTTCTGAATTAAACACTCCGCCTTTCATTCCAAAAAAATACGAAACAAAAACTATAACAATTATTGCTAGGAGTCTTAAAATCCATTTCTTAGTTTTCTTCATTTATTCTCCCTATTTTTTTATTTACTTAAACTGTACTTTGTTTTTATATTAATGCTATTTGAATTTTGCCTTTAAATAATAAATAGGCATTTCTCTATCCCTAAATTTTCTTTCATATTCTGTAACTATTGATTCTTCTTCTAAAAGATTTCTATCTACCTTTACAATCTCCATTCCAAAATCTTCCATATATGATAGACTTCCTTCAAAAAAATCTTCGTTATCAGTTTTCAATTCTATCTCTGCACCATTTTTACAAATCACTTCATATAATTTTAAGAAATTTTCATGAGATAGTCTTCTTTTGTTATGGCGTTTTTTAGGCCAAGGAGTCGAAAAATTTAAATATATCTTTGAAATTTCGCCTTCGTCAAACATATCTAGCAATTCTTCGGCCTTACCTACAATTCCATAAACATTTGAAAGCTCTTCTTCTTCAATTTTTTTGCATGCAGATACGAAAGCATTTGTGTTCATCTCAAGAGCTAAGAAATTTGTATCTTTATCCTTTAGAGCTTTTTGTACAATAAAATCTCCCTTACCAGCTCCTATTTCTAGTTCAATTTTATTTTCATTATTAAATAATTTCTTCCAAGAACCTTTATAATTTTCTGGATCAAATAGTATGTAATCACTTTCCTGCATTGTAGGAATAGCGTGTGGTTTGTGTCTTAATCTCATATATTACCTCATAAAAAAAGGAAGCCGATTTAACGACTATCCTTGTGTATTTCTTGTTTTACTCCAAAATGCCAAGCCAACTGATCCAGGTCCTAGATGTGAACCAATAGTAGTTCCTATTTCAGAAATTTTGATCTCGCCTTTATAATCACTAAGTTTTTTACTTAACATTTTTTGTAGTTCTAATGCATCTTCATAAGCATGGGTATGAATCACATAAATTTCGTTTCTGGTATCAAAATCTTCAATTAGATTGTTTCTTATAATATTGACCAAAGCTTTCATGGCTTTTTTCTTTGTTCTGATTTTGTCTTTAACAACCAAAGCTCCGTTTATATTAAATTCAATAATAGGACAAATGTTTAAAAGATTGCCAAAAGAACCAGCAGCTTTTGATAACCTACCACCTCTAACTAAATAAGTTAAATCAGTAGTAAATATCATTGTATTCATCTTTAGCCTATTGTTCATGCCCCATTCATAGACTTCATCGATTGATTTACCTTCTTTTCTTAACTCATTTAATGCCAGAACAATCATGCCTTGACCAGCTGTTCCTACAAGACTATCAAGAACAAATATTTTTCTTTCAGGATATTTTTCTTCTAGCTCTTTTTTTGCCATAAGAGCTTGTTGGTATTCACCAGTTATCCCAGAGGATAAACATACATGGAGAATGTCTTTTCCTTCTTTTAACAAAGACTCAAAATATTCCATATATCTGACAAATGTTATTTGACTAGTAGATACACTTGCTCCATTAATCATTTTTTCATAAAAATCATTTAGTGACATAGTTTTACCTAAATCATCTATGTGTTCCTTATCATCTACTCGATAAGTATAGCCAATCCATTTGATATCTTCTTTATATAATTCTTCTATTGAAAGATCGACAGAAGAAGTTGCACTTAGTATAAAATCAGTCATATTTACCTCTCATAAATCTAAATAATATCATACTAATAATTAAAATAAATTCAATTTCTTACACGTTTCTTATCTATTATAAAAGCTATGAAAAATGCAATTATAGCTGGTATAAACCAAGCAAATCCAATATCAAAACCAGGCAAACTTCTACTTGCAAAGTCAAGTAAGTTTGTAACCACAGATGACTTGCTGACAAATTCTGGACTAGCTTTCAAAAAGTCTAAAAGAGCAAATATTCCAGTAACAGCCAAACTTGTTTTGTAGACAAATGTTCTTTTGCCCATAAATATTGAAACAATTGATAGAGCAATCAAAACAATTGAAATTGGGTAAATAAACATCAAAACAGGTACTGATAAGGCTACTATTTGCTTAAGACCTAGATTTGCTATAAGTAATGAAACTACAGAAAAAACTACACAATATGTCTTGTAGTTTAATCTGTGATTACACATCTCTTCAAACATCTCCGAACAGGCTGAAACTAATCCTATCGCTGTTTTAAGACAAGCAATAAATACTATTATTGACAAAAGTATGTGTCCTAAATTACCCAAATAATGTTCTGAAATCTTAGCTAAGATAACCGCACCATTTTCATAATCGTCCAAGATATTTGCTGCAGCTCCTCCCATAAAAGATAGACCGGCATATATTAAAGACATCGCAAACAAACAGACTAGACCTGATTTTAAGGTTTCAATTGCCATAGATTTCTTATCAGTAACGCCAAATTCCTTGATGCTAGAAATAATTATTATTGCAAAGGCAAGACCAGCTGGTGCATCTAGTGTGTTATATCCATCAACAAAACCCACAGCTACAGGGCTTGACACGTATTTTGGAGCCGGTTCGCTCACACCTACAGTTCCCATTGGCTTGAATATGGTAAGAATTAATAAGAATGATAATAATACCAAAAATATAGGTGTCATAAACTTACCAATAGTATCTATAAGTTTTGCTTTTTTTATAGAAAAAAACAATACCAAGGCAAAAAATACCACCGAAAATAAAAGAAGACCAAATGAATTATAAAGGGCCTCATTGCCTTCAAACACAACCTCATATGTAGTTGTAGCCGTCCTAGGAATTGCAAAACCTGGTCCTATTGTAAGATACAAAAGAGTTGTAAAAAAATATGCAAATTTACTTCCTGCTGCTTTAGATAAATCGAATAAAGATTCGCTATCGCTCGCTGCTGTTGCAACTACAGCTAGAATAGGAAGGCTAACTGCCGATAGCAAAAATCCTATAGTCACAGGTGTTATATTTGACCCAGATCTTTGACCTAATTCTAGTGGGAAAATTAAATTTCCTGCTCCAAAGAATAGGCCAAAAAGTAAAGAGCCAACCAATAATTTTTCTGATAAAGTTAAATTTTTTTTCATAATTATACCTCGTAAGTTTTTTATATGATACACCTTTATCAGAAATTTTGCAACGCTTTATAGTGATTCAATGTATTTTTTTACATCTGGACCTACTAAAATCTTTCCATCATCAAGAAAAAGAATCGGTCTTTTTACTAGCATTCCATCACTAGCAAGCTTCTCGTATTTTTCATCTAGAGTCATATCTTTTAGCTTGTCTTTAAGATTTTCTTGTCTATAAATCATACCAGAAGTATTAAAAAACCTCTTGATATCATAATCTGTAGCCTCATGCCATTTTTTAATTTCTTCCTTACTTGGATTTTCTTCCTTGATATCTCTTAATTCATACTTTAGACCCTTTTCATCCATTGTCTTTAAAACACCTTTGCAAGTAGAACACTTGCTATAACAAATAATTTTCATTATACCCTCCTATTTACCATTCATACCCCAAGATCCGATAGACTAATCTAATTAAAAAAATAAGCCATCTTTGTAAATTTAAATAAAAAACCGCTTATTTTTTTCTACTTATTTATATTTTTGATATATTATTTAACCATTGGATATATTTTTATTTATCAAATTAGCTATAAACCTAATAAAAGTGATGCCACTTCAAAATATATTAAAAGTACACCAGTATCTACTATTGTTGTTATTAGCGGACCTGCCATCACTGTTGGGTCTACATTTATTTTATCAGCTAAAAGTGGCAATAGACCACCTATGATATTTGAAATAACTATAGTTAAAAATAAAGTCAAAGAAACTGTTAAATTAACTGCTAGGCTTACATTATCCACAAAGAGAATTCTCACAAAATTAATTGCGACAAGTACCAAAGATACTAAGGTGCCGACTCTTGCCTCCTTAAAAATTACTTTCATAAAATCTTTTGCTGATAATTCCCCTGAATATAGTTGAGTCATAATTGTAGTTGAAGCTTGACTTCCTGCGTTTCCACCTGAGTCCATTAGCATTGGTATGTAGGCTGTAAGAGCCACTGCCTGAGCTAAAAGACTTTCATATCTTTTAATTATAAAACCTGTCATTGTTGCTGTTATCAAACAAATAACTAGCCAGGTTGTCCTATTTTTTGCAATTTTTGCTGAAGACTCATCTATATAAGATTCTGACTGTTCTGATATACCTGTAACGTTTGTAAAGTCTTCTTGCAACTCTTCGTGAACTACGTCAATTACATCTTCTGCTGGTACGATACCGATAAGTCTTCCTTCAGAATCTGTAACTGGTACTTCCCCAAGGTCATATTTAATGGATAGCTTAGCTACTACCTCTTGATCGTCAGTTGGACTTACTGCAGCTGTGATTTGCTCAGTAATCGAATCTATGGTTGCTTTTTTATTTCTAATTAAATCTGCTATGTAGACAAAACCTGTTAGTATCAAAGAATCATCTGTTACCCAGATTTGTTCAAGCTTTTCCGCATCAAGATCACTTTCCATCACTTTTTTCATTGCTTCGGCTGGTGTTTCACTTGACTTCACGGACAAAAAGTTAACTGTCATGATAGAACCGACTGAGTCTTCTGGATAGCCAAGAAGTTCATTAATTATTTCCCTTCTCTCACTATCAATATGGCTTGTCATCAATTTCTTAACCATATTAGCAGGTAACTCTTGTAAGGTATCTACAAGCTCATCTTCGTCTAGTTCCTTAACCAAGTCTTTGATATTTTCTTCGGACAAAATCCTTAGTATTCTATCCTTATTTTCTGCTCTAAGCTCTGTAAAGGTATCAGCCAACAAGTCTTTGTTTAAAAGCTTTATCCAAATAGCTACAGACTTTTCTGGCAATACTTCAAGCTTATCAGCCAAATCAACAGGGTTCATCTTGTTGATTTCCTTTTGGAGTTGGATTAGATTATCAACGTTATAATTTCTTTCTGCCATCAATTTCTCCTAAATTTTATAAAATATTCCAAAGAATATTCTCTGTATAATGGCAAATAGAAATCCACCACTATACTAGTATCTAATTTTCTTATACCTTCGATAGGGCGACGCCTTATCCATTTATTCCTCCTCATTTCTTGAAATTAAAATAAATTTGTGCAAATAAGACACAAATATCCTTAACTACTATACATTTTTTACAACTTATCTGCAATCATTCAAAAACTTTTATTACACCTTCTTCGGCTTCTTTCAAAGAACTTATTTCATAATCAACAGCTAAATCTAAATGATTTTCTTTTTTATTTGGATTAAACCAAATTGTTTTTATCTTAGCATTTTTCCCTCCGAGCATATCCGAAGTTAAAGAATCTCCAATTATAACATAGTCATCCCTCTTATCTGATCCTATTTTTTCAAAAACATAATCAAAAAATCTTTTATCAGGTTTTTCATATCCAATAAGCTCAGAAATAAAAGAGTCTTTAAAGATTTTATTTAAATTAGAACCATCAAGCTTACCTTTTTGAGCAGTCAAAGATCCGTTTGTCACCGCATATTGATCGTATTTATTGCTAAGTTTTTCAACACTTTCCTTGCCATACGGATTAAAAACATAAGTATTTCCAAGCTCTATCTGATAATTATAATTAAAATCATCGACAATTTTAGTGTCTATTCCATACCTAGTGAAAAATTCTTGAAATCTGCCCAAAAGAACTTCATCCCTTGTTATTTCATTTCTTTCAAGCCTCTCCCAATACATATTATTTATTTTTTTATAAGTCCTAAGCATATCATCGTTAGGCTTTTCTAAGTCAAAAATTTCAAAACACTTATTAATAGCAGCAGTTTCTGCAAAATCAAAATTTAAAAGTGTTCCATCTATATCCCATAATATTTTTTTCATATACTCTCCTCTTTACATTATTTTACTACTCCTATTTTTTAATAAAACTATTTACTTAAATGGTATTTAATGATATCCTTAACATAAGAATGTGAGGTATATATGAAAAAAGTATTAAAATTTATTGCTTATTTATTTCTGATATTGATAATTGCTTTTGTATGTATGATTGTATACCTAATGGTCACAGAATATAAGCCAAAGGATATAGAAGAAGTAGCAATAGCAGGATCATCGAAAGATAAAATAAAACTGGAAGAAAATTACAAGGTGATGACATGGAACACCGGATATGGCGGATTGGATAAGGATACCGACTTTTTTATGGATGGTGGTGATATGGTAAATCCTATTTCAAAAGAGCACGTGGAAAATGCCCTAGAAGGAATTGCTAACGAAATAAAAAAACAAAATCCAGATCTCATCCTACTCCAAGAAGTAGACAGCGATTCACAAAGAACCTTCCATATAAATGAAGTAGCTTTCTACGATAAAAACTTTAATGGAGCATCAACCTTCGCCTACAATTATAAAGTAAACTTCGTACCTTTCCCAATCCCACCAATGGGGAAAATTAATTCCGGCATTTACACTAATTCAAAATTTGTTATAGAAGATTCCTACAGATACCAACAGCCGATTCCACATAAATGGCCCGTAAAGCTTGCAAATTTAAAAAGGGGATTTAATGCCTCATATCTTCCTATAGATGGCAGTGATAAAAAATTAGTCCTAGTAAATATCCACCTTGATGCCTACGAATCTGGCTCAAACGGTAGGCTTGCCCAAACTAAGCAAATCATAGCCTTTATGACAGAAGAGTACAACAAGGGAAATTATCTAATCGTAGGTGGCGATTTCAACCAAGAGCTAAGAAAGGGATACCTGGCAGAAGTTCCAGAAGGTATTTGGAATCCTTCGCCATTCCCATATGAATATTTGACAGATAATATCAAACCAGTATTCGATGAAAAAACTAATTCCTCAAGAGTAAACGACAAACCTTACAATCCAGAAAAATCATACGAAAGCATCATAGATGGTTTTTTAGTAACAGATAATGTTGAAGTAAAATCCATACAAGGTCAAGCAATAGGTTTTGTAAACAGTGACCACAACCCAGTTTTGTTAGAATTTAGTCTGAAAGAAAACAAAGAAGATTAAAAAAATCGTCCCATAACTTGAGAGTAATCAAGAACTCCAAGATGGGACATTTTTAGATATTAATTTAATGATAAAGAATAAATATTATCTCCAATATTTTTAAAACCGTGTTTGGCAAAAAGATTTTTGGAAACTTTATTAAATTCATAAATTTCCGCATTTAGATTTTCATAACCCTTATTTCTTGCGTAAGATATCAAAAATTCTAAAACCTTGCTTGCTATACCCTTCCCCCTATATTCTTTATCAATAACTATAGCAAGCATCTTATCATCAAAAATTGCACAATCCCCGATAAGTTTATTTTTGTATACTATATAAAACAAATCGCCATTTTTATCAAGATATTCATACATATTCTTGAGTTGATCTAAATCATAGACTGTGTCAGAATTGTCAACCATCTTCACGGTTTCTTTATCCAAATACCAATTTAAGCTTATCTTGTGGGCTGGAAAGTATTTTGTAAGATACAAGTCATCTGTAATAAGCAACCTATTTAGAGATTTTCTAAGATATCTATAATCGCCTTCAATATTTCCTGTATCGATAAAACCTAGTTTTTTCCAAAAATCAAAAGCTCTTATATTTTCCTTATGAACACCAACAGACACTGTATCTGCCTTATAAAGTTCACCAAAGATTTCGAGCAACTTCTCTACTATCTTTCCACCGTAACTTTTGTTTTGGTAATAATCTTCTATGAAGAAATTGATAATCTGACCGAAATTTCCTTCAAAATATATAGACACAAAACCTATAAGTAAATCATCCTTATAAATCCCAAAGGCTTCCATATGGTTCTTATCCACAAAACATTCCGCCACAGAATAAAGGGATGAATCCACATATCCTTGCTTTTCTGCCTTTGTTTTCAGTCCAATAATTTCTTCAAAATTTTTTTCATTGACATTCACTAATTCCATAAATCTACCAATTATTAGTCGACCCTATTCCAATTATTTTCTATAAGGTCTTTTAAGTTTTTATAATTGTTTTTAAACAACTTGCCATCAAGCTCTACTTCGTACTCATAAACTTTGCCAAGATGATTTATTTTAAGTATTTTCTTATGTCCTTCAACCAGCTCGAAATCCTCTATTTCATTCCAAGCCATAAAGAGAAAATCTTTTTTATCAGAATTTGATATTTCTGATTCATAAACTCCCTTTGGATCAAAATATAAAAGGAAGGTCCTATTGCTATCAAAAACATAATACACGCTTGATAATAGCAATTTACCAAGCCTATTAGCTGTATTGTTGTGCTTAAAAACCACTAGATAAGCCTTATCATCCCCAAATTTTTCTTTAACTTTTTTATCCAAATCTTCACTAGTATTAAATAATAATCCCATAATATCTCCTCGTATATTATAGTTGTAGTAATAAACACTACATTTTGTTCTCAATCCCAC
>URUJ01000014.1 GCA_900551095.1 uncultured Anaerococcus sp. | reverse complement strand
ATTACAAGATTAATTATTATTGATTTTTTTCTTGACATTTGATAGCTGGTCTTATCTTATTATTAAAATAATACCCCAAATTCTACAGTAATTAACATTTTTTTATAATTGTAGTAAAAAAGCGGCCGAAGCCGCTTGTAAATTGTTATAAAATTATTAATAAGAAGATGATTAAAAGAACCATTAAAACCTTGGCACCCAAGGGCAAGATTTTAACTTCTTTTTCCCAATCTGTGCTCTTATACATTTTTTGGTCATCTATATATAAACTTGTCAAGGACAAGGATTTTATATAATAGGTTAGATTTTTCTTAAATTTAATGATTTTATCTTTCAACTTTCTACACGTCTTATATTTTTTAGAATAAGTTTATAATATTATCATTTTCGTCAACATCAATATCAAGAGCGTTTGGATGTTTTGGTAGGCCTGGCATGGTTAGGACCTTGTTAAGGTAGGCTACTATAAATCTTGCTCCTGTGTTGATTTTTATATCAGAAACTGTGATTTCAAAGCCCTCTGGTCTGCCCTTAATTTTTCCATCATCTGTTAGAGATGCTGGAGTTTTGGCCATGCATACTGGATATTTTCTGTAGCCAAGAGAGTCGATTTTTCCTAAGACTTCTCTTGCTTCATCTGTGAAATTAACTTTACCTGCGCCGTAGATTTCCTTAGCAATTGTGTTGATTTTTTCTTCTGTAGATAGGTCGTCTTCATAAAGAAGCTTCATTTCCTTTGCGTTTCCTTCTACAAGTTTTACAAGCTTTTCTGCAAGGTCAACAGCACCTTCGCCGCCCTTTGCCCAGACTTGGGTAAGGGAGAATTCTACGCCAAAATCTTTTGCCCATTCTTCCATAAATTTAACTTCAGCTTCTGTGTCTGTCACAAACTCATTGAGGGCAACTATGACTGGAAGGTCGTATTTTCTCATGTTTTCTACGTGCTTTTCAAGGTTTTTAACCCCTTCTTTAAGAGCGTCTAGGTTTTCTTCTGTTAAGTTTCCTTCATCTACCCCACCATGAAGCTTAAGAGCCTTGATTGTTGCAACTACAACTGTTGCCTTTGGACGTAAACCAGAAACCCTACATTTGATATCTAAAAACTTCTCCGCACCAAGATCTGCCCCAAAACCTGCTTCTGTTATTACATAGTCAGAGTATTTTAGAGCTGTCTTTGTTGCTATGACTGAGTTACAACCGTGGGCAATATTTGCAAATGGACCACCGTGGATTATAGCAGGATTGTTTTCTAGAGTTTGAACTAAGTTTGGATTCATGGCATCTTTTAGGATTGCCACCACAACACCTTCAACACCCAAATCTTTTGCGAAAATCGGTTCGTCTTTTTCGTTGTAGCCGACAAGGATATCGCCAATTCTAGTTCTTAAGTCGTCTAAATCTTCCGCAAGGCAAAGAATAGCCATTATTTCACTTGCAACTGTGATGTCAAAGGAAGATTCCCTTTCGTCCTTCTTGTTTGCGTTGATTTTAATATTTCTAAGGGCTCTTTCGTTCATATCCATGACGTAATTAAACATCACTTTTTTGAAACCAAGCTCGTTTCCTTGGAAGATATGGTTATTAATTACCGCCATAATTGCATTGTGGGCAGATGTGATTGCGTGAAAGTCACCATTAAAATGTAGGTTGATCTCTTCCATTGGCACAACTTGGGCATATCCTCCGCCTGTCGCCCCACCTTTTCTACCGAGAACTGGTCCAAAAGATGGCTCTCTAAGAGCAACTGTAGATTTTTTGCCAATTTTATTTAAGCCGTCAGATAGGCCTACAGTTACAGTTGACTTGCCTTCACCAGATGAAGTTGGATTTATGGATGTAACCAAGACTAGATTTTCTGATAAATTGTCAAAATTTTCTCTTTTTATTTTTGCCTTATAATCACCATACTTGATTAAATTATCAGCTGAAATGCCAATTTTTGCAGCAACATCTTCAATATTTTCTTTTTTAGCTTCTAATGATATTTCGTAATCAGTTTTCATTTTCCCTCACTTTAACGATAAATGTCCTATATCTTTTCTATAGAAAAGATTGTCACACTTGATTTTTTCAATGTCCTTGTAGGCTACTTCTCTTGCCTCTTCTAAACTTTCTCCTTCTGCACACACAATTAAAACCCTGCCGCCATTTGTTAGAATCTTACCGTCAGTTTCTTTTGTACCCATGTGGAATACTTTGGAATCAAGACCATCGAGGCCTTCTATCTCAAATCCCTTTTCATAACTTTCAGGATAACCCTTTGATGCAAGAACAACTCCTATATAAGACTTATCCTTCCATTTTATTTCAATTTCTCTTTCCTCAAGGACCGCCTCTGCTAAGTCATATAAGCTTGTTTCCATATCCATCAGGATGATTTCTGTCTCTGGATCTCCAAAGCGGACGTTGTATTCTATGGTCTTGATCCCGTCTTTGGTTTTCATAAGGCCTGCAAATAGAATACCTTTAAAAGGTCTATTTTCTTTAATCATAGCCTTAGCTGTTGGTTTTAGAACTTTTTCGATAGCTTCCTCAATATCAGAATCGGTGATATGCTTTATTGGCATACAAACACCCATACCACCAGTGTTTAAACCTTGGTCATTATCAAAAGCTCTCTTGTGGTCTTGGACAACCTTCATCGGCATAACAATTTCGCCTGACACAAAGGCTAGGAGAGAAAATTCCTCACCTTCAAGAAATTCCTCTATAACAACAGATGCACCTGCTTCAGCAAATTTTTGATTAACCATAATATCCTTAAGAGCTTCTCTTCCCTCATCGAGACTTTGGGCAATTATTACACCCTTTCCTGCAGCAATTCCGTCAGCCTTAATTACTAGGGGAAAATCGGATTTTTCGATATAAGATAGAGCTTTTTTGTAATCTGTAAAAGTCTCATAGGATGCAGTTGGAATATCGTATTTTTTCATTAAATCTTTGGCAAAGGCCTTGGACCCTTCAAGGATAGCTGCAGCCTTGTTTGGGCCAAAGACCCTGATATCTTCTTTTTCTAATAGGTCTACGATTCCGTCAACCAAAAAGGCTTCTGGACCCACAAAGACCAGGTCAATTTTATTTTCCTTGCAAAAATTAGGAAGTTTTCCTATTTCACAAGTGATACATCTGCCAAATTTTGCCACGCCTGGATTTTCTCCAAGCATAAATATTTCATGACCTTCTCTATATAATTTATCAGAAATAGCGTGTTCTCTGCCGCCATTTCCTACTACTAATACTCTTGCCATATCAATGTTTAAAATGGCGCATGCCAGTAAATACCATGGCTATGCCATTTTCATTACAAGCTTCGATTGATTCATCATCACGAATTGATCCACCAGGTTGGATGATGGCTTTAATATCGTGTCCCGCTGCTTCGTCAACGCTGTCTCTAAATGGGAAAAAGGCATCTGAGGCAAGGACGCATCCCTTGGCTTTCTCTCCTGCTTGCCTGAAGGCAATTTCAGCAGCTCCTACCCTATTCATCTGACCTGCACCAACACCTACAGTTTGACCGTCTTTTGCAAGTAAAATTGCATTTGACTTAACGTGTTTTACAATTTTATAGGCAAATTCTAAATCTTTTAAATCTTCTTCGTCTACTTTTGTTTCTGTAACTGTTTCTAGTTTTTCGTAAACTTTATCATCATAATCTTGAACTAAAATTCCACCCCTTACAGATTTTATTAATCTAGGATTTTGGTTAGTTTTCTTTGGAATTTTGTATATTCTAACGTTTTTCTTCTTTTCTAGGATTTCTAAAGCTTCGTCTTCGTAATCATAAGCAAGGATGATTTCTAGGAAAATCTCGCTCATTTTTTCAGCAGTTTTTACGTCAACTTTTCCATTAATTGCAACAATTCCACCAAAGATTGATACAGGGTCTGCTTCAAAGGCACGAGTCCAGGCTTCATAAACAGTTTTGCCAGTGGCAACTCCGCATGGATTCATGTGTTTTAATCCAACACAAACAGTTCCATCAAATTCTTGTAAAATATCAAGGGCAGCTGAAGCGTCTTGGATATTGTTATAAGACATTTTCTTGCCGTGAAGTTGCTCACAATCTTGTAGGGCGTAAGAAACTTTTTCGTCTGATACATAAAAAGCTGCCTTTTGGTGAGGATTTTCACCATATCTTAGTTCATCTTCTAATTTATATCTTAAAGTTAATGTCTCTTTCTCTACTCCATTTTTTTCATTAAAATAAGAAGCGATTAGGGAATCGTATTGGGAAGTTTTGTTGAAAACTTTTCCTGCAAGCCTTTGTCTTGTTTCTAGGCTTGTCTTACCATTTTCTTCTAATTCCTTAATAATTTTTGGATAATCTTCTTTTTCAGTAACTACAGTTACAAATTTATAATTTTTGGCAGCAGATCTTAGCATAGAAGGCCCACCGATGTCTATATTTTCAATAATTTCATCGTGGCTTACTCCCTCTTTGGCAAGGGTTTCTGCGAAAGGATAAAGGTTAACGCAAATTAGATCAATATAGGAAATATCATTTGCCTTAAGCTCTGCCACATGATTCTCATTATCTCTTTTTGATAGAAGTCCTCCGTGCACTTTTGGATGAAGAGTTTTTACCCTTCCTTCTAGAATTTCCGGAAAACCTGTATATTCTTCTATAGAAATGCAGTCAACTCCAGAATCTCTTAGGTGATTTAATGTTCCACCAGTGGAGATTATCTCAAAACCATTTGCCGCAAGACCTTTGGCAAAATCTGCCACGCCACTTTTATCGCTTACACTTATTAAAGCTCTTTTCATTTTTCCCCCTTTAGAATTTCTACCGCTGTCTTTATGTAAAGCCTGTGCTCTAGCTCATGAACCTTACTTTCTACCTCATCTAGAGTATTGCTATAATCAACTTTAAACTTATCTTGGGCAAGGATTTTACCCCCATCTATTTCCTCATTTACATAATGAATTGTAACTCCAATGTAACTGTCCCTTGCTTCATAGGCTCTTTTTATGGATTCTCTTCCCTTATATTTTGGTAGGAGGGACGGATGAATATTTACTACCCTACCTTTGAAGTTTTCTAGAAAATCTTTCGATAAAATCCTCATATATCCTGCTAGAAATATAAAATCTAAATCTTTCACTTTTTCGAGAATTTCTCTTTCATAAGCCGCCTTATTTTCATAATCTTTTGGATTAAAAACAAAGGTCCTTATTCCTTTATCTTTAGCTCTTTTTATAACTCTTGCATCCTTATTATCACAGACCATTATCTCAATATTTGCAAGCTCCTTTACTTCCGAAGAGCCTGCTAAAGCTTCAAAATTTGTTCCATTTCCTGAAGCAAATATTCCTATTTTTTTCATAGCAAAACTATTCCTTCAGTATCTGTGACTTTTCCTAGGATAAAGGAATCGTCAATTAATTCAAGGACTTTTTCTTTATCATAATCATCAACTATTACAGCTAGACCTACGCCCATGTTAAAGATTTGATACATCTCATCGTGGTCAATTTTTCCTTTTTCCTCTATAAATTTAAATATTTCTGGAACTTTGTAAGAATCCCTATAAATTTTCATTCCTAACCCTTTTTTGAGGGCTCTTGGCAAGTTTTCTATAAAGCCTCCACCAGTAATATGAGAAATTCCCGCAACTTTGACATTTTCTAGTAAGGTTTTGACTTCCTTGGCATAAATTTTTGTAGGTTTTAATAGCGCTTCACCAATAGTTTCTCCGTTAAATTCTTCATCCAGACTAATATTTTCATCTTTTAATACTTTTCTAATTAGGGAAAAACCATTGGAATGAAATCCTGTTGAAGGAATCCCAATGACAACTTGTCCAGCCTTGGTATTTTCTACACTTAATAGATCCTCTTTTTCGCAAGCACCTACTGCAAAACCTGCTATATCGTACTCATTTTCCTTATAAAAACCTGGCATTTCAGCAGTTTCTCCACCTACAAGGGCAGCACCCGCCTGTCTACAGCCGTCTGCTACGCCTTTTACTATTGCCTCTATTTGATCTGGATCGTTTTTTCCACAAGCAATGTAGTCTAAAAAGAAAAGCGGAATAGCCCCTTGGGCTAGGATGTCATTTACACACATGGCAACAGCGTCAATTCCGATTGTATCGTGCTTATCCATATCAAAGGCAAGTTTTAGCTTTGTTCCAACACCGTCTGTCCCACTTACAAGAACTGGATTTTTAAAGCCGTATCTAGCTAAATCAAAAGCACCGCCAAAGCTACCAATCATATCCATCATGCCTTTATTTTTAGTAGATTCAACGTGTTTTTTTATTCTCTCAACTGATTCATAACCGGCATTTAGGCTTACCCCTGCTGCCTTATATTTCTCACTCATTTTCTCCCCTTTTTAATAACTCTTTTTGTATATCTGTAAGTTCACTCTCAAATTCTTCTTCATAATTGCCTAGGCCCTCAACATAATCTCCAGTAAATATGTCTAGAGATATTCCTTTATTAGGACTATCAAAATCAAAACCAACCGCTTCTTTAAGACCTTCTACAGATAAAAATTCCAAACTATCTGCTCCGATTAAATCTCTAACCTCATCTTTTGTGAGGTTGGCTGCTATTAATTCTCTGGAAGTTTTCATATCAATACCTGAGTATGATGGAAAGACAATCTCAGGTGAGCCTATCCTTAAATGAACTTCACTTGCGCCAGCTTTTTTTAGCATGGAAATGATTCTCTTTGAGGTTGTCCCTCTTACTATTGAATCATCTAGGAGGATGACTCTCTTTCCTCTCACAACGTCAGCAAGAGCCGATAATTTCATCTTTACCCCGATATCTCTTAGGTTTTGAGAAGGTTCGATAAAGGTCCTTCCTATATATTGATTTTTGATAAGTCCCATCTCATATGGAAGACCGATTTCTTCCGCATAGCCTGTGGCAAGGGATAGGGAAGAATTTGGCACGCCGACAACAATATCTGCTTCTACTGGATATTCTCTTGCCAAAACCCTTCCTGAGTTTTTCCTAACTGAGTGGACGTTTTTGCCCATGATAGTTGAGTCAGGTCTTGCAAAATAAATAAATTCCATGGATTCTATGGCAATATTTGAAGCTTCACAAAAACTTCCGATTTTATAACCAGTATCATCAATTTTTATAATTTCACCTGCTGAAATGTCTTTTAGAAAATCAGAGCCTATGACATTTAGGGCACAAGATTCAGATGCAATAGCAAAAGATTCGTTTAGCTTCCCTAGAACAAGAGGTCTTGTAGCGTGTCTATCAACAGCTCCAAAAAGTGCATCTTGAGTTAAAAGCATAACCGAAAATGATCCTTCAAGCTTATTTAAAGCTTCCTTAAATCTTTCCTCAATAGTTTCTTTTCTAGATCGTCTTATAAGATGCATGATGATTTCCGCATGGCTTGCCGAATGGAAAACTGCTCCACAATCTTCAAGTTCTGCTCTGAGCCTTCTGGCGTTATTTAGATTACCATTCATGGCTATTCCTAAATGTCCATCATTAAACTTATATAAAAGTGGTTCTATATTTTGAACGTTGGTGGAATTTCCGCTTGAGTACCAAAGGGCACCCAAAGCGGCAGATCCATCAATTTTTGTTAGTTTTCCGTTATCTTTAAATACATCAGCCAAAAGCCCCACATTTCTGTATCCTCTAAGCCTTGTTCTTTCAGTTGATACAATACCAGCCCCTTGCTGGCCCCTGTGTTGGAGAGCGTGGAGGGCATAAAAAGCTACACTTGGAGCTTTTTCTATATTCCAAATTCCAAACATTCTTACTCCTTTTTTAGAATATTACCTAGTGAAATATTTAACACCATTTTTAAATATGTCTTGTCTTTCTTTTATGGAATTGGTTTTATAAAGAGTTTTATAAGACCTTTCTGAATGGCCCATTTTACCTAAGATAAGACCATCTTCACTTACCATCCCTTCAATAGCAAGGGCTGAACCATTAGGATTGTATTTCCCATTTAAAGTCGCATCTCCGTCGCTATCAACATATTGGAAGGCTGCAAGATGTTTGAATTTCTCAATATTATTTCCTACAAGTCTTCCTTCTCCGTGGCTTAATACAAGTTCGTGTAGATCTCCTATTTCAAAGCCTTGGGTCCATGGAGATTTAGTTGATGCAACTCTTGTAATAGCTGTATCTGATATATGCCTATAGCCGACATTTCTAAATAAGCTTAGGTCATCCTTATTTAAATCGCAAATTTTTCCGTAAGGTAAAAGTCCAGATTTAATTAGAGCTTGGAAACCATTACATATACCTAAAATTAGCCTTTTATCAGCTAAATGAGCTTCTATTGCTTCTTTTACCTTGTCATTTTTTAGGATATTTACAATAAATTTCGCTGACCCATCTGGTTCATCACCAGCAGAAAATCCACCTGGGAAAGCTATTATATGAGAATTTTTGATTTCTTTTACAAATTCGTCGATTGATTTTTCTATATCTCCCTCTTTTGTATTGGTAAATACAACTTGAGTTACGCTTGCTCCCGCCTCTTCAAAGGCCTTTTGGGTATCGTACTCTGAGTTTGTACCTGGAAATACAGGGATAACTACCTTAACTTTGTCGACTTTTTCCTTGTAATATATATTTTCAGTTTTTTTAGAAACTAAATTTTCCACCTTGCCGCAATCTTTGTTGTAGTAAGTTGGATAGATTTCTTCAAAAGTTGACATATAAGATTTTTCTGCTTCATCTAAGTCAATTTCTATACCATTTATTGATATTTCTTGGCTTACTTTTCCAATTTCCTTAAAATCTAAATCAGAATTAGCTTCAAGAACTATTGAACAAGGGTTAAAGTCAAGGGCTTTTTCGTAATCTATAGTAAAACCTAATTTATTTCCGAGAGCCATCTTAATTAAAGATGCGCTAACTGAACCAAAATCCTCAACATAGGCAGAAACAACCTTTTTATCTTTGATATATTGGTTTAATTTATCAAAATCTTTCATAGCCTTTTTAAGATTTGGATATCCCTTTTCGTCTTTTTCTATTTCTATGATATATAATTTGTTGCCTACTTTTTTAAGGTCTGGTGTTATTACGTCTTCGATTTGTACTGGCGTACAAGCAAAGGAAATCAATGTTTCAACTACATTTATATCATTAAAAGATCCTGACATTGAGTCCTTGCCACCTATTGCAGGTCTTCCGATTTCTCTTTGAGCTATGATTGAACCAAGCATAGCCTGACTTACCTTGCCCCATTTTTTAGGGTCATCTAGAAGTTTTTCAAAATATTCTTGGAAGGAGAAGTACAAGCTTTCCCTATTTCCACCAAGTGCATAAACTTTTGCCACAGATTCTAAAACTGCGTAGATGCTTGATAAGAACGGAGAATATTTTGATATCTTTGGTATAAAGCCGTATGAAAGAATTGTCGCTGTATCAGGTGTGCTGTACAAAGTAGGAATTGCTGCAACAGAAGCCTGAACTGGAGTGATTCTCTCCTTGCCTGCAAAAGGCATCATTACAGACCCCGCACCCACAGATGAGTCAAACATTGAAACCATCCCCTTTTGGTTGGTGACATTTAAATCTTTTAGCTCAGCTAAGATTGCTTCTTTACTTACTTTTTTAGCTACAAATGGATTTTCACGTACATTGTCAACTAAATCTGCCTTGGCGTGTTTACGTACACCAGCTGTTGCCAAAAATTCTGCAGAGAAATCTACTATTTTTTCATCTTCGTAATACATTTCAAGATGGTTTCTGTCGGTTATATTTGCCACATGAACATATTCGAGGTTTTCTTTTTCACACTCTTTTACAAAGGCCTCATAGTCTTTTTTATCAAGGCCTACTGCCATTCTTTCCTGAGATTCAGAGATGGCTATTTCTGTAGGATTGAGTCCTTTGTATTTGGTTTTGACCCTATCAAGGAAGATTTCAATTCCTTCTGAAAGCTCGCCTATGGCTACAGATACGCCGCCAGCACCAAAGTCGTTTGATTTTTTGATAAGTCTTGTAACTTCTGGTTTTCTAAAGAGTCTTTGGATTTTTCTCTCTTCCACAGGATTTCCCTTTTGAACTTGGCTTGATGCTGTTGTTAGGGATGAGTCATCGTGAATTACAGATGAACCTGATGCACCTTGGATACCGTCTCTTCCAGTCCTTCCGCCAATCATTACGACAATATCACCCGGCACAAGCTCTTCTCTCTTGTAATCGCCATCTTTTACAGCTCCTACTACAGCTCCTACTTCCATAGTTTTAGCTACATAAGAGGGGTCATAAATTTCTCTTACAAAAGTTGTTGCTAGACCGATTTGGTTGCCATAGGAAGAATTACCGAGAGCCTTGCCTTTAGAAATTTCTACTTGTGGAAGTTTATTGGCTAGAGTGTCTTCTCTTTTTTCTAGGATATTTCCAGCTCCAGATACTCTCATTGCTTGATAAACATAGGACCTGCCTGAAAGTGGGTCTCTTATTGCCCCACCTATACAGGTTGATGCCCCACCAAAAGGCTCTATTTCTGAAGGATGGTTGTGGGTCTCGTTTTTAAATTGGATAAGCCACTTTTCCTTTTTGCCTTTATTTTCAATTTCTGTGAAAAATGAGCAAGCGTTAATTTCTTCAGAAACTTCTATATTTGTATCTCCCAAAACTTTGGTATGGTATTTACCAAAGATTGATGCCATGTCCATAAGTCTGATTGGTTTAGTTATACCAAGTTCTTCTCTTAATTTTAAATAATAATCAAAGGCATCTTGCATTTCTTTCCCAAAAAGTTCTGAGTTTATCTTTACTTCATCAAGGCTAGTTTCAAAAGTTGTGTGTCTGCAATGGTCAGACCAAAATACGTCTAGGACGTAGATTTCTGTCTCGGTAGGGTCTCTATCTTCTTTTATGTAATGTTTTTGGATAAATTCAAGATCTTCTAAGTCTAAAGCTAGAGATAATTCTTTTATTAATGCTTCTAATTCTTCTTTTCCATAATCTCTAAAACCAGTCAAATCCTTTAAGGCTTTCATTTCTGAATCTATTGAAAAATTCATTTTTGAAAGGTCTTTTTCGCTTGCTTCGATTGGATTTATTAGATATTTCTTGATATCTTCAAGTTTTTCATCTGAAACTTCCCCATCTAAAACTACAAGTCTTCCCGCCCTTACTAAACAATCTATCTTATCATCAATTAATTTAAGAGCCTTCATAGCAGAGTCTGACCTTTGATCATACTGGGCTGGGAGAGTTTCATAAGCTATATAAGTTTTCTCAGATAAATCAATATCTTCATAGACTTCATCAGTCATTACTTCAGAAAAAACTCTTGTTTTTGCCTTTTCATAAAGGTTTTCGGTTATATTATATAAATCATATATTACATAGGTATCTACATTTTTTAAATTAAGATTAAAGTCCCTATTAAAAAGAGTTTTAAGATTTTCACTTTCCCTATCAAAGCTAGGTCTTTTTTGTACAAATATTCTTTTATTCAAAGTCGTCCTCCAGATATACACTACCTAAAAAGTTCATGTGACCAATTTTCCTGTTGTGGCGAGCTTCCTTTTCATATAAGTGAAGGTAGCCTTGTTTTTTTGTGATTAAATTTATAAAATATTCTTCATTTTGTCCGAGAATGTTATATAAGGTTGCTTCCCTATTTTCGATTTTTCCTACTTTGAGACCGCATATACCTTCTATGTGCGCTCTAAATTGAGATTTAGTTGCAGATTCTTGGGTGATATGACCAGAATTATGGACTCTTGGAGCTATTTCATTAAAAATCACTTCTCCATCTGATATAAAATACTCAACTGTTAAAACTCCGTAGTATTCATTGTCATTTAATATTCTCTTTGTATAGTCAATAGCTTTTTCTTCCTGCTCTTCGGTGATACGTGCAGGGATATTTGACCTATAAAGTATGTTTTCTCTATGTTCATTTTCTACAACTGCGACAATTTCTATTCCCTCAATATCTTTAACAGCAACTACAGAAATTTCCTTATCAAGATCGATTAATTCTTCTAGAATTGTATCTTTTTCGACTTCTTCATTTGAAGAAATTATTGATTGGCCTTTTCCATCATAGCCAAATCTTGTAGTTTTCATGACGTACTTGCCATCTATTTTGTAATCATCTTTATTAGAATCAAAGTATTTTACTGTTGGAATACCAAGGCTTTCCGCATATTCTTTTTCTTTTAATCTATGTTGACTAATCTCTAAAAGTCTTGATGCCTGAACGAAATTATACTTATTTTCAAGTTTCTTATAGGAATCTATATCTATATTTTCAAACTCGAAAGTCACGACATCGCTCAATTTGCACAGCTTTTCGATATTTTCATATACATTAAAAGCACTATGGATAAAATAATCTGCAAATTTTCTTGCGCAGGCGTCCTCAGCTGGATCTAAGATTGCTACCTTGTAGCCCATTTCCTTTGCGCTCATAGCGAGCATCCTTCCAAGCTGACCGCCACCGATTATACCGATAGTGCTTTTTGGTAATATAGTCTTGATCATATTTTCATATCTTCCTTTACTATATTTTCTAATTCAATTTTATAGTCCCTGTATTTTTCTGCTAATTTTTCGTCATTTATAGCAAGAATCGAAAGGGCACAAATAGCAGCGTTCTTAGCTCCTGCCTCTCCTATAGCCATTGTTGCAACTGGCACACCATATGGCATTTGCACAATAGATAGAAGCGAGTCAACGCCGTTTAGGGTGGATGATTTAATTGGTACACCTATTACTGGTAAAGTAGTTGACGCAGCAACCATACCTGGCAAATGTGCAGCACCACCAGCTGCAGCAATAATAAGGCTGTAGCCATTATTCCTAGCATTTTTTGCAAAGTCAACCATTAATTCTGGTGTCCTATGCGCACTAACAACCTTTTTGTCATAATCTATGCCAAATTTATCAAGCACAGAACAACATTCTTTCATAGTCTTATAGTCAGATTTTGAACCCATAATGACAGCTATTTTTGACATTTTAACTCCTTAATTTTTCTTCTACAAAATTAGTATATCAATTTTATTATTTTTTTCAATGGTAAAAGCCAAATTAAATTTTTTTATAAGCTTAGCTTGACAAATATTTCTAAGTAAATAAAATTTATTTGTAAGAATGTCATAAGTATTATATCATTATTGTAAAAGCATAAGGAGAAAATAATGGATTTAATTTACAAAGGCAAGACAAAGGATATCTACGCTCTACAAAACGGCAATATTTTAATGAAATTTAAAGACGACGTAACAGGAAAAGACGGAGTTTTTGATCCAGGCGAAAACCAAGTAGGCCTATCAATAGAAGGTGCAGGCAATGCAGGACTTAAGATGACAAAATTTTTCTTTAACAAACTTAACGAAAAAAACATCCCTACCCACTACGTTGGATCAAATGTCGAAGAAAATACCATGGAAGTCAAAAAAGCCAGAGTTTTTGGCAAAGGCCTAGAATTTATATGTAGATATAAGGCTGTTGGTTCTTTTTACAGAAGATACGGCAAATACATAAAAGAAGGCGCTCCTCTTGATGGATTTTTTGAAGTAACAATCAAAGACGATGCTGCAGGCGATCCTACAATTTCTAAAGACTGCCTAGAAGCACTAAATATCGCAACAAACGACCAATACGACGAGCTAAAAAAATTAACTAGAGAAATATCTTCCATTATCCGTGACATATTAAAAGAAAAAGGTCTTGACCTTTATGACATAAAACTAGAATTCGGCCTAGATGAAAATAACAAAGTCATCCTAATAGATGAAATATCTGGCGGCAACATGAGAGTCTATAAGGGCAATGAATACATCGAACCACTTAAACTTACAGAAATGGTTCTAGTCTAATTTTAAAAATCCCTTTTTAAAAAAGCTTAAAAAGGGATTTTACTTTATTAAAATTAGACATTCATATATTAAATAGGAAAATTTATATTAAAAAACTATATTACCATATAAGTGTTACTCAAAACTCAATTAAATCTCTTTATTTTAATATGAAATTTTTATTCTAAACCTCTAATCCTATCTACCAGACTGGTCTGGCTGTGTTTTTCATAAAACTTGCCTGTAAATATTAATCCAATAATTATATTTACAAAGTTTACAATGATAAGTGGCATTATCACAAACTTATAAGAAGTCCATTGAGTCTGTTCCATAAAATCTATCAATATAAATTTGTTTACAAGTAGCATTACTATAAAAGAAAACACTAAGCTTGAAATTGAATATATCAGATTCTTTTTTACTAAATATTTTTTAATGTTTTTCTTTGTCATTCCAATTGCTTCAAGGATTGATAAGTTCACCATGTTTTTCAATATTTCTGTAGCAATAACATTAATAAAGTTCAGTACAGATATTAAGAATAGTACTATGGACAAGCTGTAGCCAGCAAATTCTATTAGATTTTTAAATTCCATTATAGACTTTATTTGAAGTTCTCTTGAATCGTAGGAAAAGTCTGGCTCATTTTCAAAAGATTTTAATAATTTGTCAAAATTTTCCTTTTCGCTATCTTCTACATCAAATCCATAGGACATGATGCTTTCATCTCCTGTGAGCTCTCTATACTCATTTGGATTCATATAAATATATTCCAAGTCTAAAGTAGGACTTGACTCATTGTATTTATCTTCCCTAATTACAGGAAAATACCTAAGACCATTTGAAAAATTATATTCAACCTTTCCCATAACTTGGACTTCTTTTACCTTATTTTTAACATTTATCTTTATTTTATCACCAGTTTTAAATGCAGATTTTTTATCTCCATATTCTCCAATGATAACATAATTTCCTGTTTTCCATTTCTCTTTATCAAAATCTCCATCTGTAATCTTGTATTTGTTTATTAGGTAGTCATCTATTCCAAATAGAATTGGAGCAACTTTATTGTCTTCTATTTTTATATCCGGATATGTGTACTCATAACCGTATGAATATAAGGCACCTCCACTTTTAAATCCTTTATGGTTTTCTATTTCACCGATATACTTTTCATTAATACCGTCTTCACTTCCTGAGTACATATATCTAAAATATTTTGGCCTTGCTATATTATAATCCGTTACGATTATATCAGAGATTCCCTTTTCTAGATCAATATTGCTTGTATAAGTTAAAACGCTATTTAAAATAACAGCTGATAAACTCATAGAAAGAACTATCGATATAAATCTAAATTTATTGGAAAAGACTTGCCTTCTAGCAAGCTTGCTCAGAGAAATATTTTCACTTTTATATTTCTTTTTTATCGTGGTCTCATTGTATCTGCTGGCATCTATTGGAGAAACTTTTGCCGCGAACCTAGCAGGTCTCATCACCGATAGAAATACTGTAAGCAAAGTAAAGACTGTCGAAAATAAGATAATTAAGATTATTACCATGAGTGATAATTTTACATCCGTTAACATCTCATTATTTGCAAATATTTTATTTAAAATAACTTTTCCAATAGAAATTCCGACTATATCTCCAACTATTATTGATGGAAGCGCGACTGCTAAAGACTCTAGATGAATAAGTTTTTTGATTTGTGGCTTTGTCATTCCAATTGTTTTTAAAAGTCCCAGAAGCTTAATATCTTCATTTACGGATATCTTAAAAATATTGTTTATTATTAAGTATCCCGCTACAATTACTAAAATCAAAAAAGCTAAGAAAGGTAAAAATGTTTTAAAATCAAAACTACTATAACCAGAAAAAATATATGCAAAGTTAACACCAATTCTTATTTCTTTGTCAGATAAATTTCCAGGGCTATCTACCACTTTATAACCATTTCTCTCTGCAATTTTTAAAAGCTTATCCCTTATCATAAAGGAATTCTTTAGCATTACTTCCAAATCTTTATTATTTTCTGGAAGGGATAATTTATCAACATAAGCTTTTGATAAATAAATTTGTCCTACACCAACATTGGAGTCAATAGGATTTTGAAAGGTTCCAGATATAATAAATTTATCACTTTTCTTTTCGATAATCTGTCCTGTGTAAGCTTTTTCTATTTTAAAAGGAACTTCTATTTCTTCTCCTATTTCACCCTTATAACCTAATTTTTTAGCAGTAGCTATATCTATAAATACTTGGTTTTCTTTTTCTGGAAACTTCCCCTTAACTTTTTCTATTAGAGACCATTCAAATCCTTTCTTATCCATATAAGATAGTTCTGCCATAACTTTTTCATCATCAAGAATTCCAACTTTTTCTCTTACTGAAAAATCCTTTATATCCTTATCGTAAGTTAATATTTCTACATCTTCGTCAGAAAGTTCTTTAAAAGAGCCATGGCTGATTGTACCAATAGTTTTCATTGTTTGGGTTTCCATGCTTTTTCCTAAACCTAAGGCTACAGAAAACAGACTTGTAA
>URUJ01000013.1 GCA_900551095.1 uncultured Anaerococcus sp. | reverse complement strand
TGCAGATGATATTAGAGAAATTTCACCATCTACCAGGACCAAAGTCTTATCAGTTCCAGAAATGGATAGAAATGATATTATGACAGAAGTCTTTAGATCAAAAGCAATTGCTGTCGGTTCTCCAACAGTTGGCAGATCCTCTATCACAACCGTATCTGGATGGCTACACTTCCTAAAAGAGCTTAAATTTAAAGATAAAGTAGCAGGAGTCTTCGGATCTTATGGTTGGTCTGGAGAAGGAAATAAGGTCTTAAGAGAAGAGCTTAAAGAAGCAGGCTTTGAACTAATAGACGAAGAAATAAAAGCTTCATGGATGCCAGATGATGAATTTTTGAAGGAAACGGTGAAATTTTCGAAAGCCCTTCTTGATGCCTCAACTTTAGAAAAAAATAAGTAAACCTTAGAAATAGTTAATAACATCAATCCAAGCCTTAAGAAGGGTTTGGATTGATTTCTATGTCCACTTAAGTGAGTTGAGCGAACGAAAGAGAGCGAAACAAAAAACCACCTGCTATGCAGGTGGAGGAAATTAGCTTTAGCCTCAAGCACCAAGAAAACCTCCTTAAAGTATAACTGTGATAGTCACATGCACAATTAAACAAGGAGGCTAAACCTGGATAAGAATAGTTTATCACATACCAAATGGAGATGCAAATATCATATAGTTTTTGCACCAAAATATTCTGTATCACAAATAATGGGATATTGAAAAAGAAAAAGATCTCTGATAATATTCGATAGACATGCCAACTTAAAATATAAATATGGAAACAGACACTTTTGGTGTAGAGGATACTATGTGGATACGGTGGGAAGAAATGAAAAGAAAATAAAAGAATACATACAAAATCAATTGAAAGAAGATTATTATACTGACCAAATAAGTATAAAGGAATACAATGACCCGCTTACGGGAGAGGAAGTCAAATAAAAACAAATAAAAAACAGCTACAGAAGTAGTTGGGATAGTGGTGCGTGTGATGGAATACTCGGAGCTCCAATATGGCGTGCTGGTATTTATAATTTAATAAAAAATATAAAAATAAGACTTTTAGGAAGAATAAATCCTAATAGTCTTATTTTCAATATTATAATATTTAAGTAAATATTATACTTAATAGTTGGTAAGATATAAATCAATTTAGCATATGAAAATTATTAATTTTTAATTTTTGCTATTTTTCTTAATAAAATAATACGCAATTGATCCTGCAATCAAAACTATTATAACAGGTCTAAGACCCTTAATTCCGGTTTTTACATTGTAATATTGGACAGTATTAATAGATGGGCTAGTAGTTTGAGTGTAATTGACAGGCTCAGGGGAACTTGTAACAACATTATCTTCTATAGGCGTGGTGTTAGTGTAGATTTCATTTTCACTTATAAGTTGAGGAGAATCACTAACAGCATAGTTGTTACTAGTACTAGAACCTGTACTGGAAGATTCACCAGGCTCCATATCATCAAATCCACCATTATATTCGCCAACTTCTCCACTATTATTCTTATCAATCATAAAAGGGTAAATCCACACATCGTTATTAACAGGAATTTTAAATAAACCAGATTTCTTGACTTCATCAATTGTCAAAGGATATTTCCCGTCAGTATTCATCTCATTTAAGGTTCGCTTTTGTCCGTCGGTTAATTTTGTGTATGCTTCCCTAGTTTTTTCTTTTCTAGAAAAAATTGAGTCGTCAAACTGGATTGCTTTTTCATCTATCAAGTAATCCCCATTATATTCTGTATCTGAGTCTTTGAAATCATTTGTTTTTTCTATATTTTCAGAAATAACCTTGCTTGATTCACTATCACTTATATCTTTATGATCGTCTTCACCTAAAACTACAGTTTCTGGCATGTGGAATGTTTCGGTCAATTTGTCATTATTATTTGCTAGTTCTTCATCATTTACTTGTTTGTTTTGGTAGTTAGCTGTCAATAAATTTATTAAATTTAGATTGCTCTTATCTATATCGTTATTGGAATTTATATGATTATCATATAATTTATTTCTCTCATCATAACTAGTATTTTTATAGGTTTCAAATAAAATTTCATCCTCTTTTACTGAATCTAATAAGACTTGGGAAGATGCAATTACCCCATCATTATCTTCATCATTCATGAAAGGATATATCCAATCACTAAAAAATATCAATAAATCTTCATTTCCTATCTTTCTGAAATCAGAAATTTTTAATAGGTCTATCTCATTATTTTCTTTACTTAATTCATCTAAGAATTCTTGTTCAGATTTATCAAGCTTTAAATATGCTATTTTAAACAAAGGATTATTGAAATATATAGATTCCACATTGATATTTTCTTTATTCTGAAAATCGCTATTAGAAAGATCTTCTATAAGCTTAATATCTTCTTTTAAATTATTATTAGAAAATATTAACCATTCATAATTATCTTGATCTAAAGCCCTAGAATTAAAGACTATGGAATTATCATATAATATTCTTATCTGGTCAGAAGAATCCAAGTAATTTGTGGATTTTTTGAAATCTTCTATAAAATTTATTAGCTTTTCTTTTTCCTTTACGATTTCATCTGTCAGATTATCTGAAGAAGATTCTGCATTATTTTCCTCTATAGTAGGATTAATTTGCTTTGAGTATACTTCGCTGGCATATGCTAAGTTGTTCGATAAGGCTAAAGTCAGGCTAAGTATAAGTATAATATTTTTATTTGCTTTCATAACCCACCCCTTATTATAAAATTACTATACTTCTTTAAATTAAAAAGGCTTTACAAAGACTTTACAAATAGAATTGCTAAACTGGGTAAAAAGATAATACATCAGAAAAAAGGAGATGAATTTTATGAATAATGAAAATATGAAATTAATTAAAATAATACTTCCCATAATTGTAATTGGCATAATTACAATATATGTTATAATGAAAGCAGTAAAGCAATCAAAAAATGGAATTGAGTCAGATAAAAAGACTTATCTCGTTGAAGGTATGACTGTCGGTATGGTACTGGGTATTGGAGTTGCTATATCGTTAGGTAGAGAAAATATCCCGATGGGAATAGCTATTGGCATGCTCTTAGGTATGGCAGTTGGAATTAATGGTCCGAAAAAAGATAAATAATATTAACCCCAACATTTTGATTTGCTTATTATGTTGGGATTTTTTTAAATAAAATTTAAAGAACAATTAAGAAAGGTAGATCTATGGGAAAAATAATTGAGTTTCCTGATGATAAAAAACTTAGGAAAAAACTAGAAAAGCTTAGGGAAAGCTTAGAGGAGCTTCTATTAGATAGGGACAATCTTTACTATGTAGTTTGTGAAAATATTAAAACCCAATATATGCTGATTTTTGGAAGCCTTGAATACAAGGTATTTTCTGCTTTTTGTAAGTATCACAGGCTTAGAAGAAAGAAAGCTTTGATCCAGGTTAGGATTAATCGAAAAGAGAAAATAGATTTATCAGAAATTGAGGCCATACTTGATGTTGAATTTGCTGACTATAATGAAAAGCTCGATTCTAAAATGGATGAAATTAATCGTGCAATTAGTCGTTCGCATTTAGAGCTTCTATCTAAAGAAGATACAATTTTGCTAAAAAAACTATATAGAAAAATTGTAAGAGCCTTGCATCCCGACCTTAATCCAGAACTTTCTGAAAGAAAGAAAGACCTATTCTATAATGCCACAGAATCATACAAAGCGGGTGATCTTTATACTTTAGAGCTTATCTATGATATAGTATGCACAGGAGATATAGACTCCGAAAATCCTTTAACCGGAAAATCTTTGCTGGATGAGATCAAAAGACTAGAAGAATTAGTACAGAAGATTCAAAATGATATTGATTTGATAAAATCTAAAAGTCCCTATACTTTAAAGATTTATCTAGAAGATGAAGATAAAAAATTAGAGAAGCTTAATACTTTAGAAAATGAACTAAAATCCTATCAAGAAGCCATAAAGACCCAAGAAGAATACATAAAAGAATTATTGAGGAAATAAATGAGTAATCTAATAAAAAAATACCAGAATGGCCTTGTTGATATTATCATAAACAACGAAAAGGGCCTTGACCTTCCTAAACCCTTTGAACAGGAAATCTATCTTTCTGATTCATATGTGGCGGGCACTACACATATAGAAAAAATTGAAGAAATCTACGAAACTTTAGAAAAGGGAGAAAAGCTAATATTCTACCGAGAACCCGACAACGAACACGATCCGCAAGCCATTTCTATAGAAACATTAAGAAAAGAAAAAATAGGCTATGTTCCTCGTCAAGATAATGTGATTTTTTCAAGACTAATGGACGCCGGCAAAAATCTTTTTGCAAAAGTGGAAGATAAAGAAATGCTAGGTAAGTGGGCCAGGATAAAAATAAAGATATATCTTAACGAATCTTAGGTGTGATATGTACTACAATAACGATTGGCTTTATGATAATTTATGTTCGAAAGATAGCAATGATTTTGATATCGACCCAATATCGGGAGAAAACTGTTTTATAATCGCAAATAACATTAGTAGTGGTTTTATGATCAAAAAAGCGGTTATTAAATTATTTAAAACTGGATATAAGTATTTTAATATTTTTGGTGAATAAGCAAATTTATGGGCAGAGATAGGAACCTGGTAGAGAAAATCACCAAAGGTAGAATAAAACACACCCCAGGCACTTTTTATATTTTTTGGCCCAATTTTTAGAAAATGACCTCATAAAAAGGGTAGAAGTTAAGAAAAAAGGCAAGCACTATGTAATCACCGATGAAGGGAAAGACCTTCTAAAAGAGGAAGTTAAAAGACTTAGGCTTTTAGTTTCTAATTATGAAAATTATTTTGAAAAATAAATAAATAATCCCCTATTTTTTCTAAACAGGTAAAATACTTAGTGATACTAGTATATTTTGATGAAAGTGGGGATTATTTTTATGCTAGAAAAAAACGATATTGTAATTAGAGAAAGTAAGCTATGGCCGATATTACTAGCCCTATTAGCCGCAATATTTTATGCTATAAGTACACCATTTTCAAAAGTCTTGCTTGATAATGTTGGTCCGACCTTTATGGCGGGCTTTTTGTATCTTGGTGCAGGTGTTGGGGTTGGGATTATGTATATATTTTCTTATAAAAAAGAAGATTCATGCCAGAGACTTGATAGCAATGATCTATTATTTACCATTGGCATGATTGTACTTGATATAGCAGCACCAATATTATTGATGTTAGGTATAGAGTATGGGACGGCATCTAATGCGTCTTTATTAGGGAATTTTGAAATTGTAGCGACAACACTTATAGCCTTATTTATATTTAAGGAAAAAGTTTCAAAAAACTTGTGGCTTGCAATAGGATTCATCACCATATCAAGCATTCTACTATCCTTTGAAGGAGCTGGAAGTTTCAAGTTTTCTATAGGATCTCTTTTTGTAATTCTTGCTACATCTTGTTGGGGCTTAGAAAACAACTGCACTAGAAAAATTTCTGATAAGTCCACCTATAAAATCGTATTGTTAAAGGGGGTATTTTCAGGTGTTGGATCGCTAGTAATAGGTGTGTTTATAGGTGAAAAATTCCCACCTGTAAAATATATTATTTTGGTAATGCTTTTAGGTTTTGTAGCCTATGGACTTAGTATCTTCCTTTATATAAGAGCTCAAAGAGATTTGGGAGCTGCCAAAACCAGCGCATATTACGCAGTAGCACCCTTTATCGGAGCATTTTTGGCATTTTTAATAAATGAAGAAAAATTGACCTCTATGTATTTTATTGGTCTTGCCCTTATGGTAGTTGGAACAATTTTTGTTGTCTTTGATACCATGGCAAAAAACCATAGCCACGTCCATAATCATAAAATAACTCATTACCATAATGGAAGGGTACATACCCATATTATAAGCCACGCACACGATCATAATCACTTTATAAATGAGAAAAGACACAGTCATAGACATATAGGATATATTCTAGAAAAAGACCATATCTTAGCCCATAACAGAAAACTATAAGGAGGGTTTATGAATTGGATAAATAGTTTTGAAATAATGTGTTATGTTATAGTAGCAATCCTTCTTTATGATATATTTAAAAATAAGAATTATAAAGAGCTTGGCCTGTTAATTTCAGGTGCCATTGCAGGATTTTCTTTAGAGCTACTTGCAGTAAGATTAACTGATATTTACCACTATAACGATGATTTTTTTATAAGTGTTGGATTTAGCCCCTACCAATTTCCATTTTTTGGAGGGCTGATGTGGGGAGGAATCACGGTTTGTGCTCTAAGAATTGCTAGAAAATTTTCCTTAAAGAAGCTTATGACTGCTCTTTTAGCAGGTTGGCTAATTGTAAGTATGGATCTTCTTTTAGATGTAGTTGCCATAAGACTTGATGGCGGATTTTGGGTTTGGGACGGTCGTCCGATAAACCTTATTATAAACCACCATATGTTTATGTCCGTAATTTGGGTCAATTTTTTAGGTTATATGTTTGAAGTGCCTGCAATAGTCTATATGACTCTAAAAAGTTGGGAAAATTGTGACAGGAAGCTAAAACTTAATATTGGAAAGTCCCTCTTAATTGGACTTGGTGGAGTGGCCTTTGTAGGAATTTGTTCTTATATTTCCCTATTTTTAGATAAGATAACAGACGAATGGTTCTCATTTATAGCCTTTGTAATTTTGTGGGCCTATATTTTTATAAGATTAATATTATATTTAATAAAAAATAGAAATTTGATAAGAATCAGCAGAATTAAAGACTACCCACTTTTGACCTTCTGGTTTGCAATGTATGCCTATTGTATAACCGGATTAATCAAACTAGAAATCATCCAAGCCCGCCCGCTATATGGAAGCTTTGCTATATTTTTATTTATCCTAACAATCTTTCTTGCACTGATTCAAATAAAAGATAAAAAATAGGCTAAATAATATCGCCACATTCTATTTTTCTACGCCAAATGAGCAAATATGGCGAGATTAATCTCGCCACACTCTTTTTATCTACGCCAAAACAGGTATAATGGCGAGAAAGGAGGGCTGAATGAGAGATTTTGATTATAAAAAACTTATTAATTTAAATATATCTGCTAAAACATATGATATGATTGCAGGTATTTATGAGTACAAGGGCAAACAAGAACTCTATGTCAGGAATTTTTCAGATGTTCTTGATAAGATGGTAGAAATAGCCAAAATTCAATCAACAAAGTCATCAAATGCTATCGAGGGGATCTCAACTAATGATACCAGGCTTGAGGAATTAATGAATAGAAAAACAAATCCAAGAAATAGAAATGAAGAAGAAATATATGGCTATAAGGAAGTATTGGATATCATTCATGATAATTACGATAATATTGAATTGACTAAGAATAATATCCTAACCTTACACAATAGGCTTTATGCCTATTCTAGAGAAAACCATAAAGGTAAGTTTAAAGCTATGGATAATAGTATAGTCGAAATCAATTCTATTGGTGAGAAAAAAATAAGATTTCAACCTGTATCAGCTTTTGAAACAGAGATTTATATTGAAAAGATGGTAAACGCCTACAATGAAGCTATTGATGCCAAAATCCCTTCACTTTTGTTAATACCGGTTGTCATACATGACTTTCTATGCATACACCCATTTTTTGATGGAAACGGAAGGATGTCACGATTGTTGACACTTTTATTACTTTATAAAAATGAATTCTTTGTAGGCAAATATATTTCTTTAGAAATGATTATTGAAGAGAGCAAAGATATATACTATGAAAAACTAAATGAGTCAAGCAAAAATTGGCATGATGGTTCTAATGATGAATTACCTTCTATTGAGTATATGTTATTTGTGATTTACAAAGCTTATAAGGAATGTGATGATAGGTTCAAACTTATAGAAGAAAAATCTATATCATCATCAGAAAGGGTGATGAAAGTCTTTGAAAATGCACTAGAACCTTTATCAAAATCAGATTTAATTATTCTATGCCCAGATATTTCTCAACGAACTATAGAAAGAGCACTGAAAGATTTAAAGGACAAAGGTTTTATTAGACAAATGGGTAAGGGGAGAGCTACTAAATATTTAATGAATTAGAAGAAAAATATAGATTATAAAAGGCTAGACAAAGCTAGCCTTACTTACTTTCATCTCCTAGATTCCTTAATTTATCAACCTGGTCTTCACGACCTAGGACTATTAGAACGTCGCCGATACTAAAGGTGTAATCAACTGGTGGGTTAAAAATCATTCTTTCATTACTATATTCTTTTATTGCAAGGATTGTAAGCCCTGTTTTATTTGGAATTTGTGCTTCTAGGAGATTTTTGTTTTCTAGGTATGATCCTCTTTTTACTATGACTTCCTCAAGGTCAAGCTCTACGTCGCCTACTCTTGTGACCACATCAAGAAATGAGATTATATTTGGTTTTATCATTAGGGAGGCCATTCTTTTTCCACTTATTTCTGTAGCAGAAAGAGTCTTATTTGCACCGACTTTCATCAGTTTATCAGAACCTGACTTAGTAATTGAGTTTGCGATTATATAGATTTCTCTATTCATATTTCTTGCGGTAAGGACTGTTACAATATTATCCACTTCTGAATCAAGGGTAGCAAGTAGTCCCTTAGCCTTACTAATTCCAGCTTTTTCTAGAATATTTTCTTCTGTAGAGTGGCCTTCTACCACGAGAATATCATGGTGGCTATAGTCGTGTAGGTCATCTTTTTTATCTGTTATGACAACAAAGTCTAATTGTTCCTTTATAAATTTGTTTATAATTACTTCCGCAAGTTCGCCTGAACCACAGATTATATAGTGATTTTCTAATTTAGAAATTTGCTTATCCATTTTGCTTCCCTTCCATAAGTCACCAACTTTTCCTTCTACAAACATAGCAACCACAGTAGTAAAGGTATAACCAACTATACCAACACCCAAAAATATCATTAAAATCGAAAAAATTTCCGACGCATCGCTACCTGTGCCAACCTCACCGAAACCAACAGTAGAGATTGTGATAACCGTCATGTAAAGGGCATCAACAAAACTTACCTTTAGCAGGATCATATAACCAAGGACGCCAAAGGCTAATAAGAATACAAAGGCGTACAAAATTATTTTCAGTTTCTTTTTCTCATACATAAGCTCACCTCGTTGATTTGATTATAATATATTTTGAATTAAAAATCTAGACCATGTTAAGTTGGGTATAATAAATCTATATTTAGTGTAGCAAAAATTAATTATTATTGAAAAAATTAAGGAAAATACTTATGACTATAGGGAAAACTCGAGATTTTTATAGAAATTTTAACAATATTTGCGATTGTTCATATTGTAGAAATTATATAAAAGAAGTTAGAAAGACGTATCCAGATTTGGCAGAATATTTAAATAAAATAGGTGTCGATATAGAAAAGCCTTTTGAAACCATGCCAGGTGAGCCGGATGGGGGATATATAGAATATTTTGGAATCCAGTATATAATTATAGACGATAAAAATAATTTTAAGAAAGAAAAATGCGGGGAGGTCAGGGTAGACCTTGCAAAATCATTTCCAGATCCAGGTATAGATGGCGAATATTATGTGATAGAAATTTATCTTATAAAATTAAAATGGAGAAAAAATACGAAAAATGACAAAAATTTACAAAGAATTTACAGAAGTAAAAGGCGAATATGTTGATAATATACCAGGCCAAGGACGTTTTGGATACGCTCTATCCGATATGGATGATTTTTTTGAGATAGAAGACATCATAAAACACGATGGGTCTTACAAAGGATTAGTGGTAAGATTTTATGATTATCAAACAAGAAAAGTTTACTTGCCATTTGAAGAAAAAGAAAATATAGGCTATGGAAGCCCAATATTTATTGATGGATTTTTTTATATTTTGCAAGTGGACTTTAATGAGGGACTTGCAAATATTTATAAGTATTATCCAGGAGCAAGCTTGGAAAAAGTTTTTTACTACAAGATTAAAGATTTATCAACCTATAATCTCGAGCTAATTGGAAAAGACCTCCACCTAGTAAGTCAAGATTCTGATAGCCTAGAAATTTACTATCCATATAGAGAAACTCTCAAACTTGAAGCAAACGAATCGGTAATTTTGATAGACGATGGCAAGGTCTATATTAATCGCTGGATAGAAGAAGGTTGGGATGATGAAAAGGATAGGGCAGGCGAAGACTATCGCTATTATGACAAACTCATAATAAAGGATTTTAATTCAAATATCATCTGCGAAAGGATTGGCAACCTCTACCAAAGGCATGACGGGACTTGGTGGCTTGCCTAGGATTGTAAATGACAAATTTAGATTTATTCTTAATTGATTATGAAATATTTAGGGAGAATCCAAACTGGTGGTTAGAAATAATCGATATTTTCTTAAAGCCAGGATTAAGATTTAGGGCAAGCTTTGAAAGTGACCAGTAAAATATTCTAGAAAGTTTGTTTTTTTATGATAGCAAGCTTAAGTTTAATAGAGAAAAGTATCTGACAAATGTTGATTGCCTTATAAGTAAGCAAATGATAAGATATTTCATGGAAAATTATAAAGTAAGATCAGGAGATGACATAGCTTATTATAGTCAATTTTTCACACTTGAAATTGGCCATCAGTACTGCAGCGCCCACCAAGGAAGCGAGATATATTTATCAGGTTTGAATGATGATGAACTAAAAAATATTTTCGAGATTGTAAAGCCATTAAAAAAGTATTTGGAATTTGATTTTAGCTAAGGAGTTAAGATGATATTATATTTTTCGGGGACAGGTAATAGTGAATATTTGGCAAAAAAATTGGGAAAGGTCCTGGATGATGAAGTAGTAGATTTGTTTTCTTATATCAAAGAAGTAAAAACTCAAAATTTTTCATCTGGAAGGCCTTTTGTCCTTGTAAGCCCTACCTATAGCTGGAGAGTACCTAGATTTTTAACAGAATATTTAAGCACTTGTATTTTTAAGGGCAATAAGGATTTTTATCTTGTAATTAATTATGGGGATTCTTATGGCAATGCCTATAAGTATATAAAAGAAGACATACAAAAACTCGGCCTTAATTTTAGGGGCCTATATGGGATTAGGATGCCAGAAAATTATGTCATGCTTTTTGATTTAGAAGCTGATGAAGTCAATAGACGAATAATAAGAGAAAGCACTAGGGAAATTGATAAAATCTCCACTTATATAAAAAACAAAGAAACTCTTCCTAAGAAAAAAGTAAGACTATTAGGAAAATTGCAATCAGCTCTTATAAATCCAATCTTTTTCAAGTTTATTGTCAAGGATAGGGACTTTTATGCGACTGATGAGTGTATATCTTGCGGTCTATGCGAAAAGGTTTGTGTTTTAAATAATATTTCTTATCGAAATGGTAAGCCTATTTGGAATGGCAAATGCACCCATTGTTCAGCCTGTATTTCTAAATGTCCTGTGGCCGCTATTGAATATGGCAAGAAAACCCAGGGAAAAGATAGGTATTTATTGAAAAAATTAATTAGTGAAAATTAGGAGTAATTATATGGCGAAAGTAAAAGGAGCCTATATTTGTGTCCATGATTCATAATGACGCCAGATAGGAGAGGACTTGGCTAAGAAGTTTGACTCGAATACTATCCAGGATTTTTATCGCCAACTATGACCAAAGATTAGATGCACTGAGATGAAGTTAGTCCAAGTTTTTCTATATAATATAAATAAGACTGGGGACTAGGTGGTTATACGGGCAAATTTGATGTAGAATTATTTAAATAGTTTTAGATAATGAAGTAGTTTTAGTAAAGGAAATATTATGAAACACGATAATTTTGATATTTTGACAGCTGCAGAAGTCAGGGGCAAGGTAATAGTTAGGACAAGTATTATTGGAATATTAGTAAATGTTATTCTTTCAGTTTTTAAACTTTCTTTAGGATTTTTTGTTAATTCAATTGCACTAATACTTGATGCAGTAAATAATCTGAGTGATGCCTTATCATCAGTTATAACTATAATAGGCGAGAAACTTGCTAGCAAGGCCCCTGACAAAAAGCATCCAATGGGCTATGGTAAGATCGAGTATATTTCTTCCCTTATAATTGCAGCTCTTGTCTTATATGCTGGTATAACTTCGTTTGTTGAATCTATCAAAAAAATTATCAACCCAAGCCATGCTTCATATACCCATCTTTCTATCTTTGTGATAGGTGTGGCGGTGGTTGTTAAATATCTGCTTGGTAAATATGTCAAAAAGCAAGGAGAAAAGGTTGGATCTTCCGCCCTTATCGCTTCAGGGTCAGATGCTTTATTTGATTCACTACTGTCCCTATCAGTTTTTGTAGCTGCCATAATCTACCTTAAATTTGGATTAGCCTTTGAAGCTTATTTAGGAGTTGTGATTTCTGTTTTTATGATTAAAGCAGGGATTGAGATGATGCTAGAGACTGTTGATGATTTGATTGGTCATAGAGCAAATAAAGATATTGTTGAAAAGGTCAAGACAATAATAAAACAAGAGGACTCAGTCATAGGTGTCTATGACTTAGCAATTTTTAATTACGGACCTAACAAATATTATGTATCAGCCCATGTTGAGCTTCCTGATACTATGACTGTTGATGAAGTAGATGAATTAACAAGAAGACTCCAGTATAAAATTTACAAAAAATATGGAATAATTCTAATTGCTCTGGGCGTCTATTCATTTAATACAAAAGATAAAGAAGCTAGGGAAATAAGAAAGCATATAGAAAGAGAAGTTCTATCTTATGATTGGGCTCTTCAGGTCCATGGATTTTATGTTGATACAAAAGTTAAAACTATTAGGTTTGACGTGGTACTTAGTTTTGATATGGATTTTGAGGAAGGGATAGAAACAATTAAGAAAGATGTGGAAAGTATGTATCCAGATTACCAAATACAAATAGTCCCTGATCTTGATTTGTAATAAAGTATTTTCAAAAAATTGCCTGATTTCTGAAAAATTTGGGTATGTATTTAAGGAGCAGAAAGTTCGAGCCTAATTATTTTGCCTACAGATAAAACTTAAGAAAGTTTATAATAGATGAAATGTTTAAAAAAATTGCAAAACATAAGATCAAAAACTTATTAATTTACATTGGATTTTATGTTTGCTTGTTATTATAGAAAGGATTATTAATGAAAATAGCCGTTAGGTATTATACACAGACAGGAAATACAAAAAGATTAGCAGAAGCAATAGCAAAGGAAGTTGGTGTTAAAGCTTTAGATATTAGCGAACCAATCACAGAGCCTGTAGATATATTATTTTTGGGAAATTCCTACTACGCCTTTAGTATAGCTCCAGAAGTAGCTAGGTATATAAATTCACTTAATAAAGAAATGGTAGGTCAAATTGTAAACTTTGGATCAGCAGCCATGCTAAACTCAACCCTTAAAAAGATCAAGAAAGAAGCTAAAAAAGTAGGCATAGCCGTGAGTGATAGGGAATTTCACTGCAAGGGCGAATTTAAGGGTGTTCACAAGGATAGACCTAATGAAGAAGATTTGGAAAATGCTGCTAAATTTGCAAGTGATTTTTTAAAAGAAGTCCAAAAATAAAACTTATTAAGTTATCAGATTATTAAGATTTTTGATAAGTCTAAGATAAGTTGACGATTATCTTAAGTTTTTAACAAGATATTTTGGGTAATAATATAATAGATGAGATAAAGAAAGGATTGTTATGAGAAAAGAAATTAAAAGAGAATGGGATTTTGAGCTTTATTTTAAACCAGATTGTCCATTTTGTCTTAAGGTTTTAAACTATTTTAGGGAAAATGACATCATAAAATTCCCATCATATAATATCGAAGATGAGACTAGTGGATATGAAAATCAGGATAAGTTATTCGAAGCTGGCGGAAAGATTCAAGTGCCTTGTATGGTAATTGATGGCAAAGCTATGTATGAATCCGATGATATCATAGCTTATGCAAAGGAAAATTTCCTAGAAAAAGCCAAAGAAAACAAGGCTAAGAGAGAATTATCAAAATAAATAATGACAAATAATTTATAATTACAAAGGCGGTCAAAGTCTTCTGAGACAAATTTACCGCCTTTGTATTTCTTATAATATGTTTATTTGAAAATTTGTGAGAGGTCTATTTAAATTTAATAGGGTTTGAATAGACTTTCACTTCTTCACCGTCAATATTGATAGATTTTATAGTTTTTCTTATTTTTGTATTTTCATTACAGGCTAGGGCTTCTTTTAAGTTAAGGACTGGTTCTATACAACAATCAGCATCTTTAAAAATTTCCATCCATTCATCTCTAGTTTTTTCTTTAAAAATCTCTCTTAAAATAGCCTTCTTTTCCAGAAAATCTTGACAAACGCATCCTTTCTCAATCCATTCTTCCTTGCCAATAATTTTACAAAATCTTTCGAAAAATTTTGGCTCAAGTGCACCTAGACTTAGATATTTATTATCCTTACTTTCATAAAAATCATAAAGAGAGCCACCGTTAAGAAAATCGGCTTCCCTTTCTGGATTTATTCCATTCATCATTGCGCCTGCACCTGCCATGGCATTAAAAGGAATTACGCTATCTAGGATTGAAACATCTATATATGTGCCTTCGCCTGTTGCATTTCTCTTATTTAGTGCGGCAAGGATACCTATAACAGAGTTTTGGGCAGAGGCTATATCTGCAATTTGCATACCATAGAGGACAGGACCAGTAGATTTTCTACCAGAATAGCTCATAAGACCTGATAGGGCAAGATAATTTATATCATGACCTGCTTTATCCTTATAGGGACCGTCTTGACCGTAGCCAGTTAAGCTTAGATATATTATGTCGTCTTTAATGGCCTTGACTTTTTCATAAGAAAGGCCGAATTTAGCCATCACACCTGGTCTAAATTGTTCAATTATACAGTTGTAGCCTTCGTCTTTGATAAGTCTTACTATTTCTTTTTTGCCTGATTCTTCTTTTAAATTTAAGAAAATTTCTTTTTTTCTATTATTTAGCCAAGCCCTGTTTGCTGATAGACCTTTTTCGGTTTTGGGACTTGATTCTAAAACGAGATCTGTCCTAGCTGGTGCAGAAATTTTCAAAACATCAGCTCCCATTTCAGCAAGCATCCATGTGGCGTATGGTCCCGGAAGTAGGGTTGTAAAATCCAAAATTTTCAAATTTTCTAACAATTTCATAATTACCTCTTTTCTCTATATTAATAATTTACCCATTAGCGATCTATTTAAATATCTGGTAAAATAATATTAGGACAATTGATTTGTGGTATTTTGTGGAGGATTTATGGAGTATTTAATAACTCTAATGTTCTTAGGCTTTGCAATTTTCAATCTAAGAGCAAGTAAGGATAAGAAAATAAGAATAACTATAAAACCTATTTATAATATTATATTGGTCGCAACAGGGATTTTTTATTTAGTTTTAACTTATAAAATAGGCAAGGGAATAGAATCTTGTATCACTGCAATTTCTGCTCTATTTTATCTTTATACATTAACTTATTGCCAAGGAATCGGTGAAGAGGGGGTTTATGTCTTATTAGGAAAAACAACCATTAGGAAAATTTCTTTTGCTGATATTAAGAATATAAAAATTGACCAAGAAAATTATAAACTTGAAATATACGCAGATTCTAACATATATAAACAAGCCTATAAAAAAGAAGATTTTGGCAAAGTCCTTGATATTATAGAAAGATCTAGATAAGAAAATCGCCCCAGAGGGAGCGATTTTTTTAGTAGGAGAATATTCCAGTTGATATTAAAAATAGGATAAACATGATTATTGGTAAAAAATATTTTGTCATTATTATAAATAGTTTTTTTCTAGAAAATCTCTTGCCTCCATGCTCAACTTCCTCTATAATCCACTCTGGTTTCATTATCCAACCGATGAAGATTGAAGATAATAAAGCTATCAGTGGCATCATGAAACTATTTGAAATATAGTCCATTAGGTCTAGAAGTTGACCTGTAGAACCATTTGGTAGTGAGACTTCTACGTAGAATTTGCTGTAGCCTAGGGCAATTACCGCTGTCGCTATCAAATAAACTACGGATAGAACTAGGGTAGTGGATTTTCTTTTTGTGCCTAAAATCTCAATAGTATTTGCAACGATCGATTCAAGGACAGATATACATGATGTTAGTGCTGCAAAACCTGCAAGTATAAAAAATACTAGTCCTATCAATCTACCAGCTGCACCCATTTGAAAAAATACTTTTGGTAGGGAAATAAACATAAGACCTGGCCCGGCTGACATACCATCAACACCCAAAAATACATATACAGCAGGTATTATCATTACTCCTGCTAGTAAGGCTACAAAAGTATCCATAGACTCAATAACAGATACTGATTTTGCAAGGTCTACATCTTTTTTTACATAAGAACCATAAGTAATCATAATTCCCATTGATACGCTTAGGGAGAAAAATAATTGGCTCATAGCATCTAGAGCGATTTGCAAGAATCTAGCTAATGTCATCCCTGTAAAGTCTGGTTTTAAATAAACAGCAAGTCCCTCAAGACCTGTTCTTACTTCACCATTATCCCCACTTGATTTTAGAGTGAGAGAGAAAATTGCAATTCCAAATACCATGATCAAGAGAACTGGCATAATTATTTTTGAAACTCTTTCTATGCCTTTTTCAACTCCACCAAAAACTATAAGAGCTGTTAAAACCATAAAGATTAGACTAGCATAAACAGAAGTGTTTGATGAAATGAAGTTTGAAAAGCAGGCGTCATCTGCTGCAAGACTAACTTGTCCTGTTAAAAAATATTTTATGTAATTTAAAATCCATCCGCCTATAACTGCGTAGTAAGTCATGATTATAACAGGTACAAAAAATGTAAAGATACCCAAAAATTTCCATTTAGGGTTCATTGACTGATAGGCATAGATAGCACTTTTGCCGGTTTTGCGGCCTATAGCGAGGTCTGTGGTAAGTAGGGCAAAGCCAACAGTAAAAATCAAAATTAAATATATAATAAGGAAAACTCCGCCTCCGTCTTTGGCAGCTAGATATGGGAAGCGCCAAAGGTTACCTACACCTACTGCAGAGCCAGCTGCAGCAAAGATAAAACCAAGTTGACCCGTAAATCCTTTGTTTTCTTTCATAATAGTTCCTCTCTTTTTCTAAATTAATAGTTTTATCATACCACCAAAATTAATAATTAAAACTTTTTTTTTATTTTTTTTCATTATTTTTGTGGTAATATATATTTAAGGACATTAAGATACTTATAAATTATTACATAAAATGAGGTTATTAGATGAAAATAGCAGTAAGCGCTTGTCTACTTGGGATAAACTATAAATATAACGGTGGGAATAATTACTCAGAGAAATTAGAAAAATTATTAAAAAAACACGAGATAATACCTATTTGCCCAGAAGTTTTGGGAGGGCTTCCTATCCCGAGAGATCCTTCTGAGATTGTAAAGGGTGAAGTTTTAACAAATAAGGGAAAATCAGTAGATAAAGAGTTTAGAAATGGAGCGAAAAAAGCTTTAATGATCGTAAAGGAAAGCGGAGCAGAACTTGTTGTCTTGCAGCCTAAAAGTCCTTCATGTGGCCTAGGGAAAATCTACGACGGTTCTTTTAAAGGTAGATTAGTAGAAGGTGATGGAGTATTTGTAAAATTACTAAAAGACGAAGGAATAAAGGCGGTAGATGTGGGTGATTTTATATAAAAAAAGCTAATTATCTATTACAATAACTTTATAATAAAATTTACAAATATTTTATAGATATTTGTCCCTTTGTAGAGTTATTATAAGATTATTAATTGTGAAAATCTCCCTATTAAGTACAATTATTTTAAGAAGTTAATTTCAAATACCAACGAGGAGTTTTTTATGATAAATGACTTAGGCAAGGTTGCTCAAGAAACTATTGATGCAATCAACGAAAAAATCCGAAATCTATCTACTTTAAATATAATAGTAGCTGGTAAAACCGGTGTAGGAAAGTCAACCTTAATCAATGCTGTATTTAAGGATGAACTTGCTGAAACAGGCATGGGTAGACCTGTAACAGACCATATGAGAAAGATTACAAAAAAAGATATTCCTTTAGCAATATATGATACAAGGGGATTTGAGCTTGGAAAAGATGTCCAGGAAGATGTTAAAAAAGAAGTTTTTGCTACAATTAATAAGGGACTCGCAACCAAAGATATAAATAAGGCTATTCATTGTATCTGGTATTGCATAAATACAGCTTCAAATAGGATAGAACCAGAAGAAATCGAATGGCTAAGAGAATTATCTAGGGAAAATCAACTCACTGAAGTGCCAATAATAGTTGTTTTTACCCAGTCGATTTCAAAGAAAAATGCTGAAAAAATGCGTCAAATGATTCTTGACGAAAACCTTGATATTATCCAAGTTATCCCAGTTCTTGCCAAGGATTTTGAGATAGAAAATGTTGGCGTAGTGAAATCTTTTGGCCTAGATAAGTTAATAGAAGTGATGGGTGAAGCCTTGCCAGAAGAATTACTTGACACTCTCCAGAACGTGCAGATAGCGAGTCTTTCCGAAAAAAAACGCCGAGCCTCTAAGGTCGTAGCTACAGCAGCTTTAGCAGCTACTGGCCAAGGGGCGGCACCAATACCCTTTGCAGACGCTGCGCTATTGATACCTACTCAAGTAGGGATGATTGCATCAATAACGGTAATATTTGGTTTTGATGTGAATAAATCAGTAATAACAGCTCTTTTATCGTCTACTCTAGGCTCTGGAGGAGCTACAATACTGGGAAGAACAGTAGTTGCAAATATGTTAAAATTAGTACCAGCAGCAGGATCTATCGCAGGTGGGGTAATCTCAGCTGGCACAGCAGGAGTCATCACAGCAGCCTTGGGAGGAGCCTATATAGCCTTTATGGAGCTTGTCTACAAAGGAGAAATGAATATAGAAGATTTATCCAGCAAGAAAGGTAAAGAAACTCTTAGCAAGATTTTTAAAGAAAAACTAAAACTAGGCAAGAAAAATATTGAGTCTTTCATGGATAAAAATAACGAAGAATAACAACAAATCGTCTAGGCGAAAGCTTGGGCGATTTTTCTATAAAACCACCGATATTTTGAAGTTTTGGGTATAAATAATTAGAAATAATAAATAGGAAGGCAAAAAAATGACTAAAAAAATAGCAATCCAAGATACTTACGGAGAGAGATTTCAATATTGTTGGGGATGCGGTCCAAAAAATGAGGCAGGTCTTCATATAAAATCCTACCCAACAGAAGATGGCAAAAAAGTCATAGCACGAGTAAAACCAGGCGAAGTCTTTACAGGCGGAGTTCCTAATAATTTATTTGGAGGAATGATAGCCATGATATTTGATTGTCACGGCACAGCAAGTGCTGCATTTTTCAAACACCATGCTAAGGGTCTAGACCTTACAGAAGATACAGTAATAGAACGATTTATCACAGCCCACCTAGAAGTAGACTTCAAAAAGCCAATACCAATGGGCGAAGAAGTCGAAGTAGAAGCAAGCCTAGAAGAACTTGGAGAAAGAAAAGCTGTAGTAAACATGGTATTAACTTGCAAAGACGAAGTAAGAGCCAAGGCTAAGATAGTGGCTGTTGCAGTTAAGGATAATATTTAGGAAATTACTCAATGTAGTATTAGAGAAAACTCCTCAAGTCATGAGATTTGGGGAGTTTTTAAGTGTGTTAGCAAAGGAATTAAGTCTTTGTGACTCGAAAGAGAAATTCTGTTTGAAATTATAACTTATGATGAGATTGGGTTTTTTAGTGAAATTATATATTTTGATTGGACCAAATATTCTATTTAATAGAAAGTTTATAAGCACACTTTGTTCATGGTACTATAAATGTAACATCGCCAATTATGTAAGATTTTTAGATTAGTACAAAACTTCAGATAGGTATAGAGTATTATCATATAAACTAATTACCGGTGTAATAACAAAACCCAAGATAGGAAAAACCATGAGATCTCTTGTATCATATAACCATAGTCATTCTATGGAAAAAACAATGGAATACTATACATTAAACATAGTGTTGTGGAATGTGTGAGAGTTTATTGAACTACACTATATTTTTTAAAATATCATTAGTATAGAGTGTTCATGGTACTATAAATGTAACATGGTGATTATCGCATGAACTAAACACAGATGTAGTTACAGGATCTGGATATAGAAAAGCTTGAGTTCTCACGCTTAGGTCGAGAAGATTGGTGTTGATTGTAGGTGATAATTTGAAATAAGGAAAATTTAGAAACAAAAGTATTAAAAAGTTTTTCCGTATTTTTTTATCTCACTGATTGTTTAATATTACTATAATATGTTGAAAAATCAATGATTTTGTGTGTTTATGTGAAATTTTGATATTATTTATAATGCGTATTTGCGGGAATTTAGATGTTTTATAATGCGGATTTGTGGTAAATAACGATTTTTATAGTGCGTATTTGGTATAAAGAAGAATAATTTGTATTATTTTTGTATTTATGGTACTATAAAAGTAACACAATTAGTACTATAAATGTAACACTATATTTGAATATTCATTACATTACAGGAGGAGTGATTCTTTGGATGTGGTAATAGAAAATAGGATTAAGGAATTTAGGAAGGAAATAGGGCTTTCTCAAAATGCCTTGGCGCAGATGGTGGGGCTTAAGCGTAGATCTATTATGGCTTATGAAAATAACACTATAAGTCCGACTCTTGAGACAGCTTATAAGATTTGCAAGGTTTTTGGTAAAGATATAAAGGAAGTATTTATTTTTAAATAGACCAGCTATCAAATGTCAAGAGGAACTAAAAAATAATTCATCTTGAAATTTAAGGCACGTCAAACAAGCCTAAAGTTTAGGCTTAGAAAAATTAATTATAGTAAAATAACAACTAAATATTAGGTATGTAAGCTTTGTTATCCCTCAAAACAGCAAAAATTATGTTAGTAAGTTTTCTAGCAACAGCACCAATAGCTGTAC
>URUJ01000012.1 GCA_900551095.1 uncultured Anaerococcus sp. | reverse complement strand
TTTCTTGGTGCTTGAAGCTAAAGCTAATTTCCTCCACCTGCATAGCAGGTGGTTTATTGTTTCGCTCTCTTTCGTTCGCTCAACTCACTTAAGTGGACAAAAACAAAAATGACCCCTCTGGGTCACTTTTGTATTTTTTCTATTTTTATATTTTATAAATTTAAATTATCAAACAAATTATAAAATGATTTATAAAATAATTTAGTTTTCAAAAACAAATACAAATCCTATTTTATAATTACGTTAAATTTCAAGATAGCTTAGCAACAATTTTGGAAACTTATCCACAAACACTATGAATATTTTCCAGAAATTAAGCGCACTTATCCTGTATTTTCCAAAATCCTCTTTTAAAACTATTTATATAGCATCGGTGGAACTTTCCATTTATTTTCTTTAAGAAAATAAAGACAAGTTCAAACCTCTGCATAAGTATTTCCTTAACTCGAACTTCGTTCTCGTTAGGACAAGGCTATAGTGTCAGCTGAGCTTTCCATTATTTTCCTTGCGGAAAATAGGACAAGCTCGAGCCTCTACATAAGTCTTTCCATAATTTTCCTTACGGAAAATTAGGACAAGGCTATAGCTTCGATTTCTATTACTGCTCCCTTTGGAATATTTGCTACTTCTAGGGCAGATCTTGCTGGTTTGTGGTCTCCGAAAAATTCTTCGTAAACTTCGTTAAAAGCTGCAAAATCATTTACATCATCTAGGAAGACATTGCATTTTACAATTTTGTCCACAGATGATCCACCTTCTTCTACTATGGCTTTGACATTTTCTAGAGCTCTTTTTGTAGCTTTTTTGATGTCCATTTCTAGTTCGCCAGTTTCAGGATCTAGTGGAAGTTGTCCCGATGTGAAAATTAGAGACTCGGTTTTTATACCTTGTGCATAAGCACCAACAGCTGCTGGAGCTTTTTTTGTTGCTATTGTTTTCATTTTTAAATCCTCCTAATTATTAAGTACTAAAATTATGATTCCGATAGATTATGATATCTTCAAAAACTCTTCTAGAGTCAAATTATTATCGTAAATTTCCTTGGCATTTTCTACTCCTACAAACCTGTAGTGCCAAGCTTCACCCTTGTGATGAGTTTTATTTTCACTACCCTTTGGATATCTCTCGATAAATCCATATTTATAAGCATTTTCAGAAAGCCACTTGTATTCTGCAGTAGCTTCGAATTTGTCGTTGTATTTTGTTCCTTCTGTAAAAAAGTCAAAGGCTGTCCCTGTTTGATGCTCACTTGTACCAGCAACTTCAGAGTCTATTTCTCCTGCCTCTTTCATCTTTCCTTCAAGCTCGTAGCCTCTATAGTCAGATGCTATCCTTATGTCAAGTCCAGACCTTGCCATATCTTGGCGCATTGTATCAAAGGCACGTCTTGCAGTTTTGTCTACCCCCGGATCGAAATTTTCTGGAAGTGGGTATGATTCACTTACATAAACTATTCCATTTACAACCTTGATGGCTTCGTTTTCCTCTGCCTTCCTAAGACCGTATTTATTCACATAATAATAAGAATCGTCTATTTTTACCTTGGCAAAACCATTTTCACAACCATAAAATCCCAAATATTGACCTTCCTTCACAAACTTATCAGTTTTTGAATAATCATTCGGAAATTGGTAGGCATATTGAGTTTGTAGGCACTTCACATATTCGATTAGCTCGTTTTGATAAGTACTATCTTCAATTTTGAGCTTTTCGTCTATCTCTATATTATTAAATCCTATTTCAGTAGCCACATGAATATCAGATGTATGTTCAGCTTCTTTAATTTCTTCGCTTTCTAGAAGCTCTCCCGATGCAATCCTATATTCACTTGGTCTTCTGATTTGGTAATTATCCTCTTTTTGTAAGGCAAACTTTGCTGTTGTAATGGTTAGAACCACCGCAACGCCGAGCATACCAGCTTTTTTTCTCCTTCTCTTTGCTTCTCTTCTCTTACGTCTTTTAAGCTCTCTGATACCTTTGTTTGACATTTCTCTTCCTCTATTTATTTCAATATTTTCGTGTACGTCTAAGGGATTGTAATATCTTGCATAAATATTAAATATATTTCAATTTCCTATTTAAGTTTAACATTACATTTCGTTACTACTATTATAACACTATTTTAACAAAAATAATAGGGCAAAATGTCTCTTTTTTGAATAAAAAAATAAAAAATCCGACTTATTTATCGGATTTTCACAAATTTTAGTTTTATTTTGACTAATTCTTAAAAATATTTTTTATAAAGTCTAGGATTCCTATTTTTTCGCCATCTTTTTTATTCTCACTAATTTTATTTATTTTATGATTATTTGTCTCTTTATTTTCCTTAAAAGACTTTTCTGAGTTTTTATAATTATCTATGGCTTTTTTCATTAATTCATTTTGGGCAGTAAAATTATTCTTATTTTCGATTCTATGATAATTTCCAACCAGATCTAATTTCCTGATTTTCACATCATCTTTAAACATTATATCCAAAAAATCTAAAATATATTCTTTTACCTTTATATCTTCAATCGGTACGGCAACTTCAACCCTATTTCTTATATTCCTAGTCATAAAATCAGCTGACGATATATATAATTTAGGATTTTCTTTGCCAAATTGGTAGACTCTATGGTGTTCTAGAAATCTCCCAACTATTTGGTAAATTTCAATGTTTTCACTTGCACCTCTAACGCCTGGAAGTATGCAGGTAATGCCCCTTACCATCATTTCTATCCTGACCCCAGCTTCTGATGCCTCCGACAAAAGGTCAATCATTCCCCTATCAGAAATAGAGTTCATTTTTAACCTAATATAGGCATCTTCGCCTTTCTTCGCTTTTTTAATTTCGTTTCTAATCAATTTTTCAAGTCCATCTTGCATTGATTTTGGCGAAACCAGGAGCTTTTTATAAGTTCCTTCAAGGTTTCCAATCATGATATTATCAAATAATTCTTTAGCGTCTTGACCAATTGTCTTATCTTTTGTCATTAGTGAAAAGTCTGTATAAAGTTTGGCTGTTTTTTCGTTATAATTTCCTGTGGCAATCTGAGCAATATAGCTAATTTCATCGTTTTCGTACCTTGTTATCAGGCAGACTTTGGAGTGGCATTTATAACGGTCAAAACCGTAAATTATCTTACAACCAGCTTCCTCAAGCCTTGATGACCAAAGAATATTATTATCTTCATCAAATCTTGCTCTCAATTCCATTAAAACTATGACTTCTTTGCCATTTTCACTTGCTTTTATAAGACTTTTAGCAATTTTTGAATCCTTGGCTATCCTATAAAGGGTTATCTTTATTGAAGCTACACTCGGGTCAGTCGCCGCCTCATCCAAGAGCCTTATCATAGGGTCCATAGATTCATAGGGATAGGATAAAATTATATCTTTTTCTAAAACCTGGTCAATCATTGGCCTTGATGGATCAACCATAGCGGATGGTTGGGGCTTGAATTTATCATAGGAAAATTCATTTTTTGTTTTTTCTGGTAAACTTTCTATAAAGTCGAAGATAAACCCTAATTGTAGGGGACTTTTAGAGACAAAGATTGATTCCTGATTTATATCAAAATTTTTGCATAAAAATTCCCTATCTTCGTCATCTAGAGCACTATCAACTTCAACTCTAACAGGATGAAGTCTTTTTCTCTTTTTTAGTTTCCCCTTCATGTAGGTTCTAAAATCTTCTTCAACTTCATAATCATCATCGTCATAAGATATGTCGGTATTTCTTGTAAGACTCATTACAAAGGCACTTTCTGCCTTATATCCCTCAAAAACTTTTGCCCCACATTCCTTTATGATATCTTCAAGAAGAACATAAGTTCCATCATAAATCATGACGTATCGATTTAGTCTTTCAGTCAAATATATTATGCCGATTATTTCCTTTGGCTTTGAAGATTTGGATTTTTTCTTTACTAAATCAAAGACTACAGATAAGCTCAGATTTGCAAGTCTTGGAAGTGGATGAACCCTATCTATAATTTGAAAAGATAAAATAGGTTCTATTTTTGTATCAAAATAAAATTTACAATAAGACTTGGCTCTGTCATCAAGATCAGAAACTTTTTGTATATTTATACCAACATCTACTAAATCTTTAACCAAGTCAGAATAAATTTGATCCTTTTTTTCATACATGGGCACAAGTTTACTAAGACTTGCCTCAATTTGCTCACTTGCAGTCATGTTTGATTTGTTATCTATAGGCTGTTTTTTTAGCTTGGATAAGTCTGTTAAAGACCCAATCCTTACCATAAAAAATTCCTCTAAGTTTGTATCATAAATTGATAAAAACTTAAGCCTTTCAAGCACCGGTACAGTCTCGTCAGTCGCTTCTTCTAATACTCTTTTGTTAAAGTCTAACCAAGATAGTTCCCTATTTTGTGTATAATTTTTCATGTCTATTCCTTTCCTAAAAGTTTACTATAGACATACCCTTCCCTAACACCTGTTTGGCTAACATTTATTGTTTCAACTGAGAAAAATTCACATATTTTATTCATAATAACCATACCTGGTAAAAGCGTATGAATCCTATCAGGTTTTATATCAAGAATCATATGCATTTTTTTCTTGTCGCTTTTTTTGATTATCTCCTTGAGCATAAGGTCGAAATCTACCGCTTTCATGGTCCTTACTGACTCATCTAATCCATAAAAATCCCTATAAACCATAAGAGCCGCACGGGCAGAACCACCAACAGCAGACAAAACCTTTAAGTCTTCCTTATACATAGAAGCATCATCAAAAAGCTGGATCACACGTTTTTCGATTTTTTTCCTACTAGCTTTATCAACAAAAAGCTCATCCACATAATCATTAAAGGCTGAAAGCGAGCCAATAGAAAGAGAAGAAGATTTAATCACCTTACCCTGGCCAATTAATACAACTTCAGTAGAGCCGCCACCAATATCGCAAAGGACTCCCTCCTTTACTTCTGTGGAAACAGCCGCACCTACAAAGGCAAGCTTGGCCTCCTCTTCTCCAGATAAAATCTCAATATCAAGGTCAAGTTGATCCTTCATAAGGTCTAAAACCTCAGACCTATTTGCCACATCCCTCACTGTGGCAGTCGCAAAAGGATACACCCTATCAATATCGTCAAAATTATCCACCACTGCTTTAAACTTTGCGAGAGTAGAAAAAAGTCTTTTAATTCCCTTATCAGAAAGCCTTCCATCCTTGACATAGGACTTAAGTGACACTTGTTCTTTTTCAGAAAATAGGTTAACAGCCTCGCCGTCTTTTTCCTTATAAACTGAGAGTCTAACAGTATTTGAACCTATATCCATAATAGCATAAATCATATCACAAATTTTCTATAAAGTTAAGTTTATAGTCAACCTCCATAATTCTTTCAATCAAATCTCTAGTTTCTTCGCTATCCTTAGTCATAAATATATTTACCCTATTTTCCCTATCTTTAGTCGATAAATTATCAGATAAGTAAAGTGCAGGGTCAATTATATTCGCATCATAATTGAGCCTTTCTTTAATTTTTCCCTTGATGATTGGATAATGTGTACAAGCAAGAATAATATTTTCAATCTTTCTCTCATTAGCAATGGATAAATATTCATCCAAAGTCCTATCAATAACATCTCCATCAACAACTCCAGCTTCAATCAAATTCACAAGGTCGATCGCCCTAGATTCAAAAACCCTTGTATTTTTCTTAGCCTCAAGAGTTTTTTTATAAAAATGACTATCTATAGTAGCCTTGGTCGCAAGAGCCAAAAAATCCCCATCATAATCCATAGCTGCATTAATTGCCATATCAGTAATAGCAGTAAAATCTTTATTAAACTTTGAGGTCAAAAAATCTTTGCAAGTCACAGAAATAGTATTACAAGCTATAATATAATAATCAATGTCAAATTTCTCCAAAAAAGTTACTATATCAGTCGCAAAACTTGTAATTTCTGCCTTAGACCTATTTCCATAAGGAACTCTTAGATTATCGCCTAGATAAAAATAATTCGCCTTATTTTTCTTGCTAAGCTCATTTAATACTGCGATTCCTCCAAGACCCGAATCAAAAATTCCAATATTAGTCATCTATCAGATCCACCTTTCTAACAAGGCTATAAGAATCCTTTAGACTTTCATAAGCTAAATCCAGGCTTTCTTGGTCCTTAAAAATCCCGAAAATACTAGCACCAGACCCAGAAACTAGGCTTTTAATAGCACCATTATTTAAAATATTTTCCTTAATATCGACTAAATGTGGGAAATCTCTTAAAACCACCTCTTCCATCACATTTTCAAAATTATTAACTACAGACCAAGCTCCCTCTTCAAGACCTGAGATAATTTTATTATTATCCATGTGACCAAAAAGTTTTGTATTTTTATAAACATGGGCAGAAGAAATGCTAGTTCCATCATTTATCAAAAGAATTTTGAGGGGAGTTTTGATAGAAAAAGGCTCGAGGATTTCCCCAATACCAGTAGCTCTTGCTGACCTATCAAGGAAGAAAAATGGAATATCAGCCCCAAGTTTCGCCCCCTCATTCATTAGCTTATTTTTAGATAAACCCAGATTCCAAAGCTCATTAAGTGCCTTCATAGTCTCGGCCGCATTAGTAGATCCCCCCGCAAGACCTGCCGCAACAGGAATATTTTTTGTAAGATTTACTGAAATCCCGGTAGCCCTGTCTCCTGCAAGGTTTTTCATAAGTTCGTAAGCCTTATAAATTAAATTATCTTCTAAATTTCCCAAGTCAATATTTGACTTATAAGTAAATTTATCATCGTTACTTTTTTTTATTTCTAACTTATCAAAAAGGTTAATCCTAGCCATCAAAGTATCTATATTATGGTAACTATCAGCTCTTTTTGAGATGATATCAAGGCTTAGGTTAATCTTTGCAAAACATTTTTTAATCATATATACCTCAAAAATATTATATCATATCCTAAATTAAATCCTAGTTATTTTTACAATTACAAAAAGAAAATCAAAATTAAAACCAATATGATTTGACAACTAATAAAAAATATAGTATTATTTACTAGTAATCCTATGCGGGATTGGCGGAATTGGCAGACGCGCAAGACTAAGGATCTTGTGACCGATTTTAGGTCGTGGAAGTTCAAATCTTCTATCCCGCACCAGTAAATATTTATACAAGGATATATCAGAGTGTATTGGAATATACACAAATATAAAGAATAATTATTCTGCACTTTTGCTATAAGATAGTGTAATTACTATAAAAAGATAATAATGTAGCTAAAATGTAGTTAGTAATATTATTATAACAGAAATTATAGAGACCTTTTCAGGTCTCTTTTAGTATGTCTTTATCTCTAGGATTTTTCTTTTGTCTATTTATTAAACGTCATACAAGTTTTATTTGTTTCTACCAACACAATCTAATATAACTCCTAGCACCCTCTACTCATAATTTTCCGTATAAGATTTTAGACATTTTTCAATATAAGATTTTACTTCCATCTGTCTTTTTTCGTCCCATTGACCATTTTCTGTGAAATACTCAAGTGTTGCTATGCTTCTTTGTATATGGAAATAAAGAGAATAGGGACCGTATTCTCTGCCATCAATATTTAAATATTTTTTACCTTTTTTATGAATTACTTTTACCATATATTTTTCCTTCTAGATTCTATCCAACATAGCTTTTAGATAGTCAGACTTCCTAGGCCCACTGGGTGATGTTTCCCTTTCCACTTTTGTGGTAGATTCTATATTCTCCTTTATATTATTGATATTTATATTATTATCTTTAAAGTCTGCTTTAATACCCTGTTTAAAGTCTGCTTTATGAGGGTCATTAAGTTCACTTTTATAGGTCATAAAATCTTTTTTAATATAGAGTTTTCGTCTTTCTATCATTTTTGTGTTATCCTTGTACTCATAAACACGACTTAGGTAACCGTATTTAACTAGGTTTGATATCCAGGTAGAAACGGATACAGTTGATACCCCGTATGCTTTGGAAAAATAGGCGTTTGTAGCATAGCAATAACCTTTTTTGTTGGCAAGAGTGAATATATCAGAAAAAATTATCCTCTCAAAGGGAACTAATCTCTTATCTAATCTCACTTCTGCCGGTAATATTGTATAATATGTCACTGTCATAAAATCTCCTTTAGTATTAAATTCTACTTATATATAGAATTTTTAAGGAAAATGTCCCGATTTTTCGTAAAAATTTTTTTGTTTTTTTCTTCTTTTCCTAATAGCTTTACTAAAAGAATATTAATTAAATATTAGATTTTTTCATAAATAATAAAATTTTCATATAAAAGTAGCTGTTGAAAAGTCCCTTTATTTTTTCGATCTGTTTCATGCGCTCAACTCACTTTAGCGGATACTAAAAAAGCGACCACATATGTAATCGCTTAATACTTATCTACTTAATTTATAAAGAGCCAATTGATTTAAAGAAATTCCCTCTTCTTCCGCTTCTTCAGCCAACTTTTTATGCAATGATTTTGGTAACCTCAAATTAAATTTTCCAGAATATGTCTTATCAACAGGTTCTGGGATTTTTTCTTTATCTTCAATCATTAGCTCCAAGTTACTTTCTAGCATTTCTATTACTAAATTGTAACATTCTTCAAGGGTATCTCCATCTGCTCTTACTTCTGGTATTTCTTGAACTTGACCAAAAAAGTAGTCGCCATTTTCATCCTTTACTTTATTAATTTTTACATTCCAAGGCAAAGATAAATAATATTGTAACTCTTTCATAAAAATGTATTTGACTAGTTCAAAGGAGGGAATTAATCCTTTCCTTCTAGTATTCTTAGTAAATCTTCAACTTGATATTTCCTAACTGGTTTTCTAGCTAAAACCAAGTTGAATACTTTACCATCTGACTTTCTTTTGAAAACTTGATGACTACCAGCGTTGGATTTTCTTTTTACAAATCCTTCCCATTCTAACACTTTTTCAATTTCGTCCGGACTTATGCTATTGGGGCTGATTTTCATTTTTTTGATAAGCTTATCTTTCTTAGTCAAATACTTTTCACCTCCTGTTATAATAGTACCGTATTCAGTACTAATGTCAAGATAGACATCAAATTACAAATACCAACTAAGCTAGTTGTGATTTGATTTTTTTCTTCTTTTTATAATGAGTTTATTAAAGGAATATTATTTAAAGATTAGATTAATTTCGAATTACTAAATTTTTTATACTAAAAAGACCCCATCTTTTGATGAGGTCGATTTGTTTTAGATAAATAATCCAGCACAGATTACTGATACTACAGTCATTAGTTTGATTAGGATGTTTAGTGATGGACCTGATGTGTCTTTGAATGGGTCCCCTACTGTATCTCCTACTACTGATGCCTTGTGAGCGTCTGAGCCTTTGCCATCTTCGCCTTCTAAGGTTTCGATGAATTTCTTTGCATTATCCCAAGCACCACCTGCGTTTGACATGAAAATTGCCATTAAAACGCCTGTTACTAATGCTCCTGCTAAAAGTCCTCCTAGAGCTGTTGGGCCAAATACTAGACCAACAAAAATTGGTACTATGATTGCAAGTACGCCTGGTAGGACCATTTCTTTTAGGGATGCTGATGTTGAGATTTCAATACATCTTTGATAATCTGGTTCGCTTGTTCCTTCTAATAAGCCTGGGTCATTTTTAAATTGTCTTCTAACTTCTGAGATCATTTGGGTGGCTGCTTTTCCTACTGAGTTCATTGTTAGAGCTGTAAATAAGAATGGCAACATTCCGCCTACGAACATTCCAGCTACTACGTGGCTGTCTAGAATTGAGATTGTTTCTAGGTTTAGTGTTTCAGAATAGGTTACAAATAGGGATAGGGCTGTGAGGGCTGCTGAGCCTATAGCAAAGCCTTTACCTATAGCTGCTGTTGTGTTTCCTATTGAGTCTAGTTCATCTGTGATGTCTCTTACTTCACTTGGTAGGGCTGCCATTTCAGCGATTCCGCCGGCGTTGTCTGTGATTGGACCGTAGGCGTCTACTGATACTGTTGTTGCTGTTGTTGATAGCATTCCTACTGCTGATAGGGCTATACCAAATACTCCATCTGCCCAATAAGCTACTATGATTCCTAGAGCTATTAGGATGATTGGGAATACTGATGATAACATTCCTGTTGATAGACCTGCGATGATGTTTGTTGCTACACCTGTTTTGGATTCTTCTGCTATATTTTTTACAAATTTATATTTATCAGATGTATAAACTTCTGTGAGTAGGCCTATTGCAATACCTACTATAATTCCTGTAATTATTGCAAGGGCTGCTTTGATATTTCCAAAATAAGCAAAAGATAATATCACTGATGCTATTAGAACAATTCCCCCTGAGACATATATTGTCATCATTAGAGCTTTTTGTGGGTCTCTATGGTTTTTACTTGTAAATAGGTAGCTTGCTACAAGTGATGAAACAATTCCTACAGCTACTAGTAATAGGGTGAAGTTTAGACCAGCTTCGCCATATGATACAAGTCCTAGAGTAATAGCTGAGATGATTGCTCCGGCATAGGATTCAAATAGGTCTGCACCCATTCCAGCAACGTCACCTACGTTATCCCCTACGTTATCTGCTATAACTGCTGGGTTTCTTGGGTCATCTTCTGGGATACCTGCTTCTACCTTTCCTACTAGGTCTGCACCAAGATCGGCAGCTTTAGTATAAATACCACCACCAACCCTTGCAAATAGGGCAACTGATGATGCACCAAGTGAATATCCCATTACTATTGCAGGATCTTTAAAGATAAGATAGCAAATTAAAAGTCCTGAAAAACCAAGACCTGTAACAGCAAGTCCCATTACTGATCCACCTGCAAAAGCAAGTTTCAAGGCTCTGTTAGTGCCACCTTCCATAGCTTCGTTTGCACATCTCGCATTTGACTCTGTAGCAGTTCTCATTCCGATAAATCCTGTTAGCATTGAAAAACATGAACCTATTAGATAGCAGATCATGATTTTGAAGTCTAAAAAGATTGAAATAAGGATTGATACTACCACTACGAAGGCAATGATGAATTTATATTCGCTAGCTATAAATGTCATTGCACCATCTTTGATGTATCCTGAAATCTCGTGCATTCTTTTAGAACCACTTGACACAGGAAGGATTCTTTCTTTAATTGTAAATGCCATAAAGACTAGAGCCAAAATAGCTACAATTAGAGAAATAAAAACAATTAACATAAGTCCTCCTTTGTTATTTAATTATATCTATAACTATACTTTTATATATGAAATAGTCATGTTTTAGAGCAAATAAAAAAGGGAGCCATGCTCCCAAAATGCTTATTGAAATTTATATATATTTATCTTAGTTTTCTTCGTAAGGCAATAAAGCTACTTGTCTAGCTCTCTTGATTGCTCTAGTAATTTCTCTTTGGTGTTTTGCATTTAGACCTGTAACTCTTCTTGGAAGAATCTTACCTCTGTCAGTAACAAATCTTTTAAGAGTTTCAATGTCTTTATAGTCTATTACCTTAGATGGGTCTTTAACAAATGGATCAACCTTTTTTCTTGGTTTAAATCTTCTACCTGCCATTGTAATTCCTTTCTTTTATATTTTTTAGAATGGAATTCTGCCATCGTCTTGAATTTCAGTAAAGTCATCATCAAAAAAATCATCATTTGTAGTATTTTGACTAGCTTGATTTTGATTATTTTGATAAGGGTTTGTTTGAGAATAGTTGTTGTTATACACGTCTTGATTGTCGCCTGCAAAAGAGCCATGACTTTGTCTTTGACTATCTGTCCTAGATCCTAAAAACTCTACATTATCTGCAACGACATCTGTTGTATAAACTGTTTTACCTGTTTCTCTATCTTGGTAGCTACCTGTTTGGATTCTACCTTCTACTGCGCATTGACTTCCTTTAAAAAGGTATCTAGAGGCATTTTCCGCCTGTTTACCCCAAACTGTTATCCTTGGAAAATCTGCTGTTGGACGATTAGCTGCTTCCGCTTCTTCTCTTTTTTCTCGACTTAATCTCTTATCAACTGCTAATGTGAATGTGCATACCGCTTGATTTGATTGGGTATATCTTAATTCAGGATCCCTTGTAAGGCGTCCTATTAGTAACACTTTATTCATATTAGTCCTCTTTTCTTATAACCATGTATCTAAGAACGTAATCTGAAAGTCTTAGTCTTCTTTCAAATTCTTTGATATGATCTGGTTCACTCTTGAAATCTACGATATAGTAATAACCTTCTTTAAGGTCATCAATTTCGTAAGCAAGTTTTCTTTTTCCCCAGTCATCAACTGATACAACTTCGCCATTTTCTTCGATATGACCTTTAAATCTATCAAGAAGAGCGTTTCTGTCAGCATCAGCAAGCTCAGTTTTGAAAATCAATACTGCTTCGTAATTATTCATATTTTCACCTCCCTGTGGACTATTGACCCCGTTTTATACTACGGAGTAGAGATTACCTATTGATAATACTCGTAAGTTGCCTAAATGTCAACCTAGAATAAATAATATTAGAATAATAAAATGGGTATAAATAATATAAATACACTAGTATATATAAGGGGGAATTATGAAACTATTAGAAGGTAAAATTGCAATAATAACTGGCTCTTCAAGAGGAATCGGTTATGCTATAGCTGATAAATTTTTGGAAAACGGAGCAAAAGTAATAGTCCTAGGCTCAAGAGAAGAATCAGCAAGCAAGGCTTGCGAAAAATTAGCCGAAAAATACGACAAATCCTTGTTTAAAGGCTATTGGCCAAAACTAACAGACGAAGAAAGCGTAAAAGAATTTGTAAAAACCGTCCTAGAAGACTTTGAAAAAATCGACATCCTAGTAAACTGCGCAGGAGTATCAGATAACATCCCAAGTTTAAAGGCAGACCTTGCCCATTTTTCAAAAGTAATGGACATAAATGTTAACGGCACCTACAACATGATCTACAACCTCTTGCCACATTTTACTGAAAGAAAATCCGGCACAATCATAAACATCTCCTCCATGGTATCTAAAAACGGTCAACCATCAGGAGTAGCCTACCCAACAAGTAAATTTGCCATAAATGGTCTAACCATATCATTAGCAAGAGAACTTGGAAGATACGGCATAAGAGTAAATGCAGTAGCCCCAGGTGTCACAAACACTGACATGGTAAAAAACCTACCAGAAGAACAAATCGCACCAGTAAAAAGAATGATACCTCTACAAAAAATCGGCGAACCAGAAGATATAGCAAACGCCTGCCTATACCTAGCAAGCGACATGGCAAGCTATGTCTCAGGAGAAATCCTCCACTGTGACGGCGCAACTTTTATGTAAAAAATTTCAATAAATAATATAAATTTCATAAACGAAAAATTTACAAAAAAGCTAAATCAGTATTAGCAGGAGTAAATTTCTAAATATTCGATTAAATTAATATTAACTCACAATAAAAAAAGCCTCTTCCAATAGACTCATACTTCTACTTGGAAGTGGCTTTTTATTTTTCTTGACTTTTATAAATCGCATTTGCTATAGCCATAGACATGGCTTCTGCGGATAGGGCCCCAACTAGATTTATATTTGCTTTTACTTTATTTGTGGCAAGTGAAAATATTGTGTCGCCGTCAAATAAGGTATGGACTGGATTTATGGACCTAGCGTAGCCATCGTGGGTCATGCCCGCAATTTTGGTAAGTTCTGTCTTGTTAAAAGTAGCATTTGTCGCCACAGCTCCAATTGTGGTATTAGATGGCTTTATATCAGCAAAAGATTCCAGGATTTTATCAATGAGATCAATGGTTTTTAGCATTTTGCCATCTTTCATGGGACCTGCAATTTGTATGCCCTTGTGGTAATCGAAAATATCACCAAAAGCATTTACAGCAACTATAGCTGACACTACTAAATCGCCTTTTTTTATAGAAGCTTGCCCTAAACCTGATTTCATAAGATAAGCTGGACCCAAGGCCTTTGCCACAGTTGCTCCTGCTCCTGCCCCTACAATTCCCATTGATTTGTCTTCGTAGGTCGCAGATTCAAAAGCTTTTTTAGTCATTTTCTCATCTGGTCTTGCCTTGGGATTTTTGTAGGCTAGGTCAAATAAAACCGTCTGGCTAATTATTGGCACAATCCCTACTCCCACATCAAAGCCTATTTTTTCTTTTTCTAGGATTTTCATCAAATGGCTTGCTGCCTCTAGTCCATAGGCAGAGCCGCCTGATAAGATAATGGAACTAACTTCAGAAACTTGATTTAGAGGATTTAATAGGTCTGTCTCACGACTTCCTGGCGCTCCTCCCCTAACATCAACTCCTGCTGTGTTTCCTGGATCTGGGAGAATTATGGTAAGCCCTGTGCCCCCTTCTATGTCACTTGCATGACCTACTTTTATTCCCTCAACGTCGGTAAAATATCCGCCATACATTAGATATCCTCATTTCTATACTTATCCATCATAGCTCCAAAAACATCAGATGAAGATGGTGGAGTATAGGAAATAGCATTCGCTCCAGCATTAATTGTCGCCATTATAGATTGCCCATCCTTGCCACCTGTGGCAATTATTGGGAAATCATAACCGATGTCACGTCTTATATGATCTACGAGTTCTGGTGTATATTTACCTCCAGAAACATTTAAAATCTCAGCTCCTGCTTCAATTTTAGCCTTATAATCATCCTTAAGAGATGTTATAGTAGCTATAACTGGAATATCGACAAATTTTGATATTTCTCTGATATCTTCGTGAGGAATCGGCCCATTTACTACAACACCATAAGCTCCTGCAAGCTCTGCATAATAGGCAACAAATCTAGACCTAACTCCTTGGGTAGTTCCACCACCTACTCCTATAAAGCATGGCACAGAAGCTATAGAAATAATAGCCTCAGTGATAGAATTTAGTGGTGTATAGGGATAAACTGCCATAATTGAATCTGCGTTTGAATTTCTAATAATAGCAAGATCTGTAGTGAAAAGAAGCGATTTTATCCTCTTATCAAAAATTTTTATTCCGCTTGCCTTATAAATTTCTTCTGGAACGGAAATAAATGATTTTCTTAGTTTGGAATGTACTTGAGGTACTTTTTTCTTTTCTGTCATCCTAGTCCCTTTCAAATAAATCTCTGGTATAAAGCTTATCCTCTACATCTTTTAGGTCGTCTTCGACCCTGTTTGCTATAATCAAATCTACCTTCTTAAATTCGTCTAAATTTCGAATCAATTTCATCCCTTCAAAGTCTTCGCCGTCCAGGTTTGGCTCATAAATAACAATATTTGCACCCTTTTCTTTAAGATTATTAATCACATCAAAGATTGCAGACTTACGGAAATTATCCGAACCTTTTTTCATAACTAACCTATAAACTCCGATGGTTTCAGGATTTTTTGCCAAGATATCTTCGCTTACAAAATCCTTCCTCACCTCATTTGAATCAATAATTGACTTAAAAAGAGCCGAAGGAATCGTATCGTAGTTTGAATAAAGTTGTTTGGAATCTTTTGGCAGACAATATCCACCATAGCCAAAAGAAGGATTATTGTAGTGGTTGCCTATCCTTGGGTCAGCAGAAACTCCCTTGATTATTGACTTCGAATCGAGATTTTTTCCAAGGGCAAAATTATCAAGTTCGTTAAAAAATGCCACCCTCATCGCAAGATAAGTATTGGCAAAAAGCTTGACAGCCTCTGCTTCGCAAGATCCCATAAGGAAAATTTCAGGATCATTTAAGGCTTCTTTCTTGTAAAGATTTGCAATTTTTTCTCCAAGCTCAGTTTCATCTGACACAATTATTCTTGATGGATTTAGGGAATCGTAAAGCGCCCTGCCTTCCCTTAAAAATTCTGGAGAAAATATAATATTATTGCAGCCAAACTCTTCGTTTTTTCCTCTTGTATAACCTATTGGAATAGTTGATTTTATAAGGATTGGTAAATCTTTTCTGATATTTTTAATCTTACAAATTGCATCATCTAGAAAAGATGTATCAAAATGCTCCTTTACCTCATCGTAATTTGTCGGAAGGGCAAGGATAACTAGGTCACAATCCCCAAAGTCTTCATCTCCAGATTCTTTCGCTAGCAAATTCAAATTTCTATTTGCTAAATATTCTATTATGTAATCATCTTTTAAAGGTGATTTTTTATTATTAATAAGGTCAACTTTTACCGGGTCAATTTCTAAACCCACAACCTCGTTTGATTGGGCAAGCAACACTGCATTTGATAGGCCAACGTAGCCCATGCCCATTACTATAATCTTCATCATTGCTCCTTAGTTTTTTTAACTTTCTTATATTTTACATTTATTAAATTTATTTACAATTTGATAAAAGCAACAGCTTCATACGGTCTCAAAAGAATGGTCTTAAAAAGAACACGGCGGGTAATTGAACCAATTAAATACTCATATTCCTTATAATCCATCACCTTAAAGGCAAGGTCTACCAAAACCTCCTTTTCCGTCAAATTCGCCATAAACAAGACCTTCTCGCCCTTACCTTCTCGAATAAAAGCTAGAATGTCTTTTTCTCTTGGCAAAATTTTTCTAATTTTATCCATTTTTGATAAATTTTTATTTAAAGAAAAGAGTTTTCTTAAAAAAATCACATCGCCAACATTCATGTCCTTTTCTTCTATATATAAACTTGCCCTTAGGAAAAAAAGGGTCATTAAAGTCATTTTTCTCGCATAAGTCGGATAATTATTAAAATTTATATTATTTTTCGGAAAATTATCCAAAGTTAGACAAAGTCCGGACTTAGCCCTTGCAAACTCTCTAGATAAATTAAAAATATCTTCTATTTCCCCTTCACATCTAATTAGTGAAAGACAGGAAAGAGCGGGATTTGAAAGAGCCATAAGGGTCTTACTAGGGGCAGAAATTTCCGCCATTGATAAAACTTTTCTATTAAAAAAAGTATTTTTATTAAGTTCTCTAATAGCTTCCACAAGACCCTTTTCTTTGCTTGAAAGATTTTCCAAACCCATCAGGTCAAAAGCCCTAATCCCATGCTTAATAAAATAAGAAATAAAATGGTAAAGCCCTTGCCTGATTTTCGGATCAGAAAAATCTTTTTCAGACATATTTTTACCCAAAAGCTCTGCCATGAGGCGATTAATATCAAAATATAATATTAAACCTAGTCCATGTTTTTGATAAAACTCATTAAGGACAAAAAGCTTTCCAATCTCTTTATCAGAAAGCTTATCAAAGGGGCTAATCTCAACAAAATCTATCCCCAAATCTTTATAAAATCTAATATTTACTTGTAAGATTTTTAAACCCTTAAGGTCAGTTTTTAAAATTACTAGATCTTTCATAACACAACTTTTCTATTTTTTCATGCCTTCGATTATTAATGCTAGTCTACTTTCTAATTGTAAGAACTCCTGCACAAAATGAGTATTTTTCAAAGCTCAAAACGTTAAAATGTTCTTTTAGTTCATCATATACAAAATAATATTCTTCATCATCCCAATAATCTCTAGACTTTTCCCTACAAGCCTTAAGGTCATCTCGGTTTTTAAAAGCCACATCACCTATAAGTATTTTCCCGCCCGGATTTAAGAGAGAGACCAAAGATTTTATAAAAGTGATTTTCTCCTCATCCGTAAGGTGATGAAGGGAATATGTAGCTATAATTGCGTCATATTTATTTTCTTTAAGAAAACCTACAAGACCCTTTGTAAAATCGCCTGAAAATAGCTTTGCTTCTGGCATCTTTTTCTGGGCGATTTTTATCATTTGCTCCGAAAAATCTTGACCATATATAGCAAGACCTTTTCCGTATAAACGATTAGTTAATGTAGCAGTTCCAAAACCAATATCTAAAATATATTTATAAGATGATTCCAAAATTTCCTTGTATATAGCATTTAAAACATCTTTGTATCCAGCAAAGGGATAAGTATTTTCCTCATCAGAAAGACCAACACTCTCATCATATCCATCTGCCCATAAATCAAAATCCTTATTATCTATCATAGTCTCACCCCTTATTTAAAGTATCTCATAACTCTCATTATACTCCTTTAACTGACCTACTTAAGTCGTATAATCTTATGGAAAGGAAAAATATGTTAGAACTTAAAAATATTTCAAAAATTTACCACACTGCAGGTTTTTCTCAAAAGGCCCTTGACGGTGTGTCTATTTCATTTAGAGAAAATGAATTTGTTTCGATTTTAGGTCAATCTGGCGGTGGCAAGACTACCCTCCTTAACGTGATTGGTGGTCTTATGCGCTATGACGAGGGTGATCTTATTATCGACGGCAAGTCTACCAAGAAGTTTACCGACAAGGATTGGGATTTTTATAGAAATGTGAGAATTGGTTTTATCTTCCAATCTTATAACCTTATTTCTCACCAGTCTGTCCTTGAAAATGTAAAATTATCTTTAACTCTTGCCAATAAAAATACGGCAAATATGGAAGAAAAGGCGATTAAGGCCCTTGAGCGAGTTGGACTTAAGGACCATATCCACAAAAAACCTTCCGAGCTTTCCGGCGGGCAGATGCAAAGAGTCGCCATTGCAAGGGCTCTAGTTAATGACCCGCAAATCCTTCTAGCAGATGAACCAACTGGTGCACTAGATAGTGAGACTTCTACCCAAATAATGGACCTTCTAAAGGAAATAGCGAAAGATAAGCTAGTTATCATGGTTACCCACAACAAAACTCTCGCAGAAGAGTATTCTACAAGGATAATCGGCATAAAAGACGGAAGAATTATTTCCGATTCAAATCCCTATGAAAAATCTGATACATCAGATAATTTCAAGATTTCAAAGATTGCCCTAAAACTAAAAACAGCTCTCGGTCTATCTTTTAACAATCTTTTAAACAAAAAAGCTAGAACAATCCTTACCGCTTTTGCAGGATCAATAGGGATAATTGGCATAGCGCTGATTTTATCAATATCAACTGGAGCGAGTGAATTTATTGAGGAAAATCAAAAAAACGCCCTCAAATCCTATCCAATAGATATAGAAAGAAATTCTGTTGACCTATCTTCCCTTGGCCAAATGGGTGAAGAGGAAACACAAAAAAATGACCCCACAAAGGTAATTTCAAACGATATCGGTCTTAAAAATAGGTCAAAATTGTCAGGGACTGGCTTTGAAAATGACCTTGAGAAATTTAAACAATACCTAGAAAATAACTCCTCAAAGTTAAATGAAGAAATCGGCAACAACTTCATTTCTTACAGTTATAATGGAAAATTTGATATTTTTACAAAAGATTCTAAGGGTGAAGTTATAAACACAGATGGATCTGAGTTTGAAAGTCAAAGGCCAACAGGTTTTAACTTTTTGCCTGGTTTTGGAAATGGCAATCAAAATCCAAACTTTTCCCAGCTTATAACTACAAAAGACGGCGAAATCTCACCCATGGTCAAGGAAGAATATGAAATAGTTGAGGGAAAATGGCCAGAAAAAGCCAACGAACTTATCCTCTTTACCGACTACAACAACAAGATTCTAAGGTCCAAATTTTATGAACTTGGTTTTCTTCCAAAAAAAGAATACGAAGACATCCTAAACGACCTTAACAATAACAAAAAAGTTGATATCAAAAAAGTCGCATTAAATCCAAAAGATATAATCGGGCACGAATACAAAATCCTAACCCCTTCTGACTACTACGAGAAAGACGGCGAATCTTTTGTAAATATTAAGGATGATAAGGCAAAAGTTGATAAGTTAATAGATGAGGCAAAGACCCTTAAAATCGTAGGAATAGCTCGCAAAGTAAGTGATGATGACAATAGAATTATCCAAACTCCCCTAGCCTACACAGAAAATTTTACCAAGGAAATGATCTCTTATGTAGAAGACCAAGAAATCATTAAAAGACAAGTTGACAAAAAGGACATAAATGTCCTAAACAATTTGAAATTCAAGGCAGAAAACGAGGACGAAAAGGTAAATCAAAGTAAAAATTATCTGGAAAATCTTTCTGAAAATAACTTATTTAAGGTAAATGCTTGGATTATGCAAAACAGGAAAGATTTGGTAGAAAAAATACAAAAAGAAAACAAAAAACTTGCCATGATAAGAAAAATACCTGCAAATCCAACAGAAAACACCAGCAATAGACAGATGATTGATTTCCTTTTAAAGGAAAACGACAGGAAAACTTACCTAGATATCTATGATGAATTTTTAAAAGATTACTCCTACAAGAAAAATCTTGACGAATTAGGTTATATAAATGAAAAAAATCCTTCAAAGATTTCTATTTATGTAGACAATTTTGAAAACAGGGACAAGGTCAAAAGGTTTATCGAAGAATACAACGAAGATAAAAAAATAGAAGAAAAAATTTCCTATAACGACCTAATCGGCATAATTTCAAAATCTATAACCGATATAATTGGAGCCATCTCCTATATCCTAATAGCCTTTGTAGGTGTTTCGCTAATTGTATCGTCAATTATGATTGGAATAATCACCTATATTTCAGTCTTCGAAAGAACCAAGGAAATAGGGATTTTAAGGGCAATCGGTGCAAGCAAAGGTGATATTTATAAGGTCTTCATGGCAGAAACCTTGATAATAGGTCTCCTTTCAGGCCTTATAGGTGTGGGTCTTACCTATATTTTAAATATCTTTATCACAAGGATAATGATAAATATGTCTGGTTTTGAAAATATAGCAGCAAGGCTACCTGCGGGTGCTGCCTTGATATTAGTGTTAATATCAATAACCTTAAGCCTCTTAGCAGGACTTATTCCATCAAGAATCGCCGCCAAAAAAGACCCAGTAGAGGCCCTATCAGCTGAATAGAAAACTTATGGAAAATTATATAAATTTTCTAGAGTTAAAAAAAATAATACATTTAAAAAAATATAAAAATCAAAAAATGGCCTTAAATCTTTATCCGCTGCTCGGATATATTGATTAAGGTCATTTTCGATTCTATTTATCTAATTCTTCTATATCTTTTTCTACCCTATCAACTAGCTCTTCTACCAAGTTAGGGAAGGCTCTAAGAAGTCTCTTTTCACCAAACTTATCAAATTTAGTAAGGATTTCCGCCTTCTTGCGATTTCTTCTTTCTTCGATTTCTTTAACTCTTGGATTGTTTTCAAATCCTTCTTTTTTGGCCTCTATACTCATTGTTCTGTCGTAGACGTGTTTGCCAATATCATCAGAAACCTCTCTAATATCATGGCCTGCAGATTCAAGTCGTTTAAATTTCTTATTTAATCCAACTAAGGTTAGGATAGTTTGAGCTAAGTCTATAGCAAAAATAATAAGCAAAACTACATTTGCATAAAAAATAAATTTAGGACTTAAAAAGGCAAATAATCTTTCAATCATAGGATGGACTGCCTCATAAAGAACAAAGCAAGCAAGTCCCCAAATCACTGAAAATTCAACACATATATAGCCACCAAGATTAAATCTCATCTCGGAATAATCCCACCATTTCTTGTGGAAAATCTTCTCCAAAATGAAACCCCCGACAAGCTCTAGGGCTGTCGCTATAAATATTGACCCAAAAAATAAATATAATTTATTAGTTTCAGCTATGTCTGTCAGAAAATAAATAACTCCAAGGGCTCCAAAACCGTAAATCGGACACAAGGGTCCGTTCAAAAAACCTCTATTAATAAATTTACCAGTCTTAACAGCCTGAAAGGAAACCTCCATAATCCAGCCAATAAAAGCATAAACAAAAAAATACCCAATATAATATCTAATAAAATCCCCTCCTTATTTTTTATTATATAAATTACTATACCTCCGAAATAAATTGGGACGAAAAAAAGTGCCCAAGACATTGCTGAGCACTCTTTTATCAAATTAAGTTTACTTGTTTATTATCTTTATTTTAGTAGCTGCTATCTTTTAGTCTATATATTAAACTACGCCTTTTATAATATGCTTATAATCGCCTGCGTCAAAGTCTCAATTTTTTGGTGCAAAGTAACTCAAAGCTTGGTTCATAAACTTGGTGTTAAGACAGGAAGTGTTTATTTTCCAACAGGCTCTCCACAATTTATTTTCTAACTCTAGGGGTGACTTTTTTTATCTTTACACCTATCAGCATTCATTCGTTGCAGCAATTAATAAAACAGATGATCCAAAAGTTGTCTAATGACAACTATACTTCAACGATAAGAACTCCTTCTTCCCCAGCTAGAAGTTCATGCACTATTTTTCCTTCATTAAACAAACAAGCTCCACCTCTTGCTATATTGTCACTATTTTTCTCTAGACAATGTGAGTTAACATACAAAATATCACTGCCACATTTTTGAGCTTGCCCGGCATATTCGTATTTTAAACTTTCATTCCATTCTTTAAAGTCAAAATCTGTATAAACTGGCCAGAGAACTATATCAGAATCTAAATTCTCCATTTGAATACAGTTTTCTGCATACCATAAATCACCACACAAAGCTACTGAAATAGTTTTCTCTAAGTAAGAGAATTGTCCAAATCCTTCACCTTCCACATAGTGAAAATCTGCAACAGGTTCTTTCCATCCTGTCGATACACGTCTAAAATTATCTAATATTTCACCATCCTTAGAGATAGTTAACTGACTACTGTATAACTTATCCTCATCCTTTTCTATATAGCCAAATGAAACTGCTACTTTATATTTTTTAAACAAAGATCTAATTTCATCTATTATTGATGAATCCTGACTTACAGCTATATCTATGTATATTGAGTAATCCCAAGTTAGGCAATCAAAACCTTGCAAAAAACTTTCTCCAAAGAGAATCAAATCAGCCTGGCTAGCATACTTTTTTACCGTTTCTTTAATTTTGTAAAAGTTATAATCTAAATTATTTGTTAGAAAACCTACCGCTGCTAAAGCTATTTTCATAGAAAATTACCTCTTTTTATTAATTATCCCCTTGGTTAGCGATTGGTTCTTCGTCGTTGTCTATAGCTTCTTGGATGGTTTCTTTAGCTTTCTCTTTGATTTCTTCATTATCAATATGAGAACGATCAATTAGTTTATTAAGCCTTACTTCATCTTGGGTAGTGAAATCTATATCATCATCGAGTTTTTTTCTCATATAATGGCTAATTCCTAATCTTTTCATTGATTCACGTTTTATCGCGGACCTTTCTTTTAAATAGGCAAAAATAAGAAGAGCCGTCATAAATATTCCAATGTATCCGATTATTGGATAAAAAATCGAAACTAATTTCTTAAATCCTAGAAAAGAAAGACCAAAACCAAGACCAGTTATAAGGACAAGCATGATTTTAAAACGCTTTTCGTCATCATTTGAAAATCTCCTTGCCAAGGCATAAAAAAGTGAGATTCCTGTATTAAAAATCATTCCAAAAATAACCAAAGCCATAACAAAACCAAGGATAGGGCTTATGTCTTCAATTATATAAAGCATTGGAATATCAAGCTCATAGACGTCATTTACCCTTATTAATAAAGTAAGAGTTATCAAAACTCCCATGACGCCAACTATAGCTCCACCAAGTAGTCCTCCTCTACCGGCATTGGTTGTACTAAGCTCATCTCCACCCAGGACAAGTCCCATGGAAACTGCTGTCATAAGGCACATACCAAAGTAATTTAAAACTGCAAGGCCCAAATTGTCAAAGTTTGACGGAAGTTTTATGGCAAAATCAGCTAAAGAAGCTAAGTCTCCCTTAAAATTAACAAGGGTATAAATAGAACCTATAAGGACAAAGCCAACTATAAAGGGCGTAAATGAGCCAACAACCTGGCTTACCTTGTCAAAATCCATCATACCTACAACTATTATAAGTAAAGCGCAGATTACTCTGCCGATATTGACATTTAGTCCAAAAGCCTGGTTCAGATTACTGCCAGCTCCTGCTATCATTACAAAACCAATCACAAAACAAGTAAAAATCAGCGATAGGTCCATAAATTTCGAAATAAATTTATTGGTAATCTCGTCAAAAACATCGGAATGATCAGTTGCAAGGTAGTGACTACCCAAACTCAATAAAATCCCACCGGTTAATATATGTAGGATTCCTACCAAGGCTATTCCAACAATTCCTGTCTTTCCAAGCGACACAAAGTATTGCAAAAGCTCTTGGCCTGAGGCAAGTCCTGCCCCTGTGAGGACTCCTACATAGGCGAGCATTATCTTAAATGTTTGTTTATTCATAATTCCTCCATTTTATCATGATACCACAACAAAATGTTTTAACAAGATAAAGAACTTCTGGACCCTTAAGATGTCATCTTTTCAAGAGCTTTTATATTTGTAATTAATATCTCATCTCTAGATATAATTTTGATTATTCCCATCTTTTCAAAGGATGAAAGTTTGCGAGAAAAAGTCTCTCTGACAACACCCGAATACGATCCCAATTCTTCACGAGTTAGATGGCTTTTTATTTTGATCCCATCTTTTGTCACTATTCCAAGATCTCTTGCAAGATCTAAAAGCAGTTGAGCCACTTTGAAATCCGCATTTATCCCTACAAGCCTATCAATTAATTCCTCACTTCTCCTAATTCTTTTAAAAGATTGGTCTAAAATTTTTAGCAAAATTTCCTTATTATTTTTCAAAATATTGTCAAAATCGAGCTTGGAAATTAAAATCACCCTAGCTTCTGTAAGGGCAGTTGCCTCATAAAGGTAGGATTCGTCTGTTAATAAATTGTGTGCTCCCACAAAATCATCCCCTCCATAAGTATACAAAACCTGCTCCCTACCGTCTGTTAGAAACATTGATATCTTAACGAAACCTTCGATAATTATATACATAAAATTTGCTTCATCACCATAAGAAAATATCCCCTCACCCCTTTTGTAGGTTCTTATTATTGGTTTATTGCGAAATTTTTTAATATCTTCGTCTGTAATATACTTAAATAAAGAAATCTTATCCTTGTTTGAAAAATCCATAAACTACTCCTTTTTTATATTATACTTAACTTAGCTAAGTAGTAGCGATTTATCTTTTAAATTAAAAAATTTTAATTTTTTTCGTTTTGTAACATTAGTTACTGAATTTATCTTATTTCAATCATATAATAAGACTATAAGATGAAAAAAATAAAGAAAAGAGGTAAATATATGTTTTGTTATCAATGTCAAGAAACAGCAGGAAATAAAGGCTGCACAAAAGTTGGAGTATGCGGCAAAAACGAAGATGTAGCAAATCTTCAAGACCTATTAATCTATACAACAAAAGGTCTAGCAGGTCTAGTTGTAAAAAAAGGTAAGGCTTGTGCTAGAGTCTACGATAGAATTTCAAACAACCTATTTATCACAATTACAAATGCAAACTTCGATGAAGAAGCAATCCTAGATGCAGTTAAAAAAACCATGGCCTTTAAGGAAAAAATCATGGGCAAAATCGGAACAGAAGGCCTTTCTGATGTAGAAAAATATCTTTCATATGACAACGATGAATTAAGAAGAAAGGCTATTGAAGTTGGCGTCCTAAATATAATTAACGAAGACGAAAGATCTCTTGTAGAGCTTGTAACCTACGGCCTAAAGGGTATGGCAGCTTACAACCACCACGCAAACGTCCTAGGCTACACTGACGAAGAAGTAGACACTTTTATAGCAAAGGCACTTTCTGAAACAACAAAAAACGATAAGGAAATTAACGATTTAATCAATCTTGTAATCGAAACAGGAAACCACGGTGTAAAAGCTATGGCACTTTTAGATAAGGCCAACACCGAAACTTACGGCAATCCAGAAATCACAGAAGTAGACTTTTCTAGCGGCAAAAACCCAGGAATCCTAATTTCTGGCCACGACCTACACGATATGAAAATGCTTCTTGAACAAACAAAGGGAACAGGCGTTGATGTCTACACCCACTCTGAGATGCTTCCAGCAAATTATTACCCAGAATTTAAGAAATATGACAACTTCCACGGCAACTACGGTAATGCTTGGTGGAAACAAAACGAAGAATTCGAGAAATTTAATGGTCCAATCTTAATGACAACCAACTGTATTGTCCCACCAAAGAAAAACAATACCTACTTAGATAAGATGTTTACAACATCTAACGCAGGTTTCCCAGGTGCAAAACATATAGAAGCTGATGAAAATGGATATAAAGATTTCTCAGCTATAATTGAAATGGCAAAATCTTGCCAAGCACCAGAAAACCTTGAAGACATCAAAGTTGTAGGTGGTTTTGCCCACAACCAAGTCTTAGCCCTTGCAGATAAGGTAATTAATGAAGTAAATGAAGGAAATATCAGAAAATTTGTTGTAATGGCAGGCTGTGACGGCAGAAGCTCAAAGAGAAACTATTACACAGACTTCGCACAAGCCCTACCAAAGGACACAATAATCCTAACAGCAGGATGTGCAAAATACCGCTACAACAAGCTAGGCCTTGGCGACATTAACGGTATTCCAAGAGTCCTCGACGCAGGTCAATGTAACGACTCATACTCATTAGTTCAAATCGCCCTTGCTCTTAAAGACGCCTTTGAACTTGATGATATAAACGAATTACCAATTGAATACAACATCGCTTGGTATGAGCAAAAGGCTGTAATAGTGTTACTTGCCCTACTATCTCTAGGAGTTAAAAGTATCCACCTAGGACCAACACTTCCAGCCTTCTTAAGCCCAACAGTTGTAGACTTCTTGGTAGAAAATTTCAATATCGCACCAAATACTACAGTTGAAGAAGATATGGAAAAAATGATAGGCTAAAATTAAAATCGTCGGCACAAAAGTGCCGGCTTTTTTATTTGCAATTGAAGTATAATAGGACTTAGAAAGGATGTGCCAATGGATATAAAAAATATTAAAATTTTTAAAAACTTATCAGACGAGGACCTTAATCTTATAAGGTCTAAGACAGAATTTGTAGAAAAAACCTATTCAAAGGGAGAATATATTTTTAGGTATGGAGAATCTAGCGGAGATCTTTTCTATCTTATAGAAGGGGCTCTCAATGTCTACCAAATCGATTCTAACGGCAAGAGGTTTATCTTCCAAAACTTCACCAATCCTACGCTTTTCGGTGAAGTCTACTCCTACCTAGGAGAGCCCTTCGACTTTGACTCTGAGTGTGCGACAGATTGTAAAATCCTAATTATCAAAGACTTTAGGAAAATATTCGAACCACCATGCCCAGAAAATTTCTTAAGGTCCTATATAAATTTCCTATCAAAAAAATGCCTGGCCCTATCAAAGAAAAACCAAATCACATCACAAGCTAGTCTCCGCCAAAAAATTGGCAAATACCTACTTGAAAACGAAAAAGACGGCAAGGTAATCCTCTCCATGAAAAGAGAAGACCTAGCCGATTACCTCTCCACAACAAGACCAAGCCTTTCAAGAGAACTATCAAAAATGGCTGATGATGGATTTATTGAATTGGGAAGTTCTTATATAAAAATACTTGATAAAAGTTTTAACCTTTAATGTATTTTATAATTTAATAGTTTTTACAAAAAAAGACAGACCCTAAGTCTGTCTTTTTGAGTATTGTTTTTAACTTTATAATCTTACTAGATTATTTAATTATCTTAGAAACAACTCCTGATGCTACTGTTCTACCACCTTCACGTA
>URUJ01000011.1 GCA_900551095.1 uncultured Anaerococcus sp. | reverse complement strand
TTGAACCAACATTTACTTTTTCATCTGCCATTGTGCCAGAACCTTCTCCAGCACTAAATGAAATAGTTACTTGCTCTGGAGCTTTGTTTCTCCATTGAGCTTGAATTGTTAAATCACTTGTGACAGTAATCCTATCTCCAGGATTTTTCTTCACGCCATTTACTAGCCAACCATCAAATTCTTTTCCATCTGGTGCTATAAATGATGATCCTGGTAATTCGTATTCAGTACCCTCTTCAACTGTTACTGGATCCATGTGCCATTTTCCACCATTTCCATCAAATGTTATTGTGTGGTTAACAGTGGTTTTTACTACTGGAACACCTGCTTCATTAGCATATGATTTTTCTAACCAACATTTATGACCATATGCAGATTGAGAACTTGTATTAAAATCATAGTTTGAACCTAAACCAATTGGATAGTTTTCGTTATAATTTGTTTCAACTTCTATTAAGATAGTGCCTGGGTATCTAGTGTTAATATCTGTAGTTTGAATCTTCTTGGTACCTTCTGCTGTAAATCTAACATTATTACTTATATCAGTTTTTCCAGGTATTGAATCTATATCTGTGCTTTCATTTATATTAGCTAGACTTGTACCATCAGGTACTTGGAAGACTCTTGTCGTAACTTCGCTTGGACTTATATTGTATTTATCATAAGCTCTGTGGAATTTGATGTTACGGTTTTTCTTAGCGTAACCTTCTTTGTAGATAAATACCTGTTTGTATCTATTATTAGCCTTGTCTATTTCAATAATCTTTGTGTCGATTAATTGATCATAATCAGAGTCACTATAGTCTTGACGCATTTTAGGTTGAGTTGAGCTTGTATTATCTACAACTTCCCAACCATTTCCAGCTCTTAATGGATTTAGTGTATCTACTAGATTTCCACCAATTTCAAGGTCGGTGTTTGCGCCTGCCATTTGTAATCTTCTCATTAGATTATTTCTGGCTGTATTTGCATTTGTAGATACTGTTACACTTGAATTTTCTGGATTCGCAGCCCCACTATTATCTTTTATATATACTTTTCCATCACTTGCTACTCTTACTGTCCAAGTTGTATTAGGATTTTCATAACCTGGAGCTGGTTTTTCTTCTTCTAATTTATATTTTCCTGGTTTTAAACCGTTGAAAGAAATCATACCATCTTTTCCAGTGGTCATAAATCTTTCGTCTTTTAATGGCTCTGGGCCTATTAATTTGAAGACTGCTCCTGGAATTACTGTGGTTTTATCTTCTTTTAATTTTTTAAGCTTAAATCCATAAGTTTTGATGTCGTTTCTTACATCAAGTGAGTCTTCTCCTACGTAAGAGCCTAGGATTGTGCCAGTTGTTCCTGTTGTTGGACCTGTTATCTTGATATCATATACTCTTTCATAGAAATCTGCTTTCCAATAAATTTGATTTCCATTAATCCAGTCCATACCAGTTCCTACTCCGCCATTTTCGTCCTTGTATGGGACTTTGATGTCGATTACTATTGGATTATCTGTTGCTGGAATGTCTAATTTTAATCTATCTGGTTCTCCGTATCTACCTGGTTCAGTTTGGGCAGTATTTGTAACTTGTGATGTTATATCAGTTGCATTGTAACTAGCAAGTCTTATATCAGAAATAAGACCAGTCACTGATTTATCAAGTTTAAATACTTTGATGTCATTATTTTTATCAAACTTATTCATATCAAACCAATCCATGTTAGGATCACGTGTTGATTGTCTATGAATTGACGCAGTTGTTTGTCCAATTCTTCTTGATTCTGGGTTTATTACGTATCTTTGGATAACGTAATTAGCTTCCCTATTTATACCAACAATTCTTGTACCTAGGAATTGAGCATTTTGGTTGTTACCTGTCCAACCTGTCCATCTGTTGTCATAGCTAGACCAGTTTGAAGTATCTCTGTTTTTAACATCAACCCATTCTACTCCTGCTTCGCCTAAGATTGATTGAACTTTTTGTCCACCTTCTGCGTTTTCAGAATAATTGTAGATTTTTGTCTTTCCATTTTCTACTCTTAGAACCCATTTTTTGTTAAGTTTGTTGTAGCCTCTTGGTGGTTCAACTTCTTCTAGGACATAGTTTTTGTTTTCTTGTGGATTTCCATTAAATTCTACAATACCACTTTGATCTGATGTCGCTTCAAGTAAGAAATTTGGATCTTGTGGATCTGTAATTTTGAATTTTGCTCCAGCAAGTGGTCTGCCGTCGCCATCTTTTTTGTAGACTCTAAACTTTTGACCGGCTGGTTTGTTGGAAACTTGGATATTAATATTATTTCCAGTGTACAACTTACTTACGCCTGTTACAGAAGTTTCTCTTATTCTAACACTACCGTCATTTAATACTGTAACTTGCCATTTTTTGTTAGTTAGCTGATAGCCTTCTGGCGCTCTAGTTTCTTCTAGAGTGTATCTGCCAGGTGCGATATCTTCAAAGCTTACTTCTCCGTTTGCATCAGATGTCCTGTAAATTACTTTTCCATTTTCATCTGTTAGGGCAAAAGTTGCATTTTGAAGTTTCTTTCCTTGGTTTGTTTCGTCGTATTTTGTAAGTTTAAAAGAACCTGGAATGTATTTGTTATTTATTAAACCAATTATTTCCCTATAATATTTTGGTATTTCTCCACCAGCTTGGTCTCCTTTGGCTGTGTTGACATTGGCCTTAGATGCAAAGGCTGATTCAAGATTACCATCAGTCATGTGGAAAGCTCTCCATTTTTTGTTGAACTGTTTTATATCAGTAATCTTAAATGTTTGTTCTATTATAAAACCGCCTTTATCTCTTGGACTTGGTGTAGTAATCCTTAGCGGAGAACTTAAATCAATTCTACCAGTTGTTTTAATTTGGTTAGGATCATAATTTATCGTTACGTCATTTTCTCTAATATTTAGTTTTTGATCTGGATTTATTACTTGATGTGCAAGTAGGTGATAAATATTAGGGTCTTGTTCTGGTCTTACACCTAAGGATGGTGGCATATAAGGATTTTTCCAAACTCCGTTTTCTCTATATGATGCAAAATCAGTTCCATATACCTTTACATCTTGTAAAGTATATAGAGGTCTATAACCCTTACCACTCCATCTAGCAATTTGTTCGCTTTGGAAGTCAGTTGTCATCCAGTTAAATTTAGATGTCTTAGATCCATAAGCAAATCCCATAGGATTTAGATAAGCTATTGCTGTTACATACCAGTTTCCATCTTCTTTTTGGTAAACATCTCTAAAGTAGTAGAATTGGTTACTATTTCCTGTTCCTGAGTCGTATGGTCCATAGTCTGCATTTATTTCTTTAGTTATTTCAGGCTCTCCACCAACATTTGCTACTCCAGGCGCTACTTTTATAGTAAATGAATATGTTTTTGTTTCTTTAGCATAGTATTTATCCGGAATTATACCTCTGAGGTTGATAGTAGCTGTAGCAGGTCCTCCTTTTGACTTATCATTAAATACATAAGTCAATAAGTTTGTGTTGTAATCGAAGTATGGATCTGCAATTTCAACTCCGTCTTTTACTATCTTAGGAAATTCAGAAAAGTATTGAGTGAAATCAAGATTTCTATCAAATTGAATTTCAAATCTTGTGCCAGGTGCTGAATTAGATAGGGTAATATCAGCGTGATATTTTAGGGCTTCAAATCTGTAGGCTTCCCATACTTCTGTTTTTACACCAATATCTCCTGGTTCGTTTTCTTGATATTCAAGTCTTTGGTTAACATTAGTAACTGTAGCCTTAGTAGAACCTCCAGTTTCTTCGCCTTTTTCTATATAGTAATCACGTCCTGCTTCTGGTGTACCGATACCATCTTCAAACCTTGCGTTGTATTTTACTTGACCTTGTTCGTCAACTACGACTTCAAAATATACGCCATTTTTTTGGTATCCGTCTGGAGCTTGAACTTCTTCTAGTCTATATCTTCCTGGTGGATATTTTCCGAAATCGGCTTTTCCATCGCCATTTGTAAATTTATTGGCAAGTGTCCTTCCAGTGCTATCTTTTAAAATAAATTCTGCACCTGGAAGTTTGTTTCTATTTCCATTTTCATCAAACGAATCGCCAAATTTTGTAATAGTAATTGGACTTTTTGTAAATTCTTCGTTTGTTACTATTAATTGGTTAGCTTCATCTTCTCCGCTGTTTTTGCTTAATGCTACTTTTTGAGTAAGGTTTGTTTGATTTGCTGTATCATCATTTGTCAACCAATCATAGTCTAAACTTACAGATTGTTTAGCTCCTATATCAACTTTTACTTTAACCAAGAATCCCCAGTCACCTGCAAATCTTTCTTGTGGGAAGTAGATCTCATAGCCTGTTTTTCCTGTATAAGGATCTGTTTTATTTGGAGTACCTGTAATTACGTTATTATTTTGTGCATTTATTACATTATTTCCAAGCAAAGGAATGAATCCATCGACATTTTGTTGTTCCATGCTGTATTTAACGTTATTTCTATATCCTGGAGATACATCGTATGCTGTTACATCTGTAATGTTTACACCTGGTATAGAAATATTAAGTCTTGTATTTCTATTAGTTCCGCCACCACCATTATTGCTTTGTGGTTTTAGATAAAGGTAGAATTCTAAATCGCCATTGTCAGAAATTTTGCCATAATGCATAGCATTCATATAGTCTGGCCAGTTAGGGTAACCGTTGTGTTGAACGAGTTTTGTATGACTTTTGCCTCCACCTAGTTGGATATTGCTACCATCAACGCTTATATCTCCATTTTCTGATATATTGATAGTTTTTTGTGATTGGTCAAGTTTGTATCCTGCTGGAGCTTTTTCTTCTATTAAAGTGTATCTTCCAGGAAGAACATTATTAAAAGTTGCCTTTCCTTGGGAGTCAGTAATTATTGATGGTTGGTTGTCGCCTAGTAATTTAAATTTTGCTCCTTCAAGTTTTTTACTTGGATCATTGCTATCAACTTTTACTACTGTAAAGGTAACAGGGTTTGGTTGTGTTATATCAATAGCAGAGTTTTGGATATATTGACTTTTTGTATCGATTTGATAGTAGTTGGCATTTTCGTTGTATTTATATGTTTTGCCGTCAGATGCCACTACAGTTTCTTGGTCAAAATTTTGCTTGATTTTAATATCGTTTTTAGTAGCATTTCCATTTGAGTCTATGTTCCAATATTTTACATCTGGAATTGTGACAAATCTTGTCTTTTCTCCAGCACTTCCTGCGTCTACGTGAACTTTTCCAAGTTCATTCCCATCATTATCTTTTGCGATAAAGTCTTGTCCTGGCATGGTCATGCCATCTACTGGGAAGTTCCAAACTTGGTCCACATAGATGTCTTGGTATTTGGATACTGTTACGCCTGAAAATTCGTGTAGGACTTTATTACTTCTAGTTGTATAATATTTATATACTGCAATTGTACCAACTGGTTGTTCTCCTGGTGGCGTTTGCTTATCAACTGATACCATTTTTCCATCAGATCCTATTTGATATAGACCTACGTTTGTGCCTTCTCTACCCTTTTCTACCGGTAGACTAGTTCCTTCATCACCTGTTGATACAGCATCAGTAATAGTCCAATTTACTGTATTTGTTGATTTGAATTCACCTAGGATTGTAGTCCTGTTATTCATGCCGACTCTAGTAGGTGTAGCTTCTCTTACCTTTTCCATTGGCCAGCCTTCGTCTATTAGAATTCTCTTTGCTCCAACTTTTGCCTTGCCATCTTTGGTTTTCTTAGTAAGAATTACTGAGACATCCAGCATGTATTTCTCTTGTGTGTTTGTTGTTGGTGTGAAGAGATTGTAAGTAATTTCTTTGATGTCAGGTTGATTTACTTCATGGTGTTTGGAATCCTCAATTCCTTCAGCATCTTTTATAGGGTTGTCTTCTAATTCTAAAGATTTACTCCTATCTTCTATTTTGCCAAGACCTGATCCTTTCACAGTTGTGAAGTTTGCCTTATATCCTAATTCAGATAAATCTGTATCTGATGTGACTTTTATTGTCCAGTTATAGCCAGTAAGTTCACCATTTTCTATAACAGGAGTAGCATTTGAATCCGTATAAATTCTGTAGTTTGAGTCGTCTTCTTCAACTATTTGGACTACATCGTCCCTACCTTCTTCTATGATAGTTCCTGCTGGATTGCCGTTTTTATCTATTTTTTCTGGAGGTAGAGCTTTTGGATTTGTAACTCCTAGGCCTGAAACTTTGTTTATTACTGTGAAAGTTCCATCTTTGCCAAATTCTATCTTGTCTGTGTTGTAGTCAACATCAATATTTAATAGTTCTTGGATACTTTCATTAAAATCTTTTACAATTTTATATTTTATAGAATTGCTATCTTTGTCGTATTCTGGCTCAGCTATAATTTGCCCATTATGTTTAACTAGCTTTAATGTTGATGGATCATTTACTTTTAATTTTTTATCTAAATGAATTATAAAGTATTGACCAGCTTTTATTGGTCCACCTGCGTTTGACGTATCAAAACGAGTTCTTATAGTGAATTTTTTATTTTCTAGGGTTGAGTTTCCTGCGCCTACACTTTTTGGTGTAGGTTTTTCTCTTACCATTAGGCCTTTTAATTTAGCTAGAAGGCCTTGTTTCTTTTCTGGCTTATCTTCTTCGTTAGTTTTGACTTCTTCTGTTGTTTTGTCTGTGGTGTCTTTTTGATCTGGAGTTTTTTCTTCAGCTTCTGTATTATTTTCTATAGTTTCATCAGCTGTTTGTTTTTCTTCTGGGTAGGCGTAGGTGATTATTTCATCAATATTTAAATTTGCAGCCTTATTTTTTTGTTTATTTAATCCAGATAAGATTGCTTCGAAGTAGTATCTAAGGTCAGTTTTTTCTATGCCTGTTCTATCGACGATAGACTTTGTGAAGTCTTTTAGTTCTTGGTCGGTTATTTTTTCGTCGTTATAGGCATTTAAATCTTCTGATAGCTCTTCTATTATACTTTCTAGACCTTCTGTGAGCTTGTCTTCTTCTTTTAGATTATTTACTAAAGTATCCTTATTTAGGATTATTGCAGATATCTCTGGTTGGTCTTTTTCTGTTGGGACTTCTTTTTCTACAGGAATTTCATTTCCGTTAGAATCTTTTACCACAATTTGAGTATTAGAGGTACTGCTATCTGTCTTTTCTTTTGTATTGTCTTTCGACTTATCGCTTTCCCCGTCATCTTCTCCGGCTTCTTCTTTTGTTTGGTCAGCGTTTTTCTTTTCATGTCGAGGATTTTTCACTTGTCTATTATTTAGAGAATAGTTTTGTGTTGTGGTGTCTTTTTTGTCGATTTTTGTCTTTAGGCTAAGTTTTGCTATATATCCTTGAGGGATTTCAAATTCTATTTTTTCTGCAAAATTAATAGCTTGGGCAAAATCTTTTTTGAGGATGAAGCCTTCTTTTGTATTCTCATAATAATCTATAGATATTTTTGTGTCGGTAGTTTCTTGTTTGTCATCTAATTTTATATCATAGCTAACTTTTTTCATTTCTTCATCGAAGTTTGCTAGATAGTCAGTCCACAAAATTGTGTCTTTTGGCTGTAGAAAACTTAATAAGTCGCTTGTTTGAATTTCGCCTTTGATACTATCACTTTCTTTTTGATTTAAATCTAGGCTTAAAACTTCTTTTTCCTCTTCGTTTTCTGTTAGGATTTTTTTGTTTACGATGAGATTATAAGTTGAGTCTAGTTTATTTTCGCCGTCTTCTAGACCGATAAATATATCATAGGTCCTATTTTCTTTTGCCTGTCTAACATCTGCTTCTACTTCCATGATTATTTCATCATTGGCTTTTGCTTCTACTAGTAGGCTATTTAGATCTCCAGCATTTTCCTTTTCCTTTATCTTGGTATCTTTTAGTCCACTATCTGAATTTGCTTTTACAGATAGAACTTTTAGACCTTTGATATTTGAGTTTGGATTTGGTGTAAATTTCAAATTAAGATTACTAGGATCGTTGGTTTCTTCATTTTGCTTTACTTTTTTTGAAACCTTGATTTCGTAAATGATTTTCTCCAAACTTTCGTCTAGTTTAGCCTTTGTTTCTATTTTATAATGTTCATTCTCTTTTTCTTTTGTATTATCTGGGGTCTTAGCTAGCTCATTGTTATCTTCTGGATTTTCCATAAGATTCATCACAGATGAACCTTGTTCATAAACTTTTGCTTCGTCTGCTCTTGCCATCATGCCTGTTGGTATGGACATGGCTGTGGCTATAATTATTGCAAAAGTTTTTCTAGCTAATATATTAATTTTCCCTTTCATACAAACCTCCCTCCTTAAACATTGTTTCTTTTTTTGTATATTCTGGTATTTCACAATTTATCTTCCGTTTTTTCACTAGCTTCCCCTTTAATTATCTATAACTTTTTATTTTTTGATCCATAAAATCGTGAAGTTTTCAAGCTTTTGTAAGCATTAATAAAAACAAATTATTTCGTCATTTTTATTTTTGGAAAAACTTCTCCTTATAACTATATTCTATCACATTTTTGGTAGAAAATATAGAGTTAATTTGCCAATATTTTAAATATTGCAAATAAATTTTAAAAAGTATTGACGTTTTGTAAAATTTTGCAGAAAAAAGAGCTAAAAATATAGCTCTCAGACTGTTTCCAAAGTGACAAAATCCAAAAGAAAGCGTTCCATTCGGAAGAAATTTCAAGAAATCCAAATCGAAAAAATGCGACCGTAATTCACACTGTCAGAGCTTGGCGGGTTTGCGATTTACAGTATTATGAGATTTAGAATTTCTATATTTCTGTAGTTGAATAAGCGTTTTTGGTTTTTGTCTACGCTCTAAGAGCTAAAAAGATAGCTCTAGGTTTATTAATAATGAATTTTAATTTTGATTAGCTTCTATATTATATACTAGTTTTCTACAAGTTTATAGGGAATTAAGATTTTTTCTGTTTTGCCATTTGTAGTTATATTTTTTATTAAAGCGTCAACTCCAAAGGCTTTTTTTATATTTTCTTCATTTATTATATCTTTTGATCCATAGAAATATTTATCATTTTTTTGCAAAATCAGAACCTTATCCGCTATTTTCAAGGCGTAGTTTGGGTAGTGGGTGTTGAAAATTATTGTCATGTTTCTCTTTTTGGCGAGGTCTTTTAGGAGATTTATTATCTTTAGTTGGTTTTTGAAATCTAGACCACTTTCCGCTTCATCTAAGATAAGGATTTGAGGATTTTTTATAAGAGCCCTTGCGATTATTAACATCTGATATTCTCCGCCACTTATCTTTGAGCAAGGTTTGTTTTCTAGGTGGGTTATCCCCAAATCTCTCATTATTTTTTCTGCTAGGATATAATCAGCATCGCTTGGTTTTCCAAAAGGCCCTATTTTATTTGCTAGCCCAAAGACAACCATATCTATGCCTGTGTAGGAAAAGGCTGCTTCTCTTTTTTGGGGAATATAGGACATTTGATCCCGCAGGTCTTTTTTAGGAATTTCCTCTAGGTCCATATCGTTAATTTTACAGCTTCCTTCTATAAATTTCTCAAAACCACATATACACCTAATTAGGCTGGTTTTGCCTGCCCCATTTGCTCCCATGACAGCTAGGATTTCTCCAGGATGTAATTTAAATGAGAGCTTGTCAAATAAAATCTGATCTTTTTTGTAATAAAACTTCGCATTTATCACTTCTAAAGTCATCTAAAAACTCCTCCGGTCGTCCTAATTAGCCTTATAATTATTGGTGCTCCAATGATTGCTGTAATTATCGAAATAGGAAGCTCAATGACAGAAACAGACCTTGATAAGGCTTCGATTATAACCATAAGTCCTGCCCCCAAGGATAGACTTAAAGGTATCAAATATCTGGTATTTGCACCAATTATCATCCTTGCCATATGGGGAATTATCAGTCCTATAAAACCAATTTGTCCACAAAGGGAAATCGAAGAAGCTGTAATCATAGTTGATGCTATAATTAGCCTAAGCCTAGTTTTTTTGACGTCAAGACCTAAACTTTCCGCTTCATCGCTAGATAGGCTTAGAATATTTAACGAAAACCCTTTTGTCCAAATTATAATAATTCCAAAAATAAGAACAGGTCCGGCAAGGAGCAGGTTTTGAAAAGAGCTTCTTGCAAAAGAACCCATTAACCAATAAGTAATGGCAGGTAGCTTATCTGTTGGATCTGCTGTGTATTTTAATAGAGATCCCAAGGCATTTGCTAGGGATGATATTACAAGCCCCGATATGATGAGCATAATTGTAGGCATTTGTCCATCTTTTTGGGATATTTTTATCACCAAGACCACTCCCAAAAGCCCAGTTACCATGGCTAAAATTTGCGTTTCTAAAACTGGTAATGAAAAAAGTATGCCGATAATTGCCCCAAGACTTGCTGATGAAGCGACTCCTAGGATGTCAGGTGTCGCAAGGGGGTTTGCAAATATCGACTGAAAGGCAAGTCCCGCTACAGATAGGCCTGCCCCAACAATAAGGGCTGTTAGTATCCTAGGAAGCCTGATGTTTATAATAACTGATTCTAGCATGGCATCGTAGGATTCATTTTTTATTAATGATAGGAAAAATCCTAGAATTTCTCTAGGACTTATAGAAAGCCTGCCAATACTGAGGGCAAAGAGGCTTGATAGTAATGGCAGTAATATCAATATGAATATTCCTATCGGTCTAAATTTTCTTTCTTTGATGAGTAGGTTTTTTATCATATATCAAACATATCGTCTATTTCTTCGTCTGTTAGATCATACTTGTACCAGGTCTTATAATAGTCTTTGATTTCGCCTTTTAGGTCATAATCTTTTAAGGCTTCTGGGTAAGTTACGCTAGCAAGCCAAGCATAAACAAGCGGACCGTCAGGATTTGGTGTAAGCCAGTTCCACATACCAAGTTTTGAATTGTATACTTTTTCATTCTTAACTGCATCCATATTTGAAAAATCAAAGCCCTCGACCTTGTTTTCTAAAACGTCACTTGTAGTCATATTTAATAAACCTGGCCCATCTAGGTATAAAATTTCTGGATTTTGTTTATAAATTTCTTCTACATTGACCTGGGCATAGCCTTTGGCATCTTCAAATACATTCTTAACGCCGATTCTTTTTAGCCAAAAATCACCAAAAGTTCCCTTACCTGCAACTATTGGTACTGTATCATTATATTTCCATAAAATCATGCCAGTTGGCCTATCTTTTTGGTCTACTGTTGCGATTCTTTCTTCAACATCTTTTACGATTTTTTCTCCTGCTTTTTGGAAATCTGCTGTTTTTCCTTTTTCATCAAAGACATCTTCTAAAAGTGTAAGCCATTGGCCGTATCTTTCTATTGGGTCAGCCTTGCCAAGAGTGCCGATTGTGGCAAAACCTACACATGGAATACCGGATTTTGAAAGAACTTCATAACGGTCTTTGTTTGTAGAATTATAAAAAATCACATCTGGTTTTAATTTGATAATTTCTTCTATATTTAGGTCTGATTGGCCATGGACAGTTTCTTCTGCGTCCATTAACTCTGGAGCAATGTCTTTTAGGACGGTTTTTTCCGCTACTTGTTTTAAGCTTCCTGCATAGCCAACTATGTAAGGAGCTTCTCCTCCGTGGTAGGCCATGTAAGTTGATAGGATAGGGACCTGGTCGATTACGACTCTTTTTATTTCCTTTGGCAAAGTAACTTCATTGCCAGCGTGGTCGGTTATAGTCCTAGTTTCATCATCTTCTATATTATCTTCACTAACTTTCTCAGTAGGTTCTTTGCTTTCTTCTTTTGTCTTTTTTTCTTTACTTACTGACTTTTCTTCTTTACTTATTGCCTTTTCTTCTATTTGGGTAACTTCTTTTTCACTATCGCAGCCACTAAGACCTGCTAGCAAAAAAGCATTTATTGATAAAGCGTAAAATATTTTTTTATAAGCTTTCATCTTTTCCTCCTTGATAAAAATATCCGACTAAAATAGTCTACTTTAATATTATATCAAATTTTAAAAAACTTGCTAAATTTTTTCCCAAAAAAAGACAGCTCTTTAAAAGAACTGCCTAAAAATATTATAATGTTTCTATACAATCTACAAATTTCTTTGCGATATTTTGTGGTCTTGTGATAGCTCCACCTACAACTACTGTTAAAGCTCCTAGTTCTAGGACTCTTTTTGCCTTTTCTGGCTTATCTACATTGCCTTCTGCGATTACTGGATGATTTACTTTCTCAATAATTTCTCTAAGAATCTTAAAATCATCAGCGTCGATTTGGTCTCCTTTAGATTGTGGAGTATAGCCAATCAAAGTTGTTCCAATATAGTCAAAACCAAGTTTATCAGCCATGATTGCTTCATCAACTGTAGAACAATCAGCCATTAGCTTAATATCAGGATATTTTGCCCTTATTTCCTCATAGAAATCTTTAAGTCCTTCGTTTTTTGGTCTTTTGCTATTTGTTCCATCAGTAGCTATTATATCGACTCCCTCAGCTACTAGACAATCTACCTCGTCCATTGTTGGAGTTATGTAAACTTCACTATTATCGTAGTCTTTTTTTATAATTCCTATAATTGGAAGGTCTACATTTTTCTTAATTTCTTGTATATCGCTAACAGTGTTAGCCCTGATACCAACGGCTCCCGCCATCTTAGCCGCAAGAGCCATCCTACCCATAATAAATGATGAGTGGAGAGGTTCGTTGTCTAAGGCTTGGCAAGAAACTATCAGTCCTTTTTTTAGTTTCTCATTAATGTCCATCGTCTTTCTCCTTTATTAGTTGAAGCATTTCGTTAACTGATTCCATATATACATCACCCGAGGTAAGTCTCTTATCATATAGTTTCTTAAAGAGAATATCAAGCATGACCATAGCTGGAAACTGTGGCGAGATGATATTTGCATACTCAAGATTTTGCTTATGGGCAAGAAGCATTACAAAATCAAAATCCTCTACCCACTTGCTTTTATCGTTTGATACAAAAAGCACTGTCTTAAGTCCAAGCTTGGCTGCTTTTCTGAGTCCGTCTATAACTTCTATTGATTTTCCAGAATAGGATATCCCTATAACCATCTCACCTTTTTTAAGTCTTACAGAATTTAATAGTAGCATATGGGTATCTGTGACAGATTCTGCATCAAAACCAAGCCTTATAAGCCTAGTTGCAAACTCTGCTGCGAGATTTCCAGATGAGCCTACCCCATATACATAAATCCTCTGTGATTTTAGTATTTCTTCGACTAATCTTTCGTAATCATCATGCGAATAGAGATTATAGCTCTTTAAGAGGATCTCCCTATAAGTGTCAAAAATAGGACTTCCTATTTCTTCTTTTTTGTTAAAACTCATCTTCCTTGAGATTTTAAACCTATAAACAAACTCTCTATAGCCCGCAAGACCTAATTTCTTTGCGAAACGAGTTAGGGCTGCTTCAGATGTATATAATTTTTTCGAAACATCTTTTGACGTTAATTCGGTATCTTCTGTATCTAGGAAATAATCTGCAATTACTTTTTCTACATCAGTAAATTCTTCATATTTTGATTCAATTAGCGGCAGTATTGATTCATAATTATCATTCATTTTTACTTTGTTTGTAGATAGCGTAGGCTCCATAAAGTCCAGATTTATTTCCAAGCTCAGTCGCTTTTATTTCAGTAGAGCTAAAAATATTTTCTGGCACATAGCCTTTTATCTTTTCTATAATTGGATCTAGGAATTTTTCTTTTTGCTCGCTTATGCCGCCGCCTATAAGAATCATTTCAGGGTTTACAATCAACATAATATTTGCTATACCACGAGCAAGGATATTTGTCATATCATCAACTAGTTTGATAGCGTCTTTATCTCCTCTATCTATCGCATCAAAAATCTCTTTGCCATTTTTTAGATTTTTCTCTGGGAAAAGTCTTAAGGATTTTTGTGATAGGGCACTAGTAGAGCCTAAGGCTTCAAACTTATCTGTTTCAAAAGGCATATAACCTATCTCGCCAGCGTGTCCACTTGCGCCCCTATAAAGCTTGCCATCAAGAATCAAAGCTCCGCCAATGCCTGTACCAACAGTTAATACAAAGGCTGAACTTGCACCTTTTCCTGCACCAAAAGTTAATTCTCCCATAGCTGCTGACTTAACGTCATTTTCAACTACAGCCGGAATATTTAACTTTTCTCTTATTTCCTTTTTCCAATCAAAACCCTTGTAGTTTTTAAATGTTGGACCATGTCCTGCTATTATTCCTGTTTTATAATCTACCATGCCGGCTGTTGAAATTGCAATGCCTTCTATGTCGTATTCATTTTTTATTTTTTCTACCAATTCGAATACGTCATCTTTTATAGAAGGGGCATTTGCTCCTGCCTTTGAAGGGAAATTAGGAAGATTTTTTTCAAAATCTAAGCCCTTAAGCATTGCCTTAACTTCAGTGCCGCCAATGTCTAAACAAAGCACTGCCATTAATATTTCTCTCTTAGTAGGTCAATTATTTTGATATTTTTCATTTCATGTTTGTTGGCAAGGTCTACAATTTCCTTAGCAAGTTTCTTTTGATCTTCGTCGTAGAAGTTTATAAATGGGTTTCTAGCGTAGCCTGCACTTACACCTGCTTCTCTAAGTAAAGCTTTGATACCTGCAACCATGTTGCCTGTGCCAACTACAGGGGTAATTAATCTAACTGCGTCTTGTTGGAGTTCGTAAGCTTTAGCTATTTCACCGTTTTTGATACTGGTATAGATATCTATAAATAAATCAGGGAATATATTATAAAATGATCCAACTATTCCATCTACACCTATAAGCATATTAGAACTTGCAAGTTCATCAGCACCGCCATAGATCATGAAATCTTTGCCAACTTCTTCTCTAATTAGTGGAATTTGGTAAATATCGGTGTTAGTGTATTTAACTCCCTTGATGTTATCTATTTTAGAAAGTTCTACAATCAAATCTTTTGACATTGCTCCAGCTAGGGGAACATTGTAGATAATCATTGGCATATCAACAGCATCAGCTATATCTTTGTAGTAGCCTGCAATTTGTTCGCTGTTAAATTTCCAATAAAAAGGTGGAACAGAAGAAATTGCTGTCGCACCACATTCTTTTGCGTGTTTGGCAAGTTCTATGGTCTTTTTTGTGCCAATATTTCCTACGTGGACAACAACAGGCACCTTATCTCCTGCAACTTCCATGACAGCTTCTACGGATTTTTTTCTTTCTTCATCTGTCATCAAAAATCCTTCACCAGTAGAACCAGCTAGGTAGAGTCCGTTAATATCAAATCCTAATAAAAATTTTATGAATTCTTTTGTAGCTTTTTCGTCTAGTTCTTCATTTTTATCAAATATTGATAAGCTAGCTGGTATTACTCCATTAAAATCTTTCACGCTAAATTTATTCATTTTCTTCCCCTTTTATAACTTTGTTTAAAAACACCATTTTTTCATCTTCGAAGTCGTTTATTCTTTCATATTCATATTTTGGATAATATATGACCTTGCAAGAGTCGATACTATCTGCTACTTTTTTTGTCAATTCCTTATCTTCTTCATAATCAAGCCCGCAGGAAGCCATAAGTACATTGGCTTTTAAATCTTTTACCTCTTCTATTGTTCTATCATCAAAGAGCATCCCCTGTAAGATCAAGACTTTGCAATTTATTTTTTTTGCAAGATTGATTGCAAATACACAATTTTCCCTTTGGGCAAGGAGGAAAATCCTCTCATATTTATCCTTGTACTGGTCTAGCAAATACTCTATATTTGATAAATCAGATTCATCATGGTTAAAATCATATGATAGTGAATCAAGATTAAGTACTGAAAATCTTCTTAGATAATGGCTTCCTACAGTCATAGTTTGGTTTAAATATACCATTAAGTCTTTGTTACCATTGTCTATATATTTATATGAAAAATTAAACTCGCCTGTCTTTATATTCTTTTCTATATTGTAATCTATGCTTTCGTCACCTATAAAAAATCCAACTGCTTTATCTTCCATCGGACAAATTCTTTCGTGACCAAAGCCTTTAAATTGGTATAATTTTTTCTGCGATTTAATTTCATTGTATACAGCAAACTGTACTTCAGGAGGGATAACTTCATCTGCTAGGCTTATTCCATAAATAATTTCAGCATCAATTTTCGAAGCAAAGTTTGCCGCATCAATGTAAGCTAATTTTCTAAATGTCTCCTCTATTTTTTTGCCTTGAGGATCATACCATCTGGAATAATACCTCAAACCTTCATAGGCTATCTCATCATAGTCAAGTTCAAAAACTTTCCTATAATCAGTTAAGAATGGGTATAGAAGATACATTTTTTTGATATTCTTTTGTAGGGCAGCTGTCACAATAGAGATTCCTCCTCCTTGGGAAGAACCAGCTATAAAAATGTTATCTTTGTCAATATCAGCTAGATTTCTTGCAACATTTACAGCAAGGTAGGCGTCTTTGTAGATATTTATATAAAATAAATCTTCTTTTTTGCCATGTAGACCATCAACAATATGACCTGACACTGTTGGTCCCATATTTAGTCTAGGTTGTTCCATTTCATAGCTACGTCCGCCTTGCCCCCTACAGTCCATCCCTAAAACTGCTATACCTTTATCAAGAAAAGCAGAATATTCAAAATACGAACGAGTAGCTCCAGGATAACCGTGGAATATTACCACTATCGGAGTATTGCCGTCTACTTTTGGTTTTAAGTATTTGCAATGAATCTTACTTTTATCAAAACTTTCAAAGTATAAATCGTAATATTCTGCCCTTGCAAATTCTGTATTAAAGGTTTTTTCTATAGTTACTTTAGGATTTAAATTTTTTATTTCCTCTATTTTCTTTTCCCAAAACTCATCAAAATCACTTGGTTTATGGTTATCGAGTTTTGTGTAGGTCATCTCATCTACACTGTTAAAGTGTTTTTTATTCATTATTACTTCCTTGATATAAGTGGCAAGCAACTTGGTGGTCTGAATCTATTTCTCTTAAGTGTGGTACTTCTTTCTTACAAATATCCATGACCTTTGGACACCTATTGTGGAAAGGACATCCTGATGGTTTATGAATAGGACTTGGCACATCTCCTTCAAGGACAATTCTATTACTCTTTCTACCCACTATAGGAATAGGTACAGCAGATAATAAAGCTTGGGTATATGGATGTGCAGGAGATTTGTTCATCTTCTCACTTGTTGCAATTTCCATTATTGTACCTAAATACATTACTATAATTCTATCTGAAATATATTCTACTACTGATAGGTCATGGGCAATAAATATGTAGGTCAATTCAAGTTCTTTTTGTATATCTTGAAGTAGATTTATTACTTGAGCTTGGATAGATACATCAAGGGCTGATACTGGTTCGTCTAAGATTACTACGTCTGGTGAGACAGATAGGGCTCTTGCTATACAAAGTCTTTGCCTTTGTCCACCAGAAAACTCATGCGGATACCTATAGACAAAATCTTTTCTCAAGTTTACTCTTTTTAGTCTATCTTCTATAACAAGTTTAAGGTCAGTTTCGCTTTTTATGCCGTGAACTTCAAGAGGACCTTTAAAGGCATCATAGATTTTTTTCATTGGGTTTAGGGCAGAATAAGGATCTTGGAAAACCATTTGTACTTCTTTTCTAAAATCAAATAGCTCATCCTTATTAAACTTGGTTATATCTGTCATTGTTCCGTGCAAGTTATATTTAACTGAACCACCAGTTGGCTCTTCAAGACGCATGATAGATTTGCCAAGGGTTGTCTTGCCACAGCCTGATTCTCCAACTATTCCTAGGGTTTCGCCCTTTTTTACCTTGAAGGATACATTGTCTACTGCCTTTACTGCTCCGACTTGTTTTTTCTTGATAAATCCTTCATAAATCGGAAAATGAGTTTGTAGATTTTCTACCTCAAATACATATTCTTCATTTTTGTTCATCTACGTGCTCCTTACTTCCTTCTAGTAGCAAGCATCTTGCCACGTGGTTATTTCCTAAATCATACAAAGGTATGTCCATTTCTGTACACTCTTTCTTGCAAAATTCGCATCTATTAGCAAATTCACAACCGATTACATATTCGCTAACATCTGCTGTTTCGCCTGGGATTGTTTGAAGTCTTTTATTCTTATCCATGCCAGGCACTGGTACAGATTTAAGAAGTAATTTGGTGTAAGGGTGAGTTGGGTTATTAAATACATCAGCAACTTCGCCGTATTCTACGATTCTTCCCATATACATTACAGCAACTTGATTTGCAACTTCCGCTACAAGTCCCATATTGTGGGTAATTAGGATTACAGATTTGCCGTCCCTATCTCTCATCTCTTTCATAAGATCCATGATTTGTGCTTGGATTGTAACATCAAGAGCTGTTGTTGGTTCGTCAGCTATAAGTAAGTTTGGGTTATTTACCATAGCTATAGCGATCATTACTCTTTGTTTCATACCACCAGAAAATTGGTGAGGATAGTTATCATACCTGCTTTCAGCTTCTGGTATACCAAGTTTTTTAAGCATTTCTATGCCGATTTCTCTGGCTTCTTTCTTGGATACTTTTCTGTGTTGTCTGATATTTTCTTCTATTTGTGAACCTATAGTATAAACAGGATTTAGAGATTGCATAGGGTCTTGGAATATCATTCCTATGTCAGAGCCTCTGATTTTTCTCATTTTTTTACCATATGGTTTTAGGTTACTTAGGTTAACTTCTTCATCATCTAACTTTAAAATAGCCTTGCCACTTGTGATTTTTCCATTTTTTGGCAAAAGATTTACCATGGTGTGGACGGTAACAGATTTTCCACAACCAGACTCGCCTACTATAGAAAGAATCTGTCCCTTTTTAATATCTATAGATACATTTTTTACTATTCTGTTATATTTTTTACCAACTTTAAACTCTGTTGATAAATTTCTAACTTCTAATATATTTTCCATAATAATCTCCTAATTCTTTGGATCAAGAGCATCTCTTAGACCGTCACCTAAGAAATTGACGCTCATTACAAATAAGGATATTACAGCACCTGGTATCAACCATTGCCACTTATACATTTGTATAACTGTAATAGATTTAGCTGAATTTATAATTGTTCCCCATGTTGGTACATTGGTTGGAACACCAAGACCTAAAAATGAAAGACCAGTTTCTTCTAGTATAAAGAAAGCAATATTAATTGTTGTAGCAACAATTATAGGGCTGATTGTGTTTGGGAAAATTTCTCTAAACATAATAGCCATATCGGATATACCAAAAGCTCTGTTTACTTCAACGTAGGTTTCTTCTCTAAGTCTTAAAACTTCGTTTCTAACTATTCTAAATACTGCCATCCAACCTATAAGGGTAAAGACTACAATCATGTTTTTAACTGATGGTCCTGCTATTGTTACAAGCACCATTACTAGGATGGTCATTGGAAATGATTGTAATATCTCAGATATTCTTAGGAAAAGTGTGTCTATTTTTCCTCCATAATAACCTGATACAAGACCTATTACTGTTCCAATAATTGATGTTGTAAGAGCACTTACTACTCCTATTAAGATTGAAATTCTACCACCGTAGAGAAGTCTTGCGAATAAGTCTCTACCAGTAGAATCTGTTCCGAAAATATATTCGCTTGAAGGCGGTTGGTTTATCATATTCATGTTTATTGCGTTTGGATCAACTTTTGTTATTAAAGGAGCAAATATACTCATCAATGTCATTATTAGGACAACAAGCATACCAATTATAGCAAGTTTGTTGTCTAAAAATTTGTTAAGTGATCTTTTAGCCAGTGATGATTTTTTTTCTTTTTTTATAACTTTTTCACTCATAAAAATCTCCTAATCCAACCTAATTCTAGGATCTAAGATAGCACTTAATACGTCTACCATGAAAGATACTACAAGCATTACAGTTGCTATAAGTAGGGTAATAACCATTATTATTGGATAATCACCACTTGTTACAGCTCCCATAAGGGTTGATCCTATGCCAGGCCAGTTAAATACTGATTCAATTACTACAGAACCACCTATTAGTCCAGGTATTCTTAATAAAATAGTTACCATAATAGGTCCTATAGAGTTTCTAAAAGCGTGTTTTAGATAAACTTTCCATTCAGGAACACCCTTGCTTCTTGCAGTTTTTATATATTCTTTGTTCATTACATCAAGCATTGAGTTTCTTGTATACCTTAACACTGTAGCAATCATACCTAAAGATAGGGCTATTGATGGCAAGAACATATTGTGAAGCTTATCACCAAATGTCGCTGCTCCATATAAGTTTCTGCCGCCTACAGGAAATATTCCAAGTTTTAAGGCAAATACATCTATTAAGATAATACCAAATAAAAATTGTGGTATTGACTGACCTACTACACCAATAACTCTTCCTATGTAGTCGATAACTCCGTTTTGATTAACAGCTGAAAGAATACCGAGTAGGATACCTAGAACAGATGATATTATAAGAGCTGTTATAGCTATTTCTAGTGTTGCTGGTAGTTTTTGTGCTAAAATTGTTGATATTTGTTGTCCGTTTGTTATTGAATAACCAAAATCACCCTTAAGAATATTTAAAATCCATCTTCCGTATTGGACAATAACAGGATCATTTAATCCATAAGCTTCTCTTAGGCTTTCTTTCAAAGATTCGCTTTGTGCAGCATCAGGCGGCAACAAATAGTTTATTGGATCAACTGGCATAAATTGTAAAGCCATGAATATCAAGAATGATATTATAATTAACATCGGAATCATAAATAACAATTTTTTTAATATGTATTTAAATATTGACCCGCCTTTATTCATATTAATTCCTTTCTTTTCTTTTTTTAAAAGAAACGAGCAATTAATTAAAATTGCTCGTTAAATTTATCTTACTTTAATTCCCACTTTTCAAATCCGATATCAGCTGCATACCATGGGTTAGCAAATTTAGCTCCCTTTGTATCAACCTTATCTGTGTTTGTGAAGACAACATTCTTAAGCATGAATATATTCATCTTTGATAAATCTTCTGATTCGATTTCTTGCATTTTCTTTAGTAATTCTGCTCTCTTATCAAGATCAGATTCTGCTAAGAATTCTGTGTAAACATCATCGTATTTCTTTCCAACATCACCAATTAGTTTTTGGAAGTTTTTGTTGATTGACGCATATTCACCAAAATACTCTTCATAACCAAAGGCAGATAGACCCTTAAGAGCTATGTCGTAGTTTCTGATTTCAAATAATTCTTGACCAGCGTCACCGGCAAATTTTTGAACGTTAACATCTATTCCAACATCTTTTAAGTTTTGAGCTATAGCGTTGTATAGGTCAACTGATGATTGGTCGCCCATGTAATATTTGAATTGTAATGGTTTGTCTTGTTTAAATCCAATTTCTTTTAGAAGCTCTTTAGCTTTTTCTGGGTTGTAATCATACATTTCTAGATCGGTGTTTTTGTTTTTGCTATCTGAATCTGGTACACCGTATGTTAACTTAGTAGAGATTTCTGGGAAGATATTCTTTGATAAGTTTTCTCTATCGATTGCATAGTAAACAGCTTGTCTAAATTTATAATCTTTTATAAATTCGTTTGCTTTTCCGTCATCAGAACCTGTTTCGTTAAAGATTAGAGAATAGTAGAAAAGTGTGTCTACAGTTTGTGCTTCCCAATTTTCTTTTTCTTTAACTGCTGCGATTTCTGCAGGAACCTTTGAGTTAAATACGTCTGCTTGGTTACCTAAAACTGCGTTTAGGATAGCATCTGAAGGTACTATGTTTACTACAACTTTACCAATTTTTGGAGCTTCGCCTTCATAGTTTTCATTTGGTGATAAAGCGATATATGAATCTGTTACAACTTCATCAACTTTGTACATGCCGTTTGTGATTGGCTTTTTCCAGAATTCTGAATTAGCGTATTCTGTCATATCTTCGCCTTCAAAACCGTGTTGAGGTAGGATTGCAAATTGTGCTAAAACATTGATCATATTTCCTACTGGTTTATCCATTTCAAATTTAATTTTGTTTCCTTCTACGGTTAGACCTTCTACGCTATCAGCTTTTCCGTCTCTGTAGTCTTGACCACCTTTAATTCTTGAAAAAGCATTGGTGTAAATTGTATTTACGTAAGCTCCCTTTAGAGCACCTTCTATAGAGAATTTAACATCGTCAACAGTTAAATCTTCTCCGTCTGACCATTTAAGGCCATCTTTAAGTGTAAATTCATAGCTCATACCGTCATCTGCTACCTTGTAGTCAGAAATAAGTTCTGGTGTAAATTCGCTTAGAGTTGGATCTGCTTTAAGAAGTCCTCTATAGGTTATAACTTTATAGATATCTCCCCTGTTCCACCATGGTGTATCAAAGTTTGTACCTTCTTTTTGTTTGTTGAAAAGAAGAGTAAGAGCCTTATCGCCGTTATCAGTTTTTGCTGTTTCTTCTACTTTTGTCTCTTCCTTTGTTTCTGCCCCGTTATTTTTATCAGGTGATTTTGCTCCGCCCCCACAAGCTGTTAGAAGCATGATAGCTGATAAAGCTAAACCCAATACATAATTCTTTTTCATTTTTCCTCCTATTTTGAAAAATCTTTTCTGAATGTTTTTTTATCCAAATATGTACCTTGAAAAATTTATCATATTATCGACAAATCTAAAAAAACATTTTCCTTATAGTCATATTATAAACCCTGTTAAAAATATTTTCAAATTATTTTTAATTTTTGAAAGTACTTTTATAAGGCTATAAACGTTGATTTTTGCAAAATATGTTAAATATTCACTTTGCATTTATGTCATAAAATGCGGTTTAAATTCCTATAAAATAATTATTTTTTAGCTAAGAAAGAGTAAATATCTAGTATCTTTAATACAGTTAAGACTTTTATTGATGTCAATTTGGATTTTCCTGAATTATCTATTTTTTTATTTTTATGTAATTATTTTTCCTCATGTCTTAATTTTTTAGTTGAAAACATTTTCAATTATTTTATATTTTCTAAAAATACTTTTAACCATTTTAGGCAAAATCAACTAAAAAATCCCCTAAATCTATAAAAAATTTAGGGGACCTATTTTATAATCCTATATCTAGAGTCTTTATTTTTTTGTCATAGTCTATATAATAAAATTTTCCGTTTGCTACTCTATAGCCGTAGGTTTCTAAGTCTTTTTCTACGACCTCTCCTGTAATGTAGTTCATAACATTAATCTTAAATAGGTAATTGACGTCGTCAAATTTTATAGGTGAAGAAGTGATTATATTTTCACCAATAAATCTAGTTCCGTCGTTGATATTATATTCTACATCATTTATCTTTATTTTCCCATCACTAGATTTGAAAATCTCATATTTTGCTTTACCATTTTCAAAGTGTTTAGCTGAGAATAGAAAGATTAAATTTGTATCTTTTTCTACTAGTTCTGCCTTTTGATCAAGGCCTTTTTCTAGGTCAAGCCTATATAAATCTGTGCTTCGGTCCCTATTAAACTTAGTAAATAAAATCTCTTTATCTGTAACAGCAACCTGGTAAATGATTTCGTTCTCATATTTTGTATCTTCAAAAATATTTAACTTGCCAGTTTCTAGGTCAACAAAGGCTAAGCCCGACTGATTTTTATCATCTCCTTCAGTAGATTCGCTATTATCATGGTATATGCCATAGATCTTATCGCCTATCATACCTTTTGGCCTAAAGTCTTCGTTGTCTTTAAAATCATAAAGTAGGGTCAAGTCTTCCCCATTAATTTTCCTTATAGAAAAGTCACTTTTGTTATTGTCACTACTTGAACCAAGGACGAAAATATTGTTAGAAAATGGGACATAATCTGCATAGTAATTATCGTCATAGCGGTCTTGGCCTCTTATAGGGTTTACAACTTCTCCACCTCTTATTGTGACTAAATAATAATATGAGAAGAAGAAGTCGTCTTCGGTGAGTCCTTTTTCGGATTTTTTATCAGATTTATTAGACTTTTCTCCATCTTTTTTGGAATCTTTGTCTGGGTTTTTCTCATCTTTTTTCTTGGATTTTTCATCCTTTTTATCTTTTTTATCGTGAGTTTCTTTTTCGTTCTCTTCTTTAACTTTTTCTGTTGATTTTTCTACAGAAATCACTTCTTTTTCTGTTGTTTCTTTTGGATAAGTTCTTTTTATTTCTTGATTTTCTTCGCTTTTTTCATCTTTCTGATTATTATTTTCTTCATTGATTTGACTATTTTCTGCTATTTCTTCTTGGTTTACATTTTCTGTAACTTTTTTATCAATAGTTTCTTTTTGCTTACAAGCTACAAGAGTTAATGCAAGTATAGTTACCAATAAAGTTTTTTTCATTTAATTGCTCCTTAAAGCTTCTATGGCTGATAATTTGGTTGCACGTCTGGCTGGGATATAACCTGCCAAAACTCCTACTAGGGAAGAAAAACCTACCCCGACGATTGCAAGTCCAAAACTTATGGCAATTACATCTCCGCTTCCCCCAAACATTCCTCCGCCTGCGAGAAGCTTATTAATTATTTTACCCACTCCGAGAGAAATTAATAATCCAATTATGCCACCAAAAAATCCTATAAAACCAGATTCTATTAAGAACATTCCCCTAACATCATTAACTGAAGCTCCGATTACTTTCATAACCCCTATTTCCTTTTGTCTTTCGTAGATTGACATTAACATGGTATTTATAATACCAATTGCAGATACGATAAATGCAACTGAACCAATTCCTCCTAGAATTAAGGTTACTTGCATGGATTGTTTTTTGATTTCTTCGGCGCTTCCTGCTTCTGATTGGGTATTGTAGCCTAATTTTTTGATGTCGTTTTCAATTTTTTCCAAATTATCTACGTCATCAACTATTACCCTAAGGTTGGTGTACTTGATTTTATCTGATTTATCTACTATAGCTTGACCATTTTCGTCATAGTTCATATCTAATTGTGGGCTTTGGAGTTTCTTATCTTCTTTTTTCAAATTTTTATAAAAACTTTCATTAACATAAGATGACCAGCCTTTTAGAACAGCCTTGGAATTGAGTTTACCAACAGGTTTTACCTTTACATCTACAAAGGTAGGCTTGTCGTTTTCTTCCTGGTTTTTATCTTGATTGCCAAAATGAACTCCATCGTCAGATTCGTCCTTATAGCCTAGACGAAGGAAATATTCGTGAGTATTGTAGTCAAAATCGCCTTCCATTGGCATTGATGACCAACCCCCATCAGGCATCCTTTCGATTTTTTGCACATCTGCATTTTGTCCTAATACTACAGCTTCCTTATCAGATGTGGAAAGATTTTTTCCCCATTCAAACATATCAGCTGTCAAAAGACTAAATACGTCATCTGGAACCACCTCAAAGGAAGTGTTTAATATATAATCGTCGCCGTTATCTACTCTCACTTCTCCCCAAAACTCCTTGGAAGGAACTACCGCCCTAACTCCCTTTACTTTTTTGAGTTTGTTGATATCAGTATCCTTAACTTCCATTTGTTCTGAAGGATTGTTTCCGATAATTGAAATTGATGTAAGCCCTCCAAAAGATTCTATCATTTCCTTTTGAGAGTTTGATATGCCTGTGGCAAAAGCAAGCATGAGTATGATTGATGTGGCGCCGATTACTACAGATAGGACTGTTAATATAGTCCTTGATTTTCTACGAGATAGGTTTCTTAGCGCCATCAAAATCCTGTCACTAATCTTCATCGTCTATCAATAACTCCTCATCTTCTTTTTTGTGCTTTTTCTTCCTATAAAGGATAGCCGCAAGAACAATTATTACAATTAATCCTACCCAAAGGAAAGGTGATGTTAAAACTGAACCTTGGCTCATAGAAGGATCTTCCATTCCCATTTCACCAGTCATCTCCCCTGGCATTTCCCCATTCATATCCTCAGGCATGCCTTCCGTAACTTCTTTGCTAAAATCCTTAAATTGTGTGTGGACTTTTCCTGTTGAATCTTCGTAGGATAGCATGATTTGACCTTCGATCTCTCCAGGCCTTGTAGGAGTTGCTGTAAAAGAGAAAGTTTCTTGGGTGCCGGTGTTGAAATTTCCTATGAATTTTCTATCGTTTTCAATTTTTATTCCCTTGCCGATTACATCACACATAAAGGTATTCAAATTATCCTTGCCGGTGTTGTAGATATTTACTGACATTTCGGTTGGATTTCCTACCATGAGTTCATCAGATTTTAGCTCACTCATAGTTACGCCAGCTCTTTGGACAACAGGTATTCCTATCGCTTCTGTAGTTTTATATTGGTTACCATCTGCGTCTTCGTACTCAATTGAGAGATTAATTACGTAATTACCTGCAACTGCATTTGGCAAAACATTCATGGTTATGTGTTTGTTTGCTGTATTCCAAGGATATAAAGCTGCTACATAAAATGAATTTGATTGGTTAACTGGCGAAAATACAGATCCATCAGAAACCATAGAATTATTTTCACCAGAATTTTGTGGTTGCGCTCCAAGATTTTGCTCTATAGTTGCCTTGAGGTTATAAATTGTGTTTTTTGAATTTGTGTTATAAAGACCAAAGGATAGGTCAAAACTTTTGCCAGCTTCAGCAATTTTTGGACTTAGCTGGTAGTAGGAGATCATTATCTTTGGTTGGTTTTTAACATTGGTTGACATTTCCATTTGGCTATTTTCATTTTCGTTCATCTATAATACCTCATCTATAGTTAGTTTTTCGTGGACCTTATCTAGTTTGCCATCTCTCATAAAGAGGGTCCTGTCGGCAAATTCTGTCATTTCTTCGTCGTGGGTTACCATTATAAAAGTCTGATTATTTTCTGTAACAATATCTTTTATTAATTTCATAATCTCAAAACTTGTCTTGGTATCGAGATTTCCCGTAGGTTCATCTGCAAAAATTATCGATGGCTTGCCGACAAAGGCTCTGGCGATTGAAACTCTCTGTTGCTGGCCACCAGATAATTCATTCGGCTTATTATACATCCTATCTCTAAGGCCAACCGCATCTAGAATCTTTGCTGCTTCCTTTTTTCGCTCGCTTGCCTCTATGCCTTTAAAAGTAAGTGGCAAGGCTACATTTTCCCAAGCAGATAGGTAAGGAAGAAGGTTATAAGACTGGAAGACAAAGCCTATATTTAGGTTTCTAAACTTAGTAATTTGTGATTCGCTAATCTTTGTTAGATCAATATCCCCATAGGATATAGTTCCCTTACTTGGTCTTTCTAGCCCTGCTAACATATTTAATAGGGTAGATTTACCCGAACCAGAAGTACCGAGAAGGGCTATAAATTCGCCTTTTTTGATGTCAATATTTATCCCATCAAGGGCCTTAATTACTGTCCCGCCTAACTTATAATATTTTTTTAAATCTCTAACTTCTATTAGACTCATTTTCTTCTCTCTTATAGTGTGGGTTTAAATCTTTCATATAAAGATTATAAACTTCGGGGTCTATAACTACATCAATCTCGCCGATTGTTTCAAATACATTATCTTCGGTGAATTTTTTCTTAAAATTGTAGAGGCCATCTGTCCCATCGGTTTCAAATATACCTCCCATATCATAATACCTGAGCTTATTTTCTATCGAATATTTTATCTCCTCAAAATTAAGCTGGTAATTCTGGCTCATATTCTTGTATTGATCAGAAGACCCGCCATAAAGCGAAGTAGCCCTATTGCCATAGCATACAAGAAGGGAGGCACAAAGAGGCTTTCCTTCGTAAAATGATACAGAAAGTCTGATTTCATCTTTAAATAGATCATAGAGTTTTTTAAAATAATCAAAAGGCCTATGACCAATCTTTGCCCTTAGCGCGGTTTCTTCTATTTGGTCATACAAAATTTTTATTCCATCTTCTTGGAGGATTTTTGTCACAATCCCATCTTTGTAAGATTTTCTGAGGTGTTTTCTCGTATTCTTGCTAAAAAGAGCTAAAATTTCTTCCTCGCTCCTGCCATTTATATCAAGCACCATATTAAGTAGGGGTTGGCTAGACCTCGTTTTATCTCGCCTAATATTTAGACATGCCTCTTTTAATTTCTCTTCCATTTCCAAATCACGGGGCCAATATGGATCTATCCTTAAAAGAAAACCATCGTTATTTTTTGCAAAGTCCTTTGCTTCTTCTATGATTTTCCTATAATCATCGATATTATGTGGGTCGCAAACAGGTCCCCTTGGCCCATAGAAAAAATTCTTTCCGACTTTTTTATCCTTAATATAGATTACGGACAAGGCTGACCTTATCTCTCCTTTTTCTTCTATATAAAAATATACACTTTCCCAACCTGTCTTTAGGTCTGCCCACCTTATATCTTGTTGAAAATGCCCAAAAGGAGAGTTTTTTACAAAGTTGTTGTATTTTTCTAACAAAGTTTTATTATTCTTATCTAATATCATTTGGATGTCGCTTTCTCTTTAGTGTTTGGCTATATGTATTACACCTGTCTTTATTTTACTACATAGACTTTTTCTTGACAATAGTATTTACTTAATTATACCGCAAAACTTATTAAATTTAGGTTAAATTTTTTGTAAGATAAAATCTCAACAAAAAAAGACTAGGAAATCCTAATCTTTCTTAAAATAATAAATTTTTTCTTGATCATCTCTTAAATCCCAGAGTACTTCACTATATTTTCCATCATAGATATCAAGGATTTTATCCATGGACATTGACTTACCAGCTATGGTTTTAAATTCTTCATAATTAATCCATGATAATTTCCCTTCTCTATTGTCTTTTACTAGATTTCCCTTAAAATCAATTGTTTCATACAAAAGTCCCACATCTTTTCTATCATCTGTAAGCCAGGTTATGATGCCAACTAATTTAGGATTTTTAATCTCAAGGTTGGTTTCTTCTTTCGCTTCTCTTATGACAGAATCTGCAAAGGATTCACCTATTTCTACCTTTCCTCCAGGAAAGGTTAGTCCTTCCCAACCCTCTTTCTTGACCTTATCCAAGACAACTACCTCGCCAGTTTCTTTATCAAATATTTTTACCATATTCATTAATACAATTTTCATTTTTCACTCCTAACAAAACTATATAATAAAATAAAAATCCCGCAATAAATGCGAGACTTTTACTTTTTTATAGCCTTTCTAGACTAATTTTAATTTCCTTATCATTAAGCTCTATTGATTCTGTGTCAAGCTCTACTTGCTCAAGTTTATCTGCAAGAGTTTCTTTTTTAATTTCTTCTCCAAATTTATCTAAGGACTTAGCAAGGTCGGAGTCAGCTTCATAAGAGATATTTATCCTATCTGTAACCTCAAAACCAGAATCTTTTCTTAGATTTTGGATTTTTGAGATAAATTCTCTCGCATATCCTTCGTCTTTCAAGTCTTCTGTGATTTCTGTATCTAGGATAACAAAGACATTGCCGTCAATTTCTACATCAAATCCTTCTTTAGCAGTTATCCTTATATCTAGATAGTCTTTTGTAACTTCAAATTCTTCTCCGCCGATTTCCACCTTAACTGGGCCTTCGTTAACCTTATCTATAAATTCTTTGGCATCAGTACTTGCAAGATATTTGGCAAAGTCATTTACCTTTGATTGGAAAATCCTACCTACAACTCTAAAGTCTGGTTTTAGGAAATAGTCCATGAAATCTGATAGGTCATCTTCAAAATCAACATCTTTGACATTTAATTCTTCTTTGATAAGTGGAAGAAGTTTTTCAAGTCTATCTTTGTATGAACCGTCCACAATTATTTTTGAAAGTGGTTGACGTACTTTTATTGATTCTTTCTCTCTTGAAGCACGACCAAGATTTACGATCTTACGTACCAAATCCATATCATTTTCAAGCTTAGTATCTATCAAGCTTTCATCCGCTTCTGGGAGTAATTGTGTGTGGACAGTTTTCTCTCCAGTTAGTTTTTGGAAGATTTCTTCAGCTAAGAAAGGAGTTATTGGCGCAATTAGCTTAGTTAGGCTAACCAATACATCATAGGTTGTTTTGTAAACAGACTTCTTTGATTCTGTTAATTCTTGAGACCAAAATCTCTTTCTATTACGTCTGATATACCAATTTGACAAATCTTCTACAACAAAATCAGAAATCTCGTGAACAACCTTGTTGTATTCGAATTTTTCCATCTCTTCATAGTAGGACTTGATTAGACTATTTAATCTAGAGTATAACCAACGGTCGATTCCGTCTTTTTCTACTCCTTCAAATGATTTGATATCAACAAGGGTTAATCCATCTGTGCCTGCATATAGGCTAAAGAAGTTGTAGACATTTTCAAATGTTCTAAAGAAGTTGTTTTTAACTTCCACAAGACCTTTTTCATCAAATTTTGTCTGCATCCAAGCTGGAGATACATAGAGAGAATAAAATCTCACTGCATCTGCTCCATATTTATCAAATAGAGCAAATGGATCTAGGGTGTTGCCCTTTGATTTTGACATCTTTTGACCATTTTTATCTACAACCAAGTCATTTACAAGGACATTCTTATATGGTGCTTTACCCATTGTAATTGTGGAAATTGCCATCAATGAATAGAACCAACCCCTAGTTTGGTCAATTCCCTCAGAAATGAAATCTGCTGGATAGTAGCCATTTTCGAAAAGCTCTTTATTTTCAAAAGGATAGTGAAGTTGGGCAAATGGCATAGCTCCAGAGTCAAACCAAACATCCATTACATCAGGAACTCTAGTCATTTCTCCGCCACACTTATCGCACTTGATGTGGACATTATCTACATATGGTCTGTGAAGTTCTATATCATCTGTTATATCTTCTATAGCACGCTTCTTTAAGTCTGCACGGCTTGCTACTGTATCAGTGTGGCCACATTCACATCTCCAAATATTTAGTGGTGTTCCCCAATATCTAGACCTTGAGATAGCCCAGTCTTTGACATTTTCTAGCCAATTTCCAAACCTCTTATCACCGATAGTTTGTGGATACCAAGAAACTGTTTGGTTGTTTTCAGCCATCTTTGATGAGAACTTGCTCATTTCTATATACCATGATGGTCTAGCGTAATAGATAAGTGGTGTATGACATCTCCAGCAATGTGGATAATTATGTTCCATAGTTTCTTTAGCAAAAACCTTGCCTTCTTCTTGGAGATGTCTCCAGATAGACTCGTTTGTATCAAAAACAAATTCGCCCTTCCAAGGTGTTTCTGTAAATTTACCCTCTAGGTCAACTGGTTGTACGAAATCTAGGTCATATTTTCTACAAGCTTGGTAGTCGTCTTCACCAAAGGCAGGTGCGATATGAACAATACCTGTACCATCTTCTGCAGAAACATAATCTGCTAAAATAACCTTAAAAGCCTTGCCTGGCTGGGTTTTTACATATGGCATTAATTGCTCATATTCCATAAGCTCAAGGTCAACGCCCTTCACTTCTTCTACTAGGTCATAGTCTCTCTTATCCATTAGTTTTTCCATCAAAGATTTAGCCATGTAGTAATAGCAATCATCTTCCTTGTCGAAAACTTTTACATAATCAAGGTCTGGATTTACTGCAAGGGCAAGGTTTGATGGAAGAGTCCAAGGTGTTGTTGTCCAAGCTAGGAAATATTCATTGTCGGAATCTTTTTTCTTAAACCTAACTGTAAGGGTGATAGTCTTATCCATCTCATACCCTTGGGCAACCTCGTGGCTTGCAAGTCCTGTCCCACATCTTGGGCAATATGGCATAACTTTAGCACCTTCATAGATATAGCCATTTTTAAATGCCTTATCAAGTAGCCACCACTCAGTTTCTATATAGTCGTTATCCATAGTTACATATGGGTGGTCCATATCGTAAAGATAAGCCATTCTCTTTGACATATCTTGCCACATATCAGAATATTTCCAAACAGATTGCTTACAAAGTTGGTTAAATTTTTCTATACCAAATTCTTCGATATCATTTTTGTCATGGAAACCGAGTTCTTTCTCAACTTCGATTTCTACAGGGAGTCCATGGGTGTCCCAACCAGCTTTTTTAAGAACTTTATATCCTCTCATGTTCTTATAGCGGCTAGTCATATCTTTTAGAGTCCTTGCTATAACATGGTGGATACCTGGCTTACCATTAGCTGTTGGAGGGCCATCGTAGATTACATACTCATCTGCATCTTCACGAGTTTTAAAGGTTTCCTCTAAAAGATCAATCTCATTCCAATAATCTTTTAATTTTGCTTCTCTGGATTTAACATCCTTAGCATTAACTTCCTCAAATTTTAAGTCGCACATATACTTTCCTTCCTAATAAAAAAGAACCGTCCATACAGACGGTCCACTTATTTCCTAGTTTGCTCTTAAGGCTTGGCATTCCTGCTTGGCTAATATATTCACCAAGCAAACAATAAAGTGATTTTCATCTATAAATCCCCTAGCATTCTCACCAACCATGCCTCTCTGAAGGTTTTTTTATAAACTACTCGTCTTTATATAGTCATTATTCTTACTCTAATGTACTATTTTACCCGTATTTGTCAAATATGTCTTATAACCTTAAACTTCTCTAGAGTGTAAATATCAAAATCATCCACATTTGCTATGTCTTTTGCATCTTCTAACATCTGATAATCAGATTCATAATCTTCCCTAAAGGCAATAGCAGGATTGTTGGCATAGGATAATAGAAGACCTGAATAAACTCCAAAATCCTCAATAGATTCAATTTGCTCAACCTTATTTATCTCTAAGATTTGGATATAAATATCATCAAGATCTTCTTTTTTAAGGGCAAAGGCATTGTCAAAAATCCCAAGATTGATAGTTTCATGAATTATATCAAGGGCAATATTTGCCCTGGTTGGATAGATCGAACCAGACCTTTCTGTCCTATCCCCCTTGGTTATTTGAATTATAGCACCGTTGTGATTGTCCTTAAATTCCTCATCATATTCTTCTAAATACTTGCCATTTTCTAAATAATACCTTATAGATTCAAAGGCAAGATCTACTAGCTTATCCTTATTCATTTAATAGTTCCTCAATGTCTTTTGCTATATTTGCTGGTTTTTTCATAGAGTCATACCTATTTACTACTTCCCCATTTTTATTAATCAAAAATTTAGTAAAATTCCACCTAATGTCCTTAGAAGACTTAGCTGGTATTTCATCTTTGAGGAAAGTGTAAAGGGGATCTTCACCTTCTCCATTTACATCAATTTTATCAAAACGATCAAAACTTGTTCCGAAATTAAGCTCACAGAAAGTATTGATTTCGTCGATCGTGCCAGGAGCTTGACTGCCAAACTGATTGCACGGAAAATCTAAGATTTCAAAACCTTGGTCCATGTAATTTTTATAAAGCTCTTCAAGGCCATCATATTGCTTGGTAAACCCGCATTTTGTGGCAGTATTAACTATCAGTAACACCTTGCCCTTATATTTCTCTAAAGAAACATCTTCCCCTTTATCATTTTTAACTGTAAAATCATATACTGTTGTCATAAGCACACCTCACTTTTTATTACTATTACTGTACGATTTTTTCAGTTAAAATCAGCTACTTGTTGAGATTTTCTCATAGAAAAAGACCCTTGACTAGGCAAGGGACTTGTTAGAAATGAGTTAATAGAATTTGTATAAATCGCAAAGCGCTGCGATACTTTGCGACCCAACTTTTTTGATTTTGGATTGTCGCAAAGTTTTATTTTGTCTATATCCTTACACCGCTTTTAAATCCCAATACAAGGGGATTTAACGCTCGTACAAAACCCCACTTGTTTTTTCTAAACAAGTGGGGCAATAAATTGCAAAGCGCTGCGATACTTTGCGACCCAACTTTTTTCATTTTGGATTGTCGCAAAGTTTTATTTTGTCTTTATCCTTACACCGCTTTTAAATCCCCATACGAGGGGATTTAACGCTCGTACAAAACCCCACTTGTTTTTTCTAAACAAGTGGGGCAATAGATTGCAAAGCGCTGCGATACTTTGCAAGTCGGTATGCCGACTTACCACGCAGGTATCCAAGATCCCTTTGTGTATGTTTCGAAGTCTTTTTTTGTTTCTTCTGTTTGGTAGTATTTTACGAATTCTTTGTAGGTTTCGTTGTTTTCGTCTTCTTTTCTTGCTGCTATTATGTTGATGTATTGTTTTACTGAGTCGCTTTTTGGGTCTTCTGTGTAGATTGAGGTGTCCTTATCTAAGCCTGAGTCTAGGGCGAAGGTGTCGTTTACTATTGCACAGTCTACATCATCTAGGCTTCTTGCTGTTTCTGATGCGTCCATTTCTATTAATTCTAGATTTTTGGAGTTTTCTGTAATGTTTTCTAGGCCAATTATATCTCCAGGTTCGCCTTCTACTTTGATTAGACCAGCGTCTTGGAGTAAAAATAGGGCTCTTGATCCGTTTGATGGATCGTTTGGTAGGGCGATTTTTGCTCCTTCTGGAAGTTCTTCAAGGCTTTTTACCTTGTTTGAATAAAGAGCTATTGGTGCAAGCATAGTATCTCCGATTGCTACTAAATCACTTCCTCTATCTTCATTAAATTCGTTTAGGAATTTGTGGTGTTGGAAGGCATTTAGGTCTATATCTCCAGAAGCTAGGGCTTCGTTTGGTTGGTTGTAGTCTGCAAATTTTACAAGTTCTGCAGTGTTTCCTGTACCTTCTTCGTATCTTTTTATTACTTCTTCTAATACTTCGTTAAATTCTCCAACTACACCGATTTTGATGTTTATTGGATCTGATGATTTTGCAGTTTCTCCTGTTTCTTTTGTCTCAGTTTTCACTTCTTCTTTTGGAGCTTCTTCTTTTTTATCTTCTCCACTTCCACATGATGTTAATGACACTATTAAGCCTAGTGCTAGGGCTATTTTGCTTGTTAATTTCATTTTTTTCTCCTTTTTTGATTACATTTAACCTCATATCATTTGATTTTAGTAACGTTCCAACAATATATTTAATTAATCTTAGTGACTAGTTTTCTTAATTAAGTAATTAGCAAGAGCCTGAATTAGGTAAACTAGAATTAATATTAGGATAACTGACACAATTACCACGTCATCCTTGTATCTTTTATAGCCCATGGCTATGGCAAGGTCACCTATTCCGCCAGCTCCAACAGTTCCAGCCATCGCTGTTAGACCTAGAAGGGATATTAGAGTAATAGATGAAGCTCTTATTAGGCTTGGTAGACTTTCTCTCATGTATACTGACATAATTATCTCAACTGGTGATAGTCCCATAGCTTCAGCCGCTTCAATCTTTCCTGGGTCTACTTCTGCTAGTGCTTGTTCTACTTGTCTTGCAAAAAATGGTATACAAGATAATGTAAGTGGAACAATAGCAGCTGTTGGCCCTATCCTTGTACCCACAATTACTCTGGTAAATGGTGCTACTAGAGCAAGGAGGATGATAAAAGGAATGGCTCTAAATAAGTTTGTAAGTTTATCTAAGATATTATAGACTACCTTGTTTTCTAAAATTCTGTCTTTATCTGTCACTACCATTATTACGCCCAAGATTAGACCTATAATTCCTGCAAAAAAGGCAGATACAAATAGCATATATAAGGTTGTGAAAAAATCATCTACTATCCTGTCTCTTATCGACCATGAATAATCAAAGAATCCCATCTTTACCTCCTAAAATCTTTATATTTGCACTTTTATCTTCAAGATAAGATGTAACCTGACTTAGGTTTTTGTCATCACCTTTTAATGTCACGATTAAATTTCCTACTGGAACTTCATTTATAAATTCTATATGGCCTGCGAGGATATTTGTCTCAATGCCAAATTTCTCGTAAAGCTCGTTTATTACTGGCTCTGTGGTTGATTCTCCCACATATGATATTTGAGCTAGCTGCTCATCTTCCTTAAGGATACCCACATTTGCCTTAACCTGCTCTATAGTTTCCTTGATATTTGTGCTTGTTTCGACAAATTCTCTAGCGAGATCTGTTTTTGGATCTGAGAATACTTCAAGGGTTGTCCCTTCTTCTATAATCTTTCCATCCTGCATAATTGCACATTTATTGCACAAATCTTTTACCACTTCCATCTGGTGGGTGATTATCACAATGGTTAAGTTTAATTCTTTATTTAACTCTTTAAGAAGTTTTAGAATTTGCTTGGTTGTTTTTGGGTCAAGAGCGCTTGTTGCCTCATCGCAAAGTAAAATTTCTGGTTTACTTGCTAGGGATCTTGCTATCGCACACCTTTGTTGCTGACCACCGGATAGTTCTCTTGGATAATTATCCGCCTTATCACCGATTCCTACTTTTTCAAGAAGCTTTTGAGCTCTTTTTCTTTTCTCTTCCTTAGTTAGGCTCTTATCTTTTCTTATAGGAAAGATTACATTGTCTATAACTGTGAGATTATTTAGAAGATTAAAATGTTGGAAAATCATTCCAATCTTTTTTCTTCTAAGTCTCAATTCCTTATCCGAAAGGTCTAGGAGATTTTCTCCGTCAAGGATAACCTCACCTGTACTTGGCTTTTGAAGAAGATTTATGGTACGAACCAAGGTTGACTTGCCCGCCCCAGAAAAACCTACGATTCCAAAGGCATCCTTATCTTCAATTTTTAAACTTATATCTTTGACAGCCTTAAAACCATCAAAATCTACACTTACATTTTTTAATTCAATCATATCTTCTCTCTATCTTTTCAAAAAATCTACCGCAAACTTAATCACAAGAGCAAGACCATAATCAATGCCCCTCTCATCAAGGTCAAACTTGCTTGTATGAAGGTCTGCCGCTTTTCCTTCTTTCTCATTTCTGCTGCCGAAATTAACAAAAATACTAGGACAAAGTTTTGAATATCCGTAAAAAGATTCTGATATCCAAAGCTTAGGGCTTTCTACTAGAACATCTTCATATAAACTATTTAGACTCTCTTTTACTCTTTTTGCAAGAGTTTCATCATTAACAACAGGCTCTGCAACAATTCTTGTATAATTATGAAATTCAACCTCACAACCATGAGTTTTTGCAGTTAAGCTTACAATATTTTTTAAAAGCTTCAAGGCTTTTTTTCCTTCATCTAGGTCAAAAAACCTCAAAGTTCCCTTTACATTTGCCCTATCTGGAAATACATTGGCAGCAGTCCCTCCATTTACTGCACTAATTCCAAGGCTTACCGGCTTTTCTAAATCAAGCCTATTATTCCAAGCAGAATTTAATGCTGTAATGATATGGGCGGTGGCGATTAATGGATTAACCGCAAGATCTGGTCTTGAGCCGTGGCCGCCTTTTCCAATTACATCAAAATCAACACCAGCGCATCCAGCATAAGCAGCATTTTCTATCACAGAAAATTTGCCAACATCAAGAGCTGGACTTTGATGGTTGCCATAGACAGCATCAAGCCCCTTATCTTTTAGGTGCTCTACCATGGCGTCAATTCCTCCGCCAGTTTCTTCAGCTTCTTCAAAGATAAAATAGATTTTCCCGTCTATTTCATCTTTTAAATCTTTAAGGATTTTTGCGCTCATTAAGGCGATTGTCATATGGCTATCGTGGCCACAAGCATGGCTTACTCCAGGATTTTTAGATACAACTTGCTTTTTTTCTTTAAGATTATAAGGATCTTCTTCTATAGCAAGGGCGTCAAGGTCAGTCCTTATGCCAAGAGTCTTACCAACTCTTCCTGTATCAAGTAAGGCTGTAAACCCAGTTGAGCCAGCTACTTCTTCTACATATAAACCAAGTTCTTTACACCTTTTTTTAAGGTACTTGCTCGTTTCAAATTCCTTACTCGATACTTCTGGATTTTCATGAAGATACCTACGTGTACTTATTATATCTTCATTATAATCTTTTATTTTTTTATTAATCTTTTCTACTAAGTTCATTTTTACCTCGATTTTTTTAAAAAAATAACGTCCCATATTCCACACTGGAATATAAGGACGTTTAAATCGCGTTACCACCTTATTTTATGCCTGGTCACCCAAACATACACTCATCAAGTACATACATACTCTACTTCTATAACGGGAATTCCCGTATGGACCTCATATCGACCCATCCCATCCAAGGCCATCTTCATCTAGACAAATCTTTACTCCTTTTCACCAACTGGAGCTCTCTATAAAAGAATCTTCTAAACTACTCTTCTTGTCAAATGGTTTTGTAAAACTTTATTCTCTTAGTTAATGGTATAATACCATCTAAAAATAATCTGTCAAATATATTTACTCATATTTTTTTATATTATTCAGGAAGGGTGATTTTTTCAAGGATTCTATTCATTTTAGCTATAGCAATCCCGTAATTTGTCATAGGAGTGCCGGCTTTTTTTGCCTTAACCACCCTATTTAAAACATGGGTCCTATTAAACATACACGAACCACAGGAAATAATCAGGTCATATTTCTCATAATCTATAGGGTCATTTCCCCTTACAAAATCTATATTTACATCTGGGTGAGTTTTCTTAATTAGCCTTGGAATCTTAACGCTCCCTATATCTTCATCTACTGGTGGATGGGTGCAGGCTTCAGCAATCAAAATATTTTTTATATCGCTATCTAGCACTTCTGCAGACTTTACAAAATAATCTAAATCTCCCTTAAAGGCGGAAAACAAGACTGAAAAGCTTGTAAGTTTCACGTCTTTTGGCTTTTTTTCGTAAACTTCCTTAAAGGCTTGGCTATCGGTAATTATTAGGTCAATTTTTTTTAGACTTTTTATGGTATTTTCGAAATTAGCAAGGTCAGTACAAATCGCACTTGCCCCCTTGTCAATTATTTCCCTTATAGTCATCACTTGTGGTTTAATTATCCTATCCTTAGGAGCTGCCTTATCTTGCGGCATTATAAGGATAACCATATCGCCTTTTTTTACAAGATTTTTAGTAATTGTAGAATCTTCTTTCTTATAAAGAGATTTTATTTTATCAAAAATTTCATCCCTTGATTTTGTAGACGAAAGGTCAACTCCAATTGGATTTTCATCCGCAAATTCTCTTAAGATTTCAGATCCTTTTTCTGTATCCATTTTCATCGCAATGAAAATTACTGGTTTATCTTTAAATTTCGGAATGATTTCAAGGTTATCTTTCTCGCTTAAAACATAGAGAAAAACATCTACTTTATCAATTTCCGCTAGAGTTTTTTCATACCTTTCCGTACCCAAAATAGTTTTATCAGCGCTGCCAGCAGTGTCAATTAAGACAACAGGTCCAAAGTCTGTTATTTCCATAGCTTTCCTAATTGGATCTGTGGTTGTTCCTTCTTGGTCAGAAACTATTGCAAATTTTTCTCCTGCAAGGTAGTTTAAAAGAGTAGATTTACCGGAATTGGTCTTGCCGAAAATTCCTATATGGACCCTTTCGCTAAAGCCAGTCTTAGATATAGATGTCACGGCTTCCTTCTTCAACTTTTTTAATATTTTCCCTGGTTTTTTCTCTAACTTCTGGATTTGGGATATTTTCTAGTTCTCTTTTTATTAGCTTATCAGCATTTGCTGCTGTTTTCTCACTTGCATAATCAACTGCATATTCCTTTAGTGTCACAAGGGCATTTGGATGACAAATATTGCCTATGCCATGTTTTTTGACCATGCCCATGAAGACTTCTCCAGTCCTGCCTTTCCTATAACAAGCGGTACAAAATGAAGGAACGTGGTCTTTTTCAATAAGCCAGTTTACAACCTCATCGAGAGTCCTATTATCTGCAAGTTCAAATTGATCGCTTCCCTTGGTTTCATGGTCTGTATAGCCACCTACAGATGTCTTTGAGCCACCAGAAAGTTGACTAATTCCAAGCTCTAAGAGCCTATTTCTCATCTCTTCTGACTCACGAGTTGAGACAATCATGCCAGTATATGGAACAGCAATTCTAATGCAAGCAACAAGTTTTGCAAACATATCATCTGATAAGGAGTTATCAAAATCTCCTGGATCAATATCATCTGCTGGTTGGATTCTTGGCACAGAAATTGTGTGAGGTCCTACATTAAAGCGGGCTTCAAGGTGTTCTGCGTGCATAAGTTGACCGATAAATTCATATTCATAAGAATCAAGCCCGTATAAAACTCCTACTCCAACATCGTCAATACCGCCTTCCATAGCACGGTCCATGGCTTCTGTGTGGTAGGCATAATTTGATTTTGGGCCAAACTTGTGAAGGGCTTCGTAGTTTTCCTTATTATAGGTTTCTTGGAAGAGAATATAAGTACCGATTTCTGCTTCCTTTAACTTTCTATAATTTTCTACAGTTGTCGCAGCAATATTGACATTTACACGTCTAATGGATCCGTTTTTGTGTTTGATATTATAAATTGTGTGAATAGATTCGAGGATATATTCGATTGGGTTATTTACAGGATCTTCACCTGCTTCAAGAGCAAGTCTCTTGTGACCTAAATCTTGTAGGGCAATTACTTGCTCTTTGATTTCCTCCTGGCTGAGTTTTTTCCTAGGAATAGTCCTATTTTGGCCATGGTAAGGGCAATATACACAACCATTTACACAGTAATTTGACAAATAAAGTGGGGCAAAAAGTACAATTCTATTTGCATAAAATTTGTGTTTTAAATCCTTGGCAAGCTTATAGATTTCCTCATTTAGGTCATCTTCCTTGCAGGATAAAAGAATGAAGGCTTCCCTGTGGTCAAGGCCCTTAGCTTTTTTCGCCTTTTCCAAAACCTCTATTATTAACTTTCTATTATGGGCATTTTCCCTACCATAATCAAGTGTTTCTAGTATTTCTTCGTGATTTATAAATTCTTCTGCATGTAAACTTTTAGGATCGTATTTAGTCATTCTTTCCTTCTTTCTTTTCTATATCTATGTATAATTATAATACTTTTTTGCCTAAAATGAAAATTAATTGAGACTAAATTGGGATTATTGTGAAAATGCGAAATAAGATTGAGGAAATATGGTATAATATAAATGTTATCATCGGCCCTTAGGGTGAAGGGAGGTGGTTCTATGAAAATTATAGTTGACTTCATTCTTGGAGTTATGATACAAGTAGCTGGTAACTATTTGTATAAGTGGTTAAGCTCAAAGAGAACAAATAAAGAAGATGATAATTAGCCCAAACAAAAAAGACGAGCTGCAGACTCGTCTTTTTGTTTGGTAATTCCATGATTTATAGTTGACCTCATGGTTACTACTATTATACCTACTATATTAAAATTTTCAATTCCATATTACTTTCATGTAAGTGTTCAGCTTCATGTAAACATGATACCTCATAATCTATGCCATTAAATATTTATTTAATTCCTATTCCCAAAATCCACCACATCTCCCCTATCATCAACAATCCTATATCCAAAAGATGCTATCTCTTTCTCCAAGTCTTTTTTAGATTCTGCTGCCTCAAGGCCTGTGTTTAGTTTGTTATCGTAAAGGTTGTAGGAATTTTTGGCTGTCTGTGGACTTAGGTTTGGCATTAAGACATTTGCCCCTGCCTTTAATCCTAATTCTCTTCCCTTTGAATTTACCGTTCCTAGGGCTGTTGTAGCAGGAATTAGAGCATAGGGAAAGACTATCCTCAATATGGATACGAGCCTTAAAGTCTTTGTAAACGACCCATCTTTAAAATCCTTAAATGGCGTATCATGGCTTACTAGATATGGCCCAATTCCAATCATATCCGGCTTAAGTTTTTCTAGAAACCTTATATCTCTTATCAAATCATCAGTTGTTTGATAAGGGCTTTCAACCATAAAACCTCCCCCAACCTGATAGCCAATTTTTTTGAGATTATAAAGACAATCTTGTCTATTTTTTAATTTCATATTTTCAGGATGAAGCTTTTTGTAATGGCTAGGATTTGATGTTTCTTCCCTTAAAAGATACCTATCAGCACCAGCATCGTAAAATGCCTTATAATCTTCATAAGACCTCTCGCCTAAAGACAATGTGATAGCCACATCGGGATACTTTTCCTTAATTGATTTTATCACATCAACCATAAAGTCCTTAGTAAATTTTGAATCTTCTCCGCCCTGCATTACAAAAGTCCTAAAACCTATACCATATCCAAAGCCAGCCGCACTTAAGATTTCATCCTTTGTAAGCCTGTAACGTTTCACATTTTTATTGGATTTTCTTATCCCACAATAATAACAGTCATTTTTACAAATATTGGATACTTCGATAAGACCTCTGATATAGACCCTATCTCCGTATACTTCTCTTCTGATTTTGTCAGCCTTTTCCATAAGAAAACCAGTCAAAGACTCATCTTCAATCCATTTTTTTAAAGTCTTTTTATCTATGTGGTTAATTTCTCTTTTTCTCATAGCCCCTTCTTTAATCGAATAGGGGCTAAGATCTAGCCCCTTTCACACCACCGTACGTGCCGTTCGG
>URUJ01000010.1 GCA_900551095.1 uncultured Anaerococcus sp. | reverse complement strand
GATTGAGATGAAAGCTATTGGAGAAGCAGGAGATGCACAAGAAGAACTGGCTAAGCTAGTACCAAAAGATGCTCATGTAGTATTAGATGACGATTCAATAGAAACACGACCAGTTGCTGACTTAAAGGTAGGTGATTTAATTCGAGTTCAAGCTGGAGAAAATGTGCCAGCAGATGGAACTATCGAGCGTGGCGAATCACGTGTAAATGAAGCTCTTTTGACTGGAGAATCAAAAGCAGTTAAAAAAGGTCCTGGCGATGAAGTAATCGGAGGCTCAACAAATGGAGAAGGGGTTCTTTATATTAAAGTGAATGAGACAGGTGATCAATCCTTCATCTCTCAAGTTCAGAATTTAATCAGCCAAGCTCAAAGTCAGCCTTCTAGAGCAGAAAATATTGCTCAAAAGGTTGCAGGATGGCTCTTCTATATTGCGGTCATTGTCGCGCTAATAGCTTTTGTAGTATGGACGCTTATAGCGGACATCCCAACGGCAGTAAAATTTGCTATCACAACATTAGTTATAGCTTGTCCTCACGCTTTGGGTCTAGCTATTCCATTGGTCACCGCTCGTAGCACAAGCTTAGGGGCAAGTCGTGGCTTACTAGTAAAAGACCGAGAATCTTTAGAAATAGCTCAAGATGCAGATGTGATGATTTTAGATAAAACAGGTACTTTAACAACTGGTGAATTTAAAGTGTTAGATGTAAAACTTCTTAATGACAAATATACAAAAGAGGAAATCATTGCCTTACTGGCAGGTATTGAAGGAGGATCTAGCCACCCTATTGCTCAATCAATTATAAGCTTCGCCGACCAAGAAGGTATAAGTCCAGTATCCTTTGATTCCATTGATGTAATTTCCGGTGCTGGCGTAGAAGGTAAAGCAGGTGGGCACCAATACCAATTAATCAGTCAAAAAGCATACGGACGTAATCTAGATATGGATATTCCAAAAGGAGCAACCCTTAGTGTCTTAGTAGAAAACGATGATGCCATTGGTGCTGTAGCTTTGGGGGATGAATTAAAAGCAACCAGTAAAGAGTTAATAGAAGCTCTTAAAAATAATAATATAGAGCCAATTATGGCAACAGGTGATAATGAAAAAGCAGCTCAAGGCGCGGCAGAAGATCTAGAAATTGAATATAGATCAAATCAATCTCCACAAGACAAATATGAGTTAGTAAAAACACTTAAAGATGAAGGAAAAAAAGTTATCATGGTAGGTGACGGTGTCAATGATGCTCCTTCTCTTGCCTTAGCAGATGTTGGTATAGCTGTAGGTGCTGGAACCCAAGTGGCATTGGATTCAGCTGATGTCATCTTGACTCAATCTGATCCAGGAGATATTGAATCGTTCATTGAATTAGCACACAAAACAACTCGTAAAATGAAACAAAATCTCTTTTGGGGAGCCGGCTATAACTTTATAGCTATTCCTCTAGCTGCAGGAATTCTGGCTCCTATTGGTATCACATTAAGTCCTGCAGTAGGAGCAATTCTAATGTCTGTGTCAACAGTCATCGTCGCCATTAATGCTATGTTATTAAGTTTAGATCCAAAAAATAACGGTTAACAGATCGAATGATTGAAACTCCTTAAAGTATCAAGATACAATAGTTTTAAAGGAAAAAAAGAGATGTAAGTACTGGCTCTTTGTAAAATCGTGTTGGTAGAAGTAGACGATTTTTCTACCAACACGTTTTTTATTTTATTATAGAACTGATTTCTTATAAAATCCTAAAAACCACCTACTTCGACAGTTTTATAGCCTCTTATCTTATTGTCTTGACATCAATACTATAGTCTCCACATGTCTTGAATTTGGAAATTGGTCGTAGATTTCGTAGTCTTTTATTTCAAAGCCTCTTTCTAAAAATGTTGTTATGTTTTCCATTTGGGTTTTTGGGTTACAGGAGATGTAGACAAATTTTTTGCTGTCTATATTTAGGATTTTTTCGAGTGATGCTGGACTTATGCCTGCTCTTGGCGGGTCTAATACTACTACATCATATTTATTTCCTATTTTTTCGATTTCTTCTAGGACATCTCCACAGAGAAAGTTTACATTATCAAGACCGTTTAGCTCGGCGTTCTCTTTTGCTTTCTCTACAGCTTCTTCTACAATCTCTATACCTGTCGCACTTCTTGCTACGCTTGCCATTAGTTGGGTAATTGTTCCTGTTCCTGAATATAGGTCTAATACGTCCATGGTCTCGTCAATTTCAGCAAGGTCAAAAGCTTTTTGATATAGTTTTTCTGCTGTATAGACATTTGGTTGGAAGAAAGAAAATGGTGAAATTCTAAATTCTAGGCCCATCATTTCTTCTGTTATGTATTCTTTTCCATATATTAGTTTTGTTTTTTCAGGAATGACCGCATCAGCTACAGAATCATTTAAAACGTGGTAAACGGAAAATATTCTACCCTCAAGATCAAGGTCTAAGAGCATATGCAAGAATAATCTTAACCTTGTTTCGTCAAGGGTAGCATCGCTTGTGGTTACTAATATTACCATGATTTGTCCAGTATGCATAGCTTTTCTTATAACTAGGTGTCTTAAAAGCCCTTCTTTACTCATCTTGTTGTAGAAGTCAGTTTCTTTTTCTCTAAAATACTCTTGAACTTTTGATCTTATTATATTGAAATCAGAATCTACAATATTGCAGTTCTTACAATCCACTATTTCATAAAACCTTCTTTTTCTATGAAGACCAAGAACAAGTGAGCCACCTTTTATAGCATCTCCAAATGTATATTCCATTTTATTCCTAAAGCCAGTTGTTATCGGTGACCTATTTATGCTTATATCATTGTTATATTTGATTCCATTTTCATCAAAAAGATCTTTTATCATGCCATGTTTTAGCATTAGCTCTGTCTCATAAGCAAGTTTTTGATAGGAGCACCCTCCGCAAATATCAGCTTGTTTACAGTAATCCCTAGCGTTCTCAAGCTTTGACTCTTCAAGGAGTTCTATGTATTTTCCCTTGATTCTTTCTTTGTTTTTCTTTCCAGCCTTGACTCTTACAGTTTGACCCAATAGGCCTCCCTTAAACTCGACTTTTCTATCATTTTCATCATAACCAATCGAAATATTTGGATATTTCATTTGGCTAATTTTTATATTCTTAGTCTGTCTCTTTTTCATCTATACTCCAAAATTCGTTTATTGTTTTATTAAAATCTTTTTTATTATTTGCCGTAACTTGATTTGTCCAATGCTTAGGGAAAAGATTCATGTATTTTTGCCAAGAATACCTATCATCTAAGAGATAAATTATTCCCCTATCTTCTTCTCCTCTAATAACTCTTCCTGCAGCTTGAAATACCTTATTTAGACCAGGATAAGTATAAGAATAATCAAAACCATTAAAACCTTCATTATCAAAATGATACTTAATCAAGTCTCTTTCTTTTGAAACTCCAGGCATACCTACAGAAATAATCATAGATCCTATTAATCTATCACCAATTAAATCTACTCCTTCAGAAAATATCCCCCCTAGAACTAAAAAACCAACTTTATTAGATTCATAAGTAAATTCATTTAAAAAATCTACCCTATCTTCAGTCGTCATTATTCTATCTTGAGTGATTATATCCTCGTCAAAATTGTCCTTATAATATTCTGCAACATCTTCCATATAAGAATAAGATGGGAAAAATATAAAATAATTACCTTTTTTGCTTATTACAAAATCATTAATTGCTTCTGCTATGAGCACAAGATTTCTATTCCTATCCCTATACCTTGTTGAAATACTCCTTTTAAAAATCAAAAGATGGTCAGGATTAAAGGGCATATCTAGCCTTAATTTTAAGGAATCTTCACCTGCTAGACTCTTTACAAAATAACCCATTGGCGATAAAGTTGCTGAGAAAAATATGGAACTTCTGGCAAGTTTATATTTATTCTTAAGAACTTCTCTCGGATCTACACACTTTATCTCAAAACTTCTCTCCATACTTTCTTTATCATAAGATATCACATTATAAAAACCTTCTGTAAAATAATCCGAAATTTTTAGATACTTATTTATTTCAAAATATAGGTCTAAAACAACACCATATGCAGAATGATCGGTTTTTTCTACTAAAAATTTCTCCATAGTTTTTGATAAGGAAATTAAATCTTTATCCAAAATATCTATGTATTCGTTTGTAAAATAATAACAATCGGTCTTAGAGATTTCTCCTAGTTTGTAGAAATCATCTACAAGTATTCCTAGTTTTTTCCTCAGTTTTCTATCCTTTTTCTCATCTAAAAGTTCTACCAAAGATGAAAAGTTAGTATCTTTGAAAGAAAAAGAATACATATCCCTTGTCCTATCAAGAAGGTTATGAGCCTCATCTATCAAAAATACATAAGAATCAATAACTTCATCAAAAAACCTCTTTAAAAAAACATTTGGATCAAAAACGTAGTTATAATCACAAATAACAAGGTCAACATAGCTGCTAATATCAAGTTCAAATTCAAGTGGACAAACCATATATTTTTTTGCATACTCGATAATTATATCATAATCTATGATATTTTCATTCTCTAAAATATCTTTTAAGGCATCATTTACCCTATCAAAATGACCCTTGGCATAGGGACAATCAATTGGATTACAGGATACTTCATCATTTAAGCATATTTTTTCCTTGCTTGTTATATTAAGAGCCTTAATAAATAGGCCATTATCTTTAAGTAGATATAAACTTTTTAGAGCTTCTTTTGCAATAGTGTTTTTGCTTGTAAGGTAAAAAATCTTATCTGTTAGCTTTTCTGGCATAGATTTTATACTTGGAAAAATAGTAGAAATTGTCTTTCCTATACCTGTTGGTGCATCCACAAAAAGATTTTTCTCATCTAAAATTGCAGTGTATACAGCCACAGCCATCTTTCTCTGACCTTTTCTATAAGACTTATAAGGAAATTCCAAATCTTTTATAGAAATGTCACGGCTTTCAATATTACTAGCTAAAATCTTTGAAAATATAATATACTCATCTAAAAGTTTAAAATAAAAATCTTTAAGTTCTTCAAATGTAAATAATTTTTCAAAAATCTTTGACTTATAGTTTTCAACTGATACGTAAGTTAATGAAATAAGCATTTTGTCAAGGCTCTTATCAAGAGCATAAAAGTATGCATAGCAAAGAGCCTGAGCCCGGTGAAGTTTATTATCCCCAGTTAATTCGTCAAGATTTCGTGAAGTGGACTTAATCTCATCTATTAGATAGATTCCATCTTTTATACCAAGACCGTCAGCCCTGCCCTCAACCTCAAAAATCACGTCCTTATAAGTAGTAGTATTTTTTAGCTTATATTCTTTTTTGTAAGTCTTATCATATTTAGCTTGAATTTTTTGATGAGCTCTGATTCCTTCTAACATCCTAGTATTGTCTCTAAATCTATTGTCAATATCTCCAGATCTCATAACAAATTCAATTAAATTTCTGACTGATATCCTTATTTTCATAACTTCTCCTAGGTTTATTATACTACTTTGGGTATTAATTAATAAGGAGGATCTTATGAACCAAACAATCAGAAACCAATTAAATCATAGAACTATAAGAGAATTTACTGACGAAAAGATAGATGAAACTACAATTAATACCCTACTAGATGTGGTAAATATGTCAGCATCCTCAAACGGCATGCAAAATATGTCAGTAATTAGGATAACTGATCCAAAAATTAAAGAAAAGCTAGCCGAAAATGGTAATCAGGAATATATGGCTAGGGCAACTGAGCTTTGGATTTTCATTGTTGATTTAAATAGAAATTATCAAATTGCCAAAGAAATGGGAACTGAGAATGATAATATAATAAGTTTTGATAAGTTTATCCAAGGCTTTACAGATGCAATTATAGCAGCACAAAATTTGACAGTTGCTGTTGAATCTATGGGTCTTGGAGCAAATTATTTTGGCAACATACATAATGATACAAAAAATGTAATAGAATTACTTAAAATGCCAAAATTAACATATCCCGCTGTGGGCGTTGGTTTCGGCGTTCCAAATCAGAATCCGCAAATTAAACCAAGACTTGATATAAAGCTAAAAACTTATGAAAATTCCTATAAGACTTATGATTCATATCTAGATATGATAAAAAATTATGATCAAGAAATGACAACCTATTATGATTTAAGAGATTCAGGTAGGAAAAGTGAATCTTTTTCAAGCCAAATTTCTAAAAAACAAGGTAGTGCAATTAAAAATAGAAATAAAATGTTTAAAACCCTACAAGATCAGGGATTTATATTAAATCCTGATTAAAATTTTGAATAATTCCCATAATGGCTTATAATAGTCTTATCAGAGTAGATAAAGAGCGATTAGTGCTGGAAAATGGGTTGTTGTTTCCAGACGAAACCTACGATTCTTTATCGCAACCGCTGACCTCTGATAGAAAGGGGAAATATGAATAAAAAGATAAGCGTAAATTCTATGGTGAAAGCCTCTATGTTAACAGGTCTTTCTATAATTCTTTCCAGGTATTTTGGTATTTTTATAACGCCAACCATGAAATTTTCATTTGGTTCGTTACCACTAATGATGGCTGGAATGATGCTAGGACCAGTTCACGGAGGACTAGCAGGACTTGTAGCAGACCTAATAGGTGTTATGATTAACGCTGGTGGTGTGCCTCATCTTGGTTTTACTTTAAGGTCTATCCTTACAGGTATGGTACCAGGTTTTATATCAACTTACTGTAGAAAAAAGGGATACAGCCTAAAGGTAGAAGTTTTGCTTATAGTAATCTTTGTTTTTGGTATAAACCATATGTTCTTGACACCACTTTGGTTAAGTCAACTCTACGGTACACCATACTTAGTATTACTAGCAACTAGAGCACCAAAACTATTAGTTGATGGAATTTTAAATTATATCTTACTTTATTTATTCGCATCAAAAGTAATGCCAAAAATCAAGTAAATAATTTATATTTTAAAACAAAAAGTGGTGGATTGGATAGTCTAAGCTATCTAACCACCACTTTTAATTAACACTACTTAGGTCAGAAAACAAGAGCCCTATCTTTTTTTTATACAAAAATCGTGCCGTTAGAAGCATTATTTACATCTACCAACACGATTTATTATAGAGCCTATTAAGTTATCATTGAAAAATTCGGTCAATCTCAACTTCAAAAAACTTACAAGATTCATTCTTTTAAATTTTTATTTATTATCTTTTATAAAACCATTAATAAGGTCAACAACTTCATTTTTAAAGGAATCATCTCCAGCATAGCCTACAACTAGGTGACCATGTTCTTTGACCTTACCGATAATCATTAAATTTCTATAAAGTTTATTTTCTCCTGTGCCAATATATCTCATATCAGTGATAATACCGATAATAAGTCTTGGAAAATCAATATTATTATCCTTTTCAAATTCAGCCATAATACCGTGAGCCATTATTTCTGCTGAAACACCATCATCTATTGTAAGACCATCTAGGTTTGCAATTAATATATTTGCTTCCTTCAGCCTTTCGGTGTCGGCTTGAGATATTTTTATATCTGTTATGGTTGCATCGTTATTTTTCTTATCATTTATATCAGAATTTCTTTGCGGAACATAAAGATCAAGATTAGTGTTTCTTTCTATAAATTGTGCTAGTTCTTCTGTCCATCTAAACATAGCATCATTAAAAAAATGACTTGCTAAATATCCCTTCAATATTTACTCCTTAAAATTTTCTGCCAGCGCCGCCTCCACCGGATGAACCTCCACCTCCGGAAAATCCTCCGCCAAAGCTACCACCGGAACCTCCTCCAAAGCTTGAGCTACCCCAAGAATCTGAAGAGCTGCTCCAAGATGACCATCCCGGACCGAATCTAGGATAGGTGTATCGTCTTCTTCTGAAGCCGCCTCCACCACCTCGATAATTATTTCTATTTATAAAATTAGATATTATTACAAAAACAACTATCATAAAAAGAATAGTTCCTAGAGAAATTCCACCCTCTTCATTATAAGAATTCTCGAGTTCATCTTGGTATCCTGTATAGTCCTTTTCAAGTTTTATATCATATTCAGCAGCAATTTCACCAACAACAGCATTAAAGCCTTCATTAAGGGCGGTAGAATAATCTCCATTTCTTAAGTTATCAAGCATGAATGTATCAATTATTCTACCAATTTTACCATCATTTAACCTACCTTCTATACCATAGCCTGTGATGATATTTATTTGATTTTCTCCCTCTTTATCGCTCATTAGTAAGAGAATTAATACTCCATTGTCTTTTTTCTGATTACCTATCTTCCATGCATTGAAAATTTCCGTACCATAGTAAGCTCCCTCAAGATTTTCTGGATTATCTAGGGTCATAACTACAACCTGACTTCCTGTTTTATCTTCAAGTTGCCTATTGGTTTTGTTTATATTTTCCTTAGTATTATCATCTAAAAGATTTAATTCATCTAGGTAATAATTATCTGTTGGATTTGGAATGCTGGCATAAGTCTTTGTTTGAAAAAGGCAGAAAAATACTAGAAGTAATAGCCAAAATCTTTTTAGTTTTGCCTTTCTCATAATAACTCCTTTTGTTTCCTACTTAAACTTATAAACTAGTCTAATTTCCAAAATCTACTTTTGGTGCATCTTGAGCACTAGCGTCCGCCTTAAAGTACTCTGCAGCATCATAGCCTGTAAATTTGGCTATTAAGTTAGTTGGAAATCTCTTTATATCTGTGTTATATTCTTGTACTGCTTCGTTGTAGTTTTTTCTCTCTGTGGAAATTCTATTTTCAGTTCCTGCTAATTCGTCCATTAATTGAACAAATTGAGTATCAGCCTTAAGTTCTGGATAGGCTTCCACCACTACATTAATATCGCCTATAGCCCTAGTTAACTCATCATTCGCCTCAGCAAGTTCTTGTGGACTTTCAGCATTTTGAATACCTGCTCTAGCATTTGTGACTTTTGTAAGTGTCTCAGATTCATGATCTGTATAACCTTTAACTGTACTTACTAAATTTGGTATTAAATCTGCCCTTCTTTGAACAACATTTTGAACTTGTGCATAAGCCTGGTTTACATTTTCACGACTTCCTGCAAGTCTATTGTAGGTAGGCACAATCATTACCAAAGCAATAACTACTATAGCAATTATTGCAATAAGTATACCAGCTGCACCTGATCTTTTCTTTTGATTTGTCATTTATTCCTCCTAAATTGTCTTTTTCTATTTATACCCATTTAATATAATAACTTTATTATTTTTTAAAGATTTTTTAACATCTATTATTCTCTGGTTTGAAGAACCTCTAAATCTTAGTCTTAAATCTTTTAATTCTTCAATAAATTCACCATCTACAAGAACGTCAATTTCTTCTAAAATCTCACGAGTTTTTTTTATATTTACCAAATCCTCAAAGACAAAACCTGAATAAATCCAAATAGGTTTATCGACTTCTTTTTTTATATTTCTGAGTGCTTTTAGTAGTCCTATGGGATTTTCAAAGGGCTCTCCACCTAGAACTGTTAGTCCTTCAACCTGATCTAATTTCAAATAAGAAATCACTTTTTTTTCGGCATCAATATCCCATTTTTTCCCGTGATTAAAGTCCATATATTCGGTATTAAAGCAATTTGGACAATTCCTATCACAGCCTGTGAGGAAAAAAGTGGTCCTGATACCAGGACCATTTGCTACATCGTATTTTCTAATTTGTGCATAATTCATATGTGAAGTACTCTCGCCTTTATCTCTTTAGTTCTTCCTTCATTCCAGAAATTCTCTCCTAGATAACCGCAAGTTCTTCTTACAACTGTTAGTGTTGCCCTATCGTGATTTCCACAATTTGGACAATACCACTCATTATCATCATCCAAAAGAATTTCTCCATCATAACCACAATTGCCGCAATAATCACTCTTGGTATTAAATTCTGCGTACTGAATGTGGTCATAAATGTATTCGATCATAGTTAAAACTGCATCAATATTATTAGTCATATTTGGAATTTCAGCATATGAAATACATCCACCTGTGGATAATTTTTGAAATTCTGATTCAAAATCAAATTTATCGAAAACTGATATGTGTTCTCTAACATCAACGTGGAAAGAATTTGTATAAAATCCTTTATCTGTAACGTCTTTTATATTTCCAAATCTCTCTTTGTCAATAGAGGCAAACCTATGAGTTAAACTTTCAGCAGGTGTGCCGTAAACAGCAAAGGCGATGCCATATTCTTCTGACCATTCTTTTTTCTTGTCATTTAACATCTTCATGATCTTCACGGCAAAATTTTTGCCTTTCTCACTTGTATGGCTTTCACCTATTGTTAATTTTGTGGCTTCATATATTCCAATATAGCCAATTGTTACTGTAGCATAACCATTTTCTAAAAGTGGTTTTATTGATTCATGTTTTTTAAGCCTTGCTATTGCTCCGTGTTGGAAATGAATTGGAGAAGAATCACTTGTTACTTTTGATAAATGTTCATACCTTAAAAGTCCTACCCTCTTAACTAAATCAAGTCTTTTTTCTAATATCTCAAAGAATAGGTCTTCATCACCATTTGCTAAGATTCCGATTTGTGGGAGATTTATTGTACAAACCCCCATATTAAACCTTCCATCAAACTTGTAATCTCCATACTTATCCTTGTAAGGAGGAAGGAAAGCCCTGCATCCCATTGGTGAAAATACATTGCCTTCATAGTTTTCTCGCATTTTCTTAGCTGAAATATAGTCAGGATACATTCGCTTCGCAGTGCATTTTGCCGCAAGTCTTGTTAGTTCAAAATACTTTGAATCAGGATTTATGTTGTTTTCATCAAGAACATAAATTAGCTTAGGGAAAGCTGGTGTTACGTATACTCCTTGGTCATTTTTTATGCCTTGGATTCTTTGTTTTAGTATTTCTTCTATAATCTCTACAGTTTGATCTAGATATGGGTCGTTTTCATCAGTGTGCATAAATAGTGTTACAAATGGAGATTGGCCATTTGATGTCATTAGAGTATTTATTTGATACTGAATAGTTTGGATACCACTTTCTAGGTCTCTTTTTGTCAAGGCATCTGCCATCTTTTTAATTTCTTCTTCATCTGTTAAGATTTCTTGCGCAAGTTTCATATTCTTATCATAAGATTTTCCTAAATAAGGACTTAAACAAGAAATATTTATTGATTGACCACCATATTGGTTTGATGCAATTTGGGCTATGATTTGTGTCATAACATTGCATGCAACTTGAAATGACTTTGGTGTTTCAATCATTTTTTCGTTTACAACTGTGCCATTATCCAGCATATCCTTCATATCCACCAAACAACAATTAAAAATAGGTTGGATTAGATAGTCAAGATCATGAATATGTATTGCTCCTGAATCATGAGCTTCCACAAGATCTGCTGGAATTAATTTTCTTTTTGCTATGTCTTTTGCAACCTCACCTGCTATTAAGTCTCTTTGAGTTGAAGCAATAATTGGATTTTTATTTGAATTTTCATCCATTACATCTATATTGGTTTGATTTAAAAGTCCGATTATTTCATCGTCAGATGTATTTTGCTCACGTTTATAAGCCTGAACTGACTTATATGACTCATAAGCTTTGGCTGTGGCAGGGTTTTTTCTGTCTATTAATTTGTAGTAAACTAAGTCCTCGATTTCATAAATTGAGATTTCTCTTTTATTTTTAGATCTTTTTTCGATCTCTCCAGCTATTTCTAAAGCTTGGCCTTCCACATAAATACCACTTGGGGAATGCATAGCTTTTTCAATGGCTATGATAATCTTTTCTTTATTAAAATCGACTTTAGTCCCGTCTCTTTTAATTACCTGTAACATTTTTACCTCCGAAATTGTACATAAATATCATATCATATTTCCATTAGAAAGTAAAATTTATCTACTATATGTAGTAGTCTAGTTTTGAAAATTACTATATATAGTACCAATCCCAGAAAATAGCCAAAGTAAAAACAGAGCAATTAATTAAATTACTCTGTTTTTTTTTATACTTAGCTTGACTAAGCTATTTGATTTTAAATTCTAGTTTATTATCTTCAAGGTCAAGAACAGCTGTGCTGCCATCAACTACTTTTCCCTCGATAATTAGTCTACCAAGTTTAGTTTCAACATTCCTTTGTAGGTATCTTTTAACTGGTCTAGCACCATATTCTACATCATAAGAATTAGCTAAAATATATTCTTTAGCAGCAGGGGTTATTTCTAGTTTTATATCCCTATCAGATAATCTTTTTCTAATATTATCAATTTGAAGGTCAATAATTTCATAAACTTGATCGCTTGTTAGTGGTGTAAACATAACTATATCATCAATCCTGTTTAAAAACTCTGGCTTAAATGATAATCTTAGAACTTCATCAACTTGCCTTTCGTTATCTTCCTTTATTGTTCCATCCTCGTTTAGCCCATCAATTAAAAATTCTGAACCAATATTAGATGTCATGATAATTATAGTATTCTTAAAATCAACTGTCCTGCCCTGACTATCTGTTAGTCTACCGTCATCTAAAACTTGTAATAAAATGTTGAAAACATCTGGATGAGCCTTTTCAATTTCATCAAAAAGTATAACTGAGTAAGGCTTTCTACGAACAGCTTCTGTTAACTGTCCGCCTTCTTCATAGCCAACATAACCTGGAGCTGCACCTATTAGTCTTGATACAGAATATTTTTCCATATATTCACTCATATCAATCCTTATCATATTATGTTCATCATCAAACATAGCTTCTGTCAAAGTCTTTGCAAGCTCTGTCTTACCAACACCAGTAGGACCTAGAAATATAAATGAACCTATAGGTCTATTTTGCTCTTTTAGTCCTGACCTTGCTCTAATAATAGAATCTGCTACAGCCTTAATAGCCTCATCCTGGCCTATAACTCTTTGATGTAAGGTATCCCCAAGATGTAAAATTTTAGTTCTTTCAGTTTCAACTAATTTTGATACTGGGATATTTGTCCAGCTAGAAACTACATCTGCCACATCTTCGTCAGTAACTTCTTCTTTTATGGATGAATCATCACTATTAGCTGCGCTTTTTTCTTTTAATTTATTTTCAAGTTCAACTAGCTTTCCGTATTTTAGTTCAGAAAGTTTTTCAAAATCATAAGACCTTTCTGCTTGATCAATTTCTACCTTGACCTTGTCAATGTCTTCTTTGATAGTTTTTACATCGTCAATTGCAGACTTTTGTTCTTTCCATTTTAGGAAATCTTCGTTATAGGATTCTGAACGGTCGGCTAATTCTTTCTCTAAATCTTCTAGTCTCTTTTTTGAATAATCATCATCTTCTTTCTTTAAGGCAGTGATTTCTATTTGAAGTTGTAATAATTTTCTCTTTTGCTCATCGAGATAAGCTGGCATAGTATCAATTTCTGTCCTAACTGTAGCACAAGCTTCATCCATTAAATCTATTGCCTTATCTGGTAAAAACCTATCAGATATATACCTATCTGACAATTCAGCAGCTGCTATTACAGCAGAATCTTGAATTCTTATTCCGTGGAATATTTCATATTTTTCCTTGATACCTCTCAAAATTGAAATAGTATCTTCAACACTTGGTTCTTCTACCATTACCTTTTGAAATCTTCTTTCAAGGGCACCGTCTTTTTCAATATATTCTCTGTATTCATTAAGGGTTGTAGCACCTATTACCTTGATTTCTCCACGGGCAAGCATTGGTTTCATAATATTTGATGCATCCATAGCACCTTCTGACTTACCAGCACCTACAATTGTGTGGATTTCGTCAATAAACATAATGATTTGACCGTCAGATTTTTTTACTTCCTCAATTACTGCTTTTAGTCTTTCTTCAAATTGTCCCCTGTATTTAGCACCTGCCACTAGAGCACCCATGTCAAGAGAGAAAATCCTCCTGCCTTGAAGTGGTTCTGGCACATCATTATTTACAATTCTTTGGGCAAGACCTTCTACAATGGCAGTCTTACCAACACCAGGTTGACCGATTAAAACTGGGTTGTTTTTCTTACGACGAGATAAAATCCTTAGAGCATTTCTAATTTCAGCATCCCTTCCAATAACTGGATCGATTTTACCTTCTCTTGCTTCATCAGTTAAATCTCGGCCATATTTTTCTAGAGGATTTGAAGTTTCTTCTGGATTATCTGAAGTAACTTTTTGACCATTCCTGACTTTTAGGACGTGATTTTTAAAATCCTTATAAGTAATATTAAATTCCTTGTTGATTTGAGTCATTTCAGTTCTTTCCTTTAGCAAAGAAAGAAAAATATGCTCTATTGAGATAAAGGTATCTCCCATAGAATCTGCTTCATCTTCTGCTTTCAAAAATATCCTTTGGAAGACTTGAGATGGGTAAGTCTTGGCATTGCCAGATTGTTTTGGAAGACTTTCTATTTTATCTTCTATTTTTTTCTTGTAATTATTTACATCTACTCCCATCTTTCCTAAAACCATTGAAACATAGGAGCTTGGGCTATCAACTAAGCTATAAGCTAAGTGAAATTCATTAACTTCTGGATTGGCGTCTTTAATTGCCATAGAATTTGCATTGTTGATAGCTTCGATTGATTTTTGTGTTAATTTGTTGTTATCCATATTATCCCTCGATTTCTTTTAGCTTTTTGTATAAATTCTCTTGTTCTTCGTTTAGTTCTGGATTTTCAATTATTACTTCTAGGATTAGATCTCCTGTCTTATTTTTCCTATCAGTATAACCTAGATTTTTTAATCTGATTTTTTTATCAGAAGAAATTTTCTCTGGTATAGTCACCAGAATGTTTCCCTTTATGGTTGATATTTTCTTCTTTGTACCAAAATAGGCATCCCACGGGCTAATTTTTACTTTCTTAACAAAGTCGATTCCCTCTAGTCTTAAATCTTCACTTTCTTTTATCTTAACCTTGACTATTATATCAGCATTTAAGCCGTATTTTGAACCGTCAATTTTTATCTTATTTTTATTTTTTAGCCCCTTTGGAATATTTACTTCTACATCTTTTATGCCATTATCTGACTTTATTGAAATTTTTCTAGTTGTACCCTTCATGGCTTCGTCTATCGATATACTTACTTCTGTATCAAGTTTTGATTTGCTTTTTTTGCCAAATCCATTTCCAAAACCACCAAATCCTTGGCTTTTCCTAGAAGAAGCACCTCCAAGCCCTCCAAAAAGAGTATCAAAAAAGTCTGAAAAACCTGAAGTATTTGAGCTTGTATATGAGTAAGAGCCATTGCCGAAGTTATTAAAATCAAAACCAAAATCTCTTGGATCGAAATTCTGTCCACCAGAAAAGTTAGCATTTGCACCAAAAGTATCGTACTTCTTTCGCTTATCTGGATCTGATAATACTTCGTAGGCCTCGTTTATTTCTGTAAATTTCTTGTGTGCACTTTCATCATTTGGATGAAGGTCTGGGTGGTATTTTTTCGCAAGTTTTCTATAAGCTTTTTTTATTTCACTAGCACTAGCTTTTTTATCCACCCCTAGCACTTCATAATAATCTCTAAATTGCATATTTACCTCCATCATAATTCTTTGACCATCTCTGACCTTAATTAGATTATACTAGGTTTAATAACTGTTTCAAGCATTTTTATATATTTCTTAAAAAAATTTAATAATAGTTTAAATATACTTAGGATGTTTAAATTTAGGCAAGCAAAAAGAGATTCCACCAAGAAATCTCTTTCGTTTTGCTTTAATGATCATATTCCACTAATGAAATAACTTCATAATCTTTTAGAACTTCTCTTCCCTTTAAGGATGTAAGTTCGATTAAAAATTCAAAACAAACAACTTCTCCACCTATAGATTCAACTAATTTAGCTGCAGCCTTAGCAGAGCCACCTGTAGCTATAAGGTCATCAATTATTACGACCCTGTCGCCTTCATCAAGGGCATCTTTATGAATTTCTAGCTCATTTGTTCCGTATTCTAAATCATAAGATACTTTTTCAATCTCAGCTGGAAGTTTGCCCGGCTTTCTTATTGGAATAAAACCTTTATTTAACCTATCAGACAGGGGTGCTCCAAATATAAGCCCTCTAGATTCAACTCCTGCTATATAGTCAAAATCGTAATCTTTTAGTTCTTCTTCAAGAAGGTCAATTGTCTTCTTGAAACCGTCCTTATCCTTAAGTAGGGTTGTAATATCCTTAAAGGATATGCCTTTTTCAGGGTAATCTTCTATTACTCTTATTAATGATTTGATATCCATGTTTCCTCCATCTTATACATATCTATTATACCCATTTCCTAGTTTCTTAAAAATGAATTTAGGTAAGTAGTTCTGATATTTTCGATAGATTCTGGATAAATCTTGTAATATGACACTCCTGCCATATTGAAAGGCTCACCTTCAAGCCTTACGGAATTAAGATTTGATAAATCTACTGACTTAAATTTAAAAGCAAGACTAGATAAGTTCTTTAAGCTCATATTTGTCTTTATATATGGTTTCATTGCCGTATAGACCTTTGGAAGTTTCGGTAAATTTTTCGTCTTGGTAGCTTCCTTTATAAATTGTTTTATAAAATCTTGTTGGGTGTTAATCCTGCCAAGATCTGCATTTTGATAACCCTTTCTAAACCTAACATATTTTAGAACTTCATCACCTGTCATAGTATGGATACCTGGGCTTATTCCCATTGCCGCAGCAACATCTTCGCTTACATCAACATCCATTCCACCAAGCGCATCTATCCCTTTTATCACAGCTTCAAATGATATTACCATATAGTTATCCAAATTAATTCCTAAAAAATCTCTAATAACATTCATTGTTAGATCAATACCGCCATAGGAATGAGCAGCATTTATTTTATCCATAGATCCATTTATCGATACATAAGAATCGCGAGGTATCGAAATAATATCTATAGATTCATTTTCACTATTCGCCTTAATTAGCATAAGTGTATCAGTCCTAGTACCTGTTTCTTCTCCTGTTGAATCGACACCCGCGAGGAGGAATAAAAACTCATCCTTATTTTTAGTAAAGGAAGAAACCGAACTTTCTATATTATTTCCCTTAAAAAATCCTAAAAGGATAAAACCAGCAGCAAAAACTATCACAAAGAGCAAAAATACAATAATAGATTTTATAATTTTAATAAATTTATTTTCCATTTCATCACCTAGCCATATCATACTCCCAAAACAAGAATTTATCTTACAATTTTTTTAAGTTAAGTTATAATGTTAGTGGAGGATATATGTTAAATAAAATTATTGATGATTACTTAAAAGAAAATTATTATCCCTTCCATATGCCTGGTCATAAAAGGTCTAAGCTTTTAAATTCAAAAATCGGTTATGGGAGAGATTTTACTGAAATAGATGGACTTGATAACTTAAATGACCCAAAAGAAGTTTTTGTCGATATGGAAAAGAAAATCGCAGAAATATACAATGTTAAGGATGCGATAATTTCTACAAATGGTTCTACATCTGGAATTTTAGCTACAATAAGGGCTGTTACTAGTGAAAACAAGAATATTTTGATAGAAAGGTCTTCTCACAAGGCAGTTTACAATGCCTGCCTTATTAATGAACTTAATGTCGATTATCTTACAGTAATGACAAATGAAATTGGTGCTATTGTAAATATTCTTTATGATGAATTAGAAGATAAATTAAAATCGAAAAAATACGCCTGTTTGGTTATTACTTCCCCTTCCTATGAGGGATATATTCTAGATACCGAAATAATTTATAATCTATGCAAGAAATACAAAACCAAACTAATTTTAGATATGGCTCACGGTTCTCATTTATTTCTTACAGGAGAATATAAAAAGACTTTTGACATAGCCATTACTTCCTTTCACAAAAACCTGCCAGCCTTGACACCTGCTGCAGCACTTTTGATAAATGACGATAGAATTAGCGATAAACTAAGATTTGCCATGTCAATCTTTCAAACATCATCTCCGTCATACTTGGTATTACAATCAATCGATTATATCTTGGAAAATATAAATGAATTAAGTACTCTATATAAGAATTTGCAGAGAAATCTCTGTGACCTTTACAAATTAAATTTAGAACAGTTAAGCCTAATTGACTCTAAAAATAAAGACAAATCAAAAATCTTAATATCTACAAAAAACACAAATATAAATGGTAAAAAATTAGCCCAGCTATTAAAGAAAGAAAAAATTGAAGTAGAGATGTCTTACCCTTCCTATGCCCTTTTGATTGCAACACTTTTTGATACAGATGAAGGTTTCAATCTTCTTAAAAAAGCCTTGATAAAAATTGACAAAGAAATTATTAGCATGGATAACAATTATAATTTCACCTATAAGTGCCCTCAAAAAATATACGAAATTTATGAAGCGATGATTAAAAAAAGCGATTCAGTTGATTTAGACAAAGCCAAAGGAAAAATTGCCGCTGATTTTACCTATGCCTACCCACCGGGCATTCCTATTCTAGCGCCTGGTGAGCTTATTAATGAAGAAATTCTAGAAAATATTAATAACTTAACTCAAAACAATATAAATATAAATCTCTATCAAAACTTAATTTCAGTCTTAATTGACAAAAGAGATGAAAACTGTTAATATAATAAATGAATAAGAAATTCTTATCAATAAGGAGATTTTAATATGAAAAGAATACTTACACTAAACACAAGAAATCTTCATAAGAGCCAAAAAGATGGCGGTTGTGGCGAATGTCAAACATCTTGCCAATCTGCTTGCAAGACATCTTGTGGAGTTGCCAACCAAGAATGTGTTAGCAAAAAAGAAAATAAATAGGAAAAAACTTACACTATTTAATAACTTACTTACATATATCGTAGGTAAGTTTTTTTCTGTTTGTAACTTTTATATTCCTAGTAAATAAGTATAATATAAAAGATTTTACAAATAAAGGAGATTTTATGATACACCAATATAAAGCTAAGGGTTTTAATATTGTTTTAGATACATATAGTGGCTCTGTCCACCTAGTTGACGATGTTACATACGATATAATAGAAAATTACAAAAACACCGACAGAGAAGAATTAAAAACTACCATAAAAAACAAATTCGATTCAAATGATGACGAAGTTAATGCTGCCTTTGATGAGGTTGATGAATTGATTGCTTCAGGCCAACTTTTCACTGAAGATAATTTTAAAGATCTTGCCATAGATGTTACTAAAAGGCCAACTACAATTAAAGCTCTTTGCCTAAATGTAGCCCACACTTGTAACTTCACCTGTGATTATTGCTTTGCCAAGGGTGGTAAATATCACGGACCAGATGCCATTATGACTAAAGAAGTTGCCAAAAAAGCAATTGACTTTCTCTTAGAAAATTCTGGCAGTCATTACAACCTTGATATAGACTTTTTTGGCGGTGAACCTTTGATGAACCTAGATGTAGTTAAATTCACTGTTGACTATGCGAGAAGCAAAGAGAAAGAATTTAATAAACATTTTAACTTCACCCTTACTACAAATGGCCTACTTTTAAATGACGATACAATTGATTATTTAAATGAAAATATGAAAAATGTGGTTCTTTCTTTAGATGGTAGAAAAGAAAAGCATGATCATTTTAGAAAGACTCTTTCTGGAGATGGGTCTTTTGACCTAATCGTTCCAAAATTCCAGAAACTTGTTGAAAAGCGTGGCGATAAGGAATACTACATGAGAGGAACCTATACTGCAAATAACCTTGATTTTACAGAAGACATCAAAACCTATCTAGACCTAGGTTTTAAACGCACTTCTCTTGAGCCGGTTGTAGGTAGTCCTGATAATGAGTACGCATTAAAAGATGAACACCTACCAATCTTATTTGACCAATATGAAAAACTTGCAGATATGATGATGGATGCAATTGATAAGGACGATGATTTTATCTTCTACCACTATATGATAGACCTTGAAAATGGACCTTGTATCCACAAGAGACTTTCTGGTTGTGGGTCTGGGACAGAATATATGGCAGTAACTCCAACTGGAGACCTCTATCCTTGCCACCAATTTGTTGGTAATGAAGATTTCAAAATAGGAAATATTTTTGAAGGTGTCAAAAATACTGACCTTGTAAATCAGTTTAAAACCTGTAACTGTTATTCAAAAGAAGAATGTAGACAGTGTTGGGCAAATATGTATTGTTCTGGTGGTTGTGCAGCAAATAATTACAACGCTACAGGGGACTTAAACCACACACACGAATATTCATGTAAATTATTTAGAAAAAGGATAGAAATGGCTTTAGCCATTAAAATTCACGAATTTATGAAAGAAGCTGAAAAGTCAGAGGCATAAAAATAAGCCAAGTTTAAGCAATAGCTTAGCTTGGCTTTTATAATACTCTTTTCTCTGAGGCTAGGGTCAGGATTTTTATATCCTTAACATTTGACTTTTCTAAAACTTTTATAATCTCAAGTGATGTTTCTCCAGTTGTTACCATATCATCAATTATAAGTACAGATTTTCCTGTAAGGTCTGTTTCTAAAGAAAAAGCACCAAGAAGATTTTTTGACCTGGCATCTCTGTCCAATTCGTGTTGAGCTTTTGTATTTTTTATCTTTTTAAATCCATCAAGGTAAACAGGATTTATCTTATCAATAAAATCATCCGTAATCATCTTTATATGGTCAAATCCTCTATTTATCAAAGTTTTCCTAGATGATGGCGAAGGCAAAATAAAATCTACATCAAAAAGATTTTTATCTCTTCCATATTCATAAATAATTTTGGAGAAAATCTTAGAAAATTCAGTCTTTCTTTCAAACTTATATTTTCCTATGATCCTTTTCATAAATTCATTATAAAAATAAATCACGTAGCAATCATAAGATCCAACTAAAAATCTATTATCTACATAATCTAATTTGTCAAAGCACTCCCTACAAAGTCCGTATTTATAAATATATTCGCTATGGCAAAAGTTGCAGGTATTTTCGTCTAAAAATAAATAATCAATCAGCAAGGATTAACTCCATTTCATTTATCCAATAGGTAAGGTTAGAATTTCTAACATTTGCCCTATTATTATCAACCATTTTCTTTACGTAACGCTTATCGCCTAACAAAACAACTAGGTTTTTAGCTCTGGTAACTCCGGTATAAAACAAATTTCTAGTTAATAGCATGGGTGCTACTTGCATCATGGGAATAATGACACATTTAAACTCAGAACCTTGAGACTTATGTACTGTGATGGCATAGGATAAGTCCAAATCTTTAATATCTTCTTTCTTATATTTCACAATTTTACCGTCATCAAACTGAACTTCTAAGCTCTCCTCATCGGTATCTATATTTGTTATGATACCTATATCACCATTATAAACTCCATCATCGTTTGTTACGTAATTTTGAGCCCTTAAATCATAATTATTCCTTACCTGCATTACCTTATCATGAAGTTTAAAAATTCTATCATTTATCTTAAGAAATGATTTTTCTTTGTTTAAAGCTTCTTGAATAGATTTATTTATAGCATCTACTCCCCAAGCAGTTTTCCTGGATAAAGCTAGGACTTCAATATCCTTTATAGGATCAAGTTTATAAAAATTTGGAAGTCTATTTTCGATTAGTTGTAAAAGCATTTTATTAAAATCATTTACACTAGAATTTATAAAGAAAAAATCTTTATTAGGTTGGTTTAAGATTGGATAATTACCCTCGTTTATTCTGTGAGCGTTGACTATGATATTTGACTGTCCTGCTTGTCTAAAGATTTTCTTAAGTCTTATAGACTTAGCATTAGAATTTAGTATATCTGATAAAACATTTCCCGGGCCTACTGATGGCAATTGATCGCTGTCACCAACTAAGATTAAAGCTGTATTTTCACCTATAGCATCAAGGAGACTTTTCATAAGAAAAATATCTACCATACTCATCTCATCTACAATTATGTAGTCTTTGTCTATCGGATTTTCTTCATTATATTCAGCTATTGGCATGTCAGGTCTTATTCCAACTAGCCTATGAATTGTATTAGCTTCGCTATCTGTAGCCTCTTGCATCCTTTTTGCTGCCCTACCTGTTGGCGCTGCGAGAGCGTAAGATAGCTCATTTTTATCAAGAATAGTTGTGATAGCATTTATTATAGTAGTTTTTCCTGTACCTGGACCACCTGTTATTACAAGAAGCATATTACAAAAGGCGGATTTGATTGCTTGTTTTTGCTCTTTCGAATATATCCTTAAATCCTCGTTTATTTCTATATCGAATTCATATTTACCTTTTATCTTTTTAGCTATAGCCATCGCTACAGATTTTTCTGCTTGATAAAGACTTTTCGAATAGACATAGGATTTTTCTTCTATCTCAACTAGCTCGAGTTTACCAGATAAAAGATCTGCTTCGATTTGAGCAGCTATTAAATTTGTATCTGCTTTTAATAACCTTGCCGCTTCGTCAATTAAATATGTAATTTCAAGACTAGTATGCCCATTAAAGTCTGCCTCATAGTCTATTACATACCTAAGTCCTGCTGAAATTCTAAAGGGTGAATTTGCCTCCATTTGCATATTGCGAGCCAAGTTATCTGCCATCGAAAAACCAATCCCCTTAATATCTTCTATTAATTTATAAGGATTTGATTTTACAATATCAATGGTATTTTCACCGTATTTATTATAAATTTTCATTGACAGGTTATAAGAAATCCTCAAGCTTTGAAGAAATTCTAAACTTTTTCTGGAATCTCGGGTTTCTTCAGCAGATAATTTTATGTCGTTAAGCTTTTTCTTTCCAATTCCTTCGACTTTTAGAAGTTTGTCTGGATTTTTGTATAAAATATCCAAACTTTCCTTTCCAAAAATATCATAAATTGCCTCAGCAGTTTTCTTTCCAATCCCCTTTATATTACCACTTGCAAGGTATTTTATTATCGATTCTCTATCAGAAGGTTTTTTTAATCTTACATTCTTGACGTTTACCTGTTCTCCATACTTATCATGGTAAATTAAATCACCAACAACTTCAATCCTATCACCCTCATTAAAAAAAGGCATAGTCCCCACAATAGTTATATCAGAATCAGTAGTATCAAGCGTCATAACACTATAACCACTTTCATCATTTCTATATCTAATGTTAGTTACTATACCTTCTAATTTCATTCTTATTCTACCGTTACTCTCTTTATATCAGCGCCAAGTCCTGTTAGCTTTTCTACTAAATTTGAATATCCCCTATCTATATGGTAGATATCAAATACTCTGGTTGTACCTTTTGCAACAAGACCTGCCATTACAAGTGCCGCTCCTGCTCTAAGGTCAGTTGCTCTTACATCTGCACCGTGAAGTTTTTCTACGCCTGCAATTGTTGCCCTGTTTCCTGAAGTAGCTATTACTGCTCCCATTTTCATGAGTTCTTCAACATGCATGAACCTATTTTCAAAAACAGTTTCTTGAATCCTGCTTTCTCCTTCACAGACTGTCATTAAAGCCATAAACTGCGCCTGAGCGTCAGTTGGAAAGCCTGGATATGGGAGAGTTTGGATATTTGTCGATTTTAACCTATTTGGTGCTTTGACAATTATCTTATCCTCATCTTCAATTTCTTCTACATCTACTCCCATTTCAACAAGTTTGGCTATAACTGGTCTTATGTGAGAACCTATTACATTATTTATTAAAACTTCACCCCTAGTCATGGCTGCAGCAGTCATATAGGTAGCTGCCTCTATCCTATCTGGAATTATTGTATGGCGGGCACCTGTGAGTTTTTCTACGCCTTCTATAACTATAGTAGATGTACCTGCCCCTTTAATATTTGCTCCCATTTTTGATAAGAATGACGCAAGGTCAACTATCTCTGGCTCTTTGGCAGCATTATCTAGGGTTGTCTTACCGTCTGCAAGAGTTGCAGCCATCATAATATTTTGTGTAGCACCTACTGAAGGGAAATCTAGGTAAATTTCTGTGCCTAAAAGTCCATTTTTAGCCTCTATTGAGATTTCATCATCATTAACCTCATTTGTCGCGCCCAAGGCTTCAAAACCTTTTAAATGAAGATCTATAGGACGACTTCCTATATTGCATCCTCCTGGTGCTTTTGTATAGGCAGCGTGGAACCTAGAAAGAAGAGGTCCCATAACTACAAATGATGCTCTCATCTTATCCATAAGTTCAAATGGTGTTTCACAAGTATTAATACCAGAAGAATCAATACTTAAAGTGTTTTTATCAAGATATTTTATATTGCTACCAAGGTGTTTTAACACCTCTACCATGATTTCAACGTCTTTAAGTTCTGGCACCCCATCTAATATAATCTCTTCTGTACCTAATACACATGCAGCAAGGATAGGAAGTGCGGAATTTTTTGCACCAGATATGTTTACCTCGCCTTTTAAAGGTCCATTAGAGTTAATAATTAAAATTTCTTTTTTCGCCATTTTTATTCCTTACTTAGTTCCAAATAATCTATCGCCAGCATCTCCCAGACCTGGTACAATATAACCATTTTCGTTAAGTTTTTCGTCAAGTTGAGAAATATATATTTTAACATCTGGGTGTTTTTCTTCCAAAAGCTTAAAAGCTTCAGGTGCTGCTATTATCGATAAGAGTTTTATAGACTTACATCCATATTCCTTTAGTCTATCTATAGCGTCACATGCAGAACCGCCTGTAGCAAGCATTGGGTCAACTACCAAGATATCTCTATTTTCTACATCGCTCGGAAGTTTGCAATAGTATTCAACTGGTTGTAAAGTTTCCTCATTCCTATACATACCTATATGACCAATTTTCGCTGCAGGTAAGACTTCTAGAACACCGTCAACCATGCCAAGTCCTGCTCTAAGTATTGGAACTATTCCGATTTTCTTGCCAGTAAGTCTATAACCAGTTGTCTTAGCAACAGGTGTTTCAACCTCGTATTCTTCAAGTTCAAGATCTTTTGTTGCTTCATAAGCAAGTAACATTGCGATTTCTGTTATTAAAGATCTAAATTCGTTAGAACCTGTATTTTTATCCCTAAGTATTGAAATTTTATGTTTTATAACTGGATGGTCTAGTACTGTTACGTTTTTCATATCTTCTCCTATATATAATTTACATCATTTGCTGCTGCTTTTTTCATCCTATTCATTATACTCTTACCCAGATTATTTTCTCTAACACCTTCTGCAAGAATAATATCCACTCCAAGCCTGTCCATCTGCCTTAGAGACGAAAATAATACATGGCTCATAGTTGATAAATCAGATCTATTGCCCAATGAAATATATGGGTAAGAAGAAAATTTATCCTTATCTTCTTCAAAGGCAAGTATTCCTATTTTTTTACCTTCTGATTCATATTTTTTTGCAAGAGTTAGCAAATAATCTGGCACATCTTTTCCTATAAAGACTCTAAGATTTGCTTTTGGTGCATAGTGTTTATATTTTTGTCCAGGTGATTTTGGAATTTTTGTAGAATCTACAAGACTATCATCAAGTCTCATATCATCAAGGATTTCCTTCAAAAATTCATAGGTATAAAAGCCCGGTCTTAAAATAGTTGGCTCATCAGTTGACAAATCTATTACAGTTGACTCTATCCCAATATTTGATTCTCCACCATCAATAATAGCAGGAATAACTCCTTGCATATCTTGGTAAACATCACTTGCTTTTGTTGGTGAAGGTCTACCCGAAATATTGGCGGATGGTGCAGCTATTGGTCTTTTAGCCTCACTAATTAATGCCCTAGCGATATTGTCAGATGGAAATCTAATTGCAACGGTATCTCCACCAGCTGTTACTACATCTGGTATTAACTTTGATTTTTTAAAAATTAAAGTCATTGGTCCTGGCCAAAGTTCAAAAAGTTTCCTATGTTTATCACTTATTTCCTCAACTAAATTATCTAACATAGTTATATCGGAAATATGTAAGATAAGAGGATTATCGCTTGGTCTGCCCTTAGCTTTATAAATTTTCTTGCAGGCTTCATTATTTAATCCATCTGCACCAAGCCCGTAAACAGTTTCTGTTGGAAAGGCAACAAGATTGCCTTCCTTAATCAAATTAGCAGCCTTTTTTATATAATCATTATTTATATTTTCTCTATCAATTTTTAAAATTTCAGTTTTCATTTAACCTTCTTTTTTCATGATATTATAGGTTGGATCTGCATGAAGAGTGATAATTACTCCTGTATGTTTTAAAATCTTCTTCTCAACTGAATCAATTTCCTTGTGAAGCTCTGCCACAGTAATGTTTCCCGGCACTTCCACATGACAGGAACCAGCAATATGACCTTTTCCATATTGATGGATGTCTAGATGGTGGAAACCTATAATATATTCCCCGCTAAGGAGAATTTCTGCTATCTCGGATTCAACTTCTTTATCTATCCTTTCACCCATCAAATATCCTACTGTTTCATTAAACAAATCTATCCCTGGTTTGGTTACAAAAAATGCCACAACTATACCCATAGCTGCATCCAAGTTAAAACTAACATATCTTTGTAAAAAGACACCTAATATAATAGCAGTAGTGGAAATAATATCATTCCTTGCATCAAGCATCACACCAAGATTTAGATCTGATTCCAAATCTTTATAAAGTCTCGAGTTTAAAAGATAAATATAAACTTTAATCAAAATGCCCGCAAAAAGTACAATAAAGGATAAAAGACTAAGTCCATTTGGGTTTGGGTCATTAAAACTTTTAGCAGAATTGATAAATAAATTTATACCTACATAGACAATTACAATTGACACAAGAAGCGCCATTATATACTCGACCCTTCCATGGCCAAAAGGGTGCTCTTCATCGGCAGGTTTTTTAGAAAAACTTGATCCGACAAGAGACATTATTGAAACAACTGAATCTGACAAGTTGTTAAAAGCATCGTTTAAAATAGCTGTGGATTTAGTGAATATTCCCAAAAATATTTTCGATAAAAAAAGGATAATATTCATAACAATCCCCATTATTGATGAAAGACTGATTAAATTTAGTCTAACTTCTGGATTATTTATATTTTTAAAATCCTTTACGAATCTTTTCGCTAAAAAATTAAACAATTATTCGTCCTCACCAATCTTCTCTAGCTTTCTAGTCTGATCTTCAGCTATCAAAGAATTAATCATATCCTCTATATCTCCATTAAGAAAATCGTCTAGTTGATAAATTGTCTTGTTGATCCTATGGTCGGTAATTCTTCCTTGTGGGAAGTTATATGTTCTAATTCTCTCAGACCTATCTCCCGTACCTACCTGACTTTTTCTATTATCAGCTATTTCTTTGTTTCTCTTTTGCTCTTCAAGTTCATAAAGCCTTGCTCTAAGGACTCTCATAGCTTTTTCCTTATTTTTTATCTGACTTTTTTCATCTTGGATAGCTACAACTAATCCTGTAGGAATATGGGTAAGTCTAACAGCAGAATCTGTAGTATTTACAGACTGACCACCATTACCACTTGACCTATAAACATCAGTTCTAATGTCATTTGGGTCTATGTGAAGCTCTACTTCATCTACTTCAGGAAGGACAGCTACAGTTGCAGTTGAGGTATGAATTCTACCACCAGATTCTGTTTCTGGCACTCTTTGTACTCTGTGAACGCCTGATTCATATTTAAGTTTAGAATAAGCTCCATCTCCTCTTACAACAAAAGTCGCATCCTTTATCCCGCCGACTCCTTGGGTATTAACTTCAATTTCTTCAGTCTTAAAACCAGCCTTATCTGCATACATGTTATACATTCTATAAAGATCGCCTGCAAAAAGACCTGCCTCATCTCCACCAGCCCCTGGTCTAATTTCAACAATTACATCTTTTTCATCGTTAGGGTCTTTTGGAATTAGAAGAATTTGCATCTCATTCTTAAATACTTCTAGATTTGCCTTATTTTCATCAATTTCTTCTTTTAGCATCTCAATCATTTCTTGATCTTCTGTTTCATCCAAAAGTTCTTGATTTTCAGCTATAGTATCTTCTGCATTTTTGATTTCTTCGTATTTTTCAACTACTGGTTTCAAAGAATTATATTCTTTTGATACCTTTCTAAATTGATCCATGTCAGATAAAACTTCAGGATCAGCTAGTTTTAATTCTAGTTGTTTGTAGTTTTCTCTAACATGTTCTAAATTTTCAAACATACTCTATCCTTTCTGCGCAATAATAAACCTATCAAAATCATTAAAATCTTTGATATTTTCTATATTTACAAAACCCTCATCCTTAAGCAATCTATTTAAAATATTTTTCTGATCATAGCCTATTTCAAAGACCAAATGACCCTTATTATTTAAATATTTACTAGAATTTTTTATAATTTCCCTATAAAAATCAAGACCATCACATCCACCATAAAGGGCTGATTTTGGTTCAAAATAAAGCTCTTTATCAAGAGATTCATAATCTTTTTTATTTATATAGGGAGGATTTGAAATAATCAAATCAAATTTTCCTTTTATATTATTAAATAAATCAGATTTTACAAAATCTACATTTTCTATTCCAGTAAATTCCTTATTTTCCATAGCAAGACTTAAGGCATTATCTTCAATGTCAGATCCAATAACAAAAGTATTTTCAATATTTTTTGCAAGTGAAATAGCAATAGCGCCTGAACCTGTACCAATATCTAAAATACTATCTTTTTTCATTTGAGATTTTATAAGGTAATCTACAATTATTTCTGTTTCAAAACGTGGAATTAAAGCACGTTTGTCAACCTTTAATCTTATATTGTAAAACTCCCGCTCTCCTATAGCATATTGGAGTGGGTAAGAGTTCTCTCTCTTATTTATTATATCCTTTAATCTCTCAATTTGCTTGTTATTTAATTCTAAATTTTGATTCATTAAGATATAAGACTTGCTTTTATCTAAAATATAGGTTAAAGCAATGAGGCTTGTATCATAATCTATTTTTAAAAAGTCTGATATTTTCATTATTTTACACAAAAATAAGGTAAGTTGCCTTACCTTATTATCTTTCATACTATTATTTTCTACCGTATTTTTTGTTAAATCTTTCTACCTTACCACCACGTTCAGCAGTTCTTTGTTTACCAGAGTAGAATGGGTGACAATTGCTGCAAACTTCTACTTTGATTTCTTCTTCTGTTGAACCTACAGTAAACTCGTTGCCACAAGACATGCAAGTTACTTTTGCTTGGTGATATTCTGGATGTAATTCTTTATTCATAATTCACCTCTATTTTCCATTTCAATAAGCAATATAAATTATACCTCGTCATATATTAATATCAAGTTATTTAAGCGATGAATTTACGAGTTCTACAAATTGTTTATTAGACTTTGTTCTCTTCATCCAATCTATTAATTCTACGATTGACTCAGTTGTGTTTAAGTCACTTTTTCTTAGTTTAAATACAGCTTCCATTTCCTCTTTTGAAAGAAGAAGATCATCTCGTCTTGTGGATGATTTTTCGATATTTATAGCTGGGAATATCCTTCTATTTGAAAGTCTCCTATCCAGATGAACTTCCATATTGCCTGTCCCTTTAAATTCTTCAAAAATCATATCATCCATCCTTGAACCTGTATCAACTAGGGCTGTGGCAAGAATAGTAAGTGAACCGCCGTTTTCTATATTCCTTGCAGCTCCAAAAAATTGTTTTGGTCCTACAAGTGCTAAGGGATCTAGACCACCTGATAATGTCCTTCCTGATTGAGGAGTCATTATATTATAAGCTCTAGCAAGTCTTGTTAGAGAATCAAGGAGGATAACGACGTCCTTTTTCTCTTCTACAAACCTTTTTGCCCTTTCAAGAACCATTTCAGCTATATCAATATGACTTTGTGGAGGCATATCAAAGGTAGAAGCAGCCACCTCTGTACGCATCAAAATATTTTCTGGATCTCTATATTCATTTACATACCTTATAAAATCAGTAACTTCTTCTGGTCTTTCATCAATCAATAAAACAATTATTTTAAGGTCATCGTAATTTTTTTCGAAAGATCTCTCTATGTCTTTAATTAAAGTTGTCTTTCCTGCTTTTGGCTGGGATACAATAAGCCCTCTTTGGCCTCTACCAATTGGACTTATGACATCTATAATTCTACCAGAAATATTTTTCGGATCTGTTTCTACACTAATCCTTTCATTTGGATAAATAGGTGTCAAATCTTCAAATAAATCTCTATTAAAAGCATCCGCTGGTTTAATTCCATTAACGGTTGACACAAAAATTAAAGGAGAAAATTTGTCTTTATCATGTTTTTCACGGGCTATGCCTTCAATGTAGTCGCCTGTCTTTAGCCTAAACATTTTTATTTGTTTAGGCGGTACATAGATATCATCATCTCCTGATTCATAAAGTTGGGTTCTTAAAAAACCAAAACCATCAGGTAAGATTTCTAAAATGCCATCGCAGTCAAACTTTGCGCCAAGATCATTTTCTCTTGCTTCTTTTTTCTCTTCGTCTTTGTTTTTTTCTTCTTCTTCAATTAACTTTATTAATTCATCTTTTCTATATTTACTAATTGACTCTATTCCCAAATCTTTGGCAATTTCTCTAAGTTCAACTAGCTTTTTATCTTTTAAATTATCCATAATAAAATAAACTAAAGGGGCTTTAAAGCCCCTAAATTAAATCTTTATTTACTAGCGCTATTTTCGCTACCAAACATATCGATTTTTTCTTCAACTAAAGCTTGAATTGCATTTGTTCCTGGTAGTAGAAGTTTTCTTGGGTCAAAGCCCTTACCTTGTTGGTCTTTTCCTTCTTCGATATATTTTCTAGTCGCTTTAGCAAATGCGATTTGGCATTCTGTATTTACATTAATCTTTGATACGCCTAGGCTAATAGCCTTTTTGATTTGGTCATCAGGAATACCTGTACCACCATGAAGAACTAATGGCATTTTTACAGCGTCAGAGATTTCTTTTAATCTATCAAAGTTTAGTCCTTGCCAATCAGCTGGGTAAACTCCGTGAATATTACCAATACCTGCTGCTAAGAAGTCTATTCCGCAAGATGCAAGATTTTTACATTCTTCAACATCTGCAAGTTCTCCAGCAGAAGTAACTCCATCTTCTTCTCCGCCGATTCCACCAACTTCTGCTTCTACAGAAATTCCTTTATCGTGGGCAAGTCTAACTATTTCTTTTGTTTTTTCAAGATTTTCTTCAATTGGGAATGAAGAACCATCAAACATTACTGATGTAAAACCTGCTTCGATACAAGCTTTTGCCCCTTCATAAGAACCATGGTCTAAGTGGATTGCTACTGGAACAGTAATATTTAGTGCATCGTGTAAGTTTTTGACAAGGTCAGCTACTACTTTAAAACCGCCCATATACTTTGCAGCACCTTCACTAGATGATATAATTACAGCAGTCTTTTTTGCTTCAGCAGCAAGTAGGATTGCCTTTGTCCATTCTAGGTTATTTGTATTAAAGTGTCCAATTGCATAGCCATTTTCATAAGCTAGGTCTAACATTTCTTTTGCATTTACTAACATTTTTTCTCCTCCGGGCAGCGCCCTATTTAATTCTATACACTATTATCATACCCATATGAGTATTAATCTTCCAAATCTTTTTGGATATTTTCACAAACTAAGTTTATAGCATCACCTGCATCCATGTTTTGATTTTCCATATCTTTTCTTGTTGAGAATTCTACAATAGAATCTTTAGCATCCTTTCCAACTGTTATTCTATAAGGTATGCCTATTAAATCTCTATCATTAAACTTTACACCTGGACGCTCTTTTCTGTCATCAAGAAGAACATCTATCCTTCTATCTTTTAGTTTTTTATATATTTTTTCAGCCAAATCTTTTTGCTCATCATTGTTTGGTTTAATGAGGGTAATTATAACCTCAAATGGTGCCACACTTGTTGGCCAAATTATTCCTTTTTCATCATGGTATTGCTCAACAATTGCTGATATTGATCTTGAAATACCTATACCATAAGATCCCATTTCAAATGGCTTAGAAACTCCATTTTGGTCTAAGAAATTTGCATCAAGAGCTTCTGAATATTTTGTACCTAGTTGGAAGATATTTCCTACCTCTATTCCTCTTGCGGCCTTAAAAACACCAGAACCATCGTAGGCCTTATCACCTTCTTTTGCCAAAATCAAATCTTCAGCTACTTCTCCTTCAAAATCTCTTCCGAAGTTTGCATTTATATAATGATAGCCTTTTTTATTTGCACCAACAACTAGGTTATTAATCTTTGTTAAAGACTCATCTACTATTACTCTTACATCTTTTAATCCAATAGGACCAGTATATCCAGCTGGAGCTTTAGTATATTTTTCGATAGTTTCATCATCAGCCATTTCTATCTCATGCTCTGGCACTTTTAAGTAAGAAATAAGTTTGGCCATATTAAGTTCCCTATCACCAGGCACAAACACAAAAACTGGTTCACCTTCTACAATCAAATCAATGGCCTTGGCACATCTTCTCTTTTCTGTTTTTAAAAACTCACTTACTTCTTCAATAGTTTTTTTGTCAGTAGTTTCTACTAATTCTAAATCTTTTTCGTTTTCTTCTATTGAATCAATAATAGGTCTAGCTTTTTCATCTGTATATGCTGAATCACTCTTGTCAGTATATAAGATTACACCTTCTCCACTTTCAGAAAGTGCTATAAACTCATGACTTTTATTACCACCCATGGCTCCTGAGTCGCCTTCAACGATTTTATAATCAAGTTTCATTTTATCAAAGGCATATTCATAGGCTTTCCACATATTCATATATGCCTTCTCTAACCCTTCACGATCTTCATCAAAAGTATAGGCATCTTTCATTAGAAAATCTCTTGACCTATTAATACCAAATCTTGGTCTTTTTTCATCTCTAAATTTATCTACAATTTGATAAAGGTTTAGTGGTAGCTGTTTATAAGAATTTAATTCATCTTTAATTAAGTCTACAAAAGATTCCTCAGCTGTTGGACCTAGGGCATATTCCCTGTCGTGTCTATCTTTTAGTTTAAACATTTCAGGACCAAATGTTTCCCACCTTGTTGACTTATCCCAGATTCCTCTTGGTTGAAGGATAGAGGTTGATATTTCTATAGCTCCATAACTATCCATAGCGTCTCTAACTATAGCTTCAATTTTATTCAAAACTTTTTTTCCTAAAGGTAAGAATGAATATATTCCTGATCCTTGCTGTCTAATATATGCTCCTCTTACAAGTAATTTATGACTTGCTGTTTCAGCATCAACCGGATCTTCTCTTAGGGTTGGCATATAATAATTTGATAATCTCATTAATTTACACTCCTCATTGAAAGACCAATTCTTTCTTTTTTCTTATCTATCTCTATTATTCTAACACTTACCACCTGTGAATTTGTAAGCTCATCATGTGGATTTTTTACGAATTTATCAGAAATTTCAGAAACATGGACTAAACCATCTGTTCCTACACCAATATCTACAAAGGCACCAAAGTCAGTTATATTTCTGACCTTTCCTTTAAGAACCATCCCTACTTTTAAATCATCTATTCCCATAACTTCCTTTTTTGTAAGGACTTCTGGGTTGTCATCTCTAGGGTCCCTTCCTGGTTTTTTAAGTTCTGAAATAATATCATTCAATGTTGGGATTCCAACATCAAGTTCTTTAGCGATATTTTCAATATCTATACTTTCCAAATCTAAATCTTGGATATTTTTTGCAATTTTATATGATTCTGGATGGACTGCAGTATTATCCAAAACTTCGGGAGAGGATGGAAATCTTAAAAAACCTGCTGCTTGTTCATAGGTTTTTTTTCCTAATCCTTTAACATCTAAAAGATCTTTTCTATAAATAATTTTACCTTCTTTAAAATCCTCTTCTATCCTCTTTGCAAGTGTCTGGTTAAGACCTGAAACATAGGATAAAAGTTTGTATGAAGCATTATTTATTGATACTCCAACTTCGTTTACAGCATCTTCTACAACTTTTGAAAGTTCTTCATCTAATCTTTTGCCATCCAAATCGTGTTGGTACTGACCTACACCTATATGCTTAGGCTCAATTTTTACAAGCTCTGCCATAGGATCTTGGAGACGTCTTGCCATTGATATGGCACCTCTAATAGTAACATCAAGGTCAGGAAATTCTTCTTTGCCAAGGCTTGATGCTGAGTAAACACTTGCTCCGGCTTCATTAACAATAGCGTATGAAACACCTTCTACTTCTTTAATTAGCTTGTCAACTACAAGCTCAGTTTCCCTAGATGCTGTAGCATTACCAAGGGCTATTAGGCTTACTCCATATTTTTCTATTAGGGATTTTAATATTGCTATGGCTTCTTTTTCCTTTTTATGGGGTTCTACTGGATAAATTACAGCTTGATCTAAAAATTTTCCATTCTTATCAACTACAGCTACCTTGCATCCTGTTCTAAATCCAGGATCAAGTCCCATAACAACCTGTCCCTTTATAGGTCTTTGTAAAAGATATGGTTTAAGATTTTCCCCAAAGACCCTTATAGATTCATCACTTGCTTGTTCAGTAAGTTTGTTACGTAGCTCAGTAGTAATAGAAGGGATCATAAGCCTCTTGTAAGCATCATCAATAGTTGCCTCTACCAAGGATTTTTGATAAGCGTTAAAATCTCTTCCCTCGCTAACAAGTTTATAAATCAAGCTCTTATTGTAATCGTCTGAAAATTCTATTTTTACTGTTAAAATATCTTCCTTTTCTGCCCTATTTATAGCAAGTATTTGAAATGACTTAAGGTCTTTAAGTTTTTTAGTAAAATCGTGATAAGACTCATAAAGACTATCTTCTTGAGCCTTAAGACTTGTAATTAAAGAGGCTCTTACAAGACCATCACGTCTAATAATATTTCTCGCATCTATTGTATTAGAAATATCTTCTGCCAATATATCAAGAGATCTTTCAATAATTTCTTTTTCATCTTCTAAACCTTCTTGCAGATATTTCTTAGATGCGCTTAAAGCTTCTTCTTCACAAGATATTTCTGTAAGAATCTTATCTAATAACTCTTCTAACCCAAACTCTCTTGCTATATCTGCCCTAGTCTTTCTCCTAGACTTATATGGGGCGTAAATATCTTCAAGGATTGTAAGAGAATTGCTAGCGAGAATTTCCTCTCTTAGTTCATCAGTTAATTTTCCTTTTTCGTCAATTAACTTAATTATCTCTTCCTGTCTTTTTTCAATATTTCTTAATCTGCTGAGATTTTTTTCAATTTCTCTTATCTCAACATCTGTTAAATTCCCTGTTACTTCTTTTCTGTATCTTGCAATAAAGGCAACAGTTGATCCTTCATCAAGAAGTTTCACAACATTTTCTACTCTACCTTTACTTATGTTTAATTCTTTTGATAAAATTTCTAAAATTTGCATAATTCCCTTTTGTACATCTCATAATAAAGGGCCAATTGGCCAACTTTATAAAATATTCATCTGATTTTAATTTAATAATTCTCCTTAATAAAATTTATCTTATATTTTGGAAAGGTCATTGATATATCTCTGCCAGATGGACTCACTTTTCCGTCTTTATCCATATCTACTATTTGACTTGGATCAAAAAATACAAGTTTAAAATTCTCATTAATTTTGGAAATAATTGTAAGTTCAAATTTATAAACTTCTTTTTCTACCCCATATGCAATTAATAAATCTATAAACCTACCATAGTCATAATCATTATAATTTTCAAAACTAAGGGTAATTTTATACTCATGGTCTTCTCCCACATTTAAATTAGCACGCTTACTAGTGTAAGAATGTTCATCACCTGATATAAGATTTGTTAGGGTGATTTTTGTAACATTAGGATTTGACTCTTCTAAAAACTTAATTACATCATCATCTGATAAATCTCTTTCTATATTTTTTAGTATTTCCATATTTTTAGCTTCTTTATTTATATCAGACATGGAAATGGGATTGGTTGGTTTTTTCTTTTTATTTTCTTTGCCATCGAAATCTACTGTAGATTGGTCTTTCTTATTTAAATTCTTTCTTACAACCCTGCCATAATTTTTACTTTTCTTCTCTTCAGGATCATATAAATAAGCCTTTATATCATCAAAATCCATATCGTCTTTTATAGGTAAACTTTCTTTTTCACTCAGATATAAATAAGTGGAATAAAGAGTTCTAAAGGCCATATATAAAAACGATAGACTTGTTAATAACGAAACAATATTTTTTGGTATATAGTCATTAAGATTAACTAGGTTTACAATTAGCATAAAGAAAAAAGGTCTAATACCAGTAAATTCTACGAAGTTTTTAAGGCTTGATTTTTCTTTACTCTGTGTATTTTTTTTGCTTATCTTTACGAGCATTACTATCACTCTAATTATAAAGTTTATAAATCCAAGAATATAAAGTCCTGTTATTATTTGACGGACGATAGGATAATAACTATAGATTTCAAAAGGCAAAGACCTAATTGTATAGTCTATCAAGAAAGTAGTGGCTAGTAAAAATAAGCCTGATTTTCTGAAAGTTTTAGATATGATAAAAAATAAAAATAACACCACAAATGCTGCTATAGCAAAACCCAAAAATTGATTATTTAATATTAAATTGTAAATTTGATTTATTATTATTTCTATATCCATAATATCTCCATTATAATTATATCAAATTCCTTGATTTTAACAATGTAAATTTCTAATATTTCTAGATGAAAATAAATATTGGATAAAAAATAGACCCCCGTAGGGGCCTTTATCTTATGTAGTTAAATTATTCTTGATCGATAGCTTCTACTGGGCAAACTGCTGCACAAGAACCACAATCTATACAAGCATCTGCATCAATTTCATAAGCTGCATCGCCTTGTGAGATTGCTCCAACTGGGCATTCACCTTCACATGATCCACAAGAAATACAAATATTTTCATCTATTTTATATGCCATAATTTCCTCCTATATTTATTATATGATAAGTATACAACAATATTCATCTTCTGTCAACTATTCCTATAGTTTTATACCTAAATATGATTATTATTGATTATTTATTCAAATTGATAACAGTTATCACTTACATTTTACTATATCTTTTGCCTTGTAATACTCTTCAATTTCACTATCTTCATGAGTCACTCTAACCTTACACATTTCTTTTACGTAATCATTAGAAATAACTACTCCAATCCCATCTTCTGTCTCTACCCTGCTACCTGGTTTTGGCATGGATTTTTTAGCCATAATATAATTGTCCTCTTCGAAAGATAAACAACACATTAGCCTACCGCATACTCCAGATATTTTTGCTGGATCTAAAGTAATCCCTTGATCTTTCGCCATTTTTATTGATAGAGGAGAAAAATCAGTCATAAATCTTGAGCAACAAGATTTTTGCCCACAAGTACCGTGAAATCCCTTAAGTTTAGCATGATCTCTTACACCAATCTGTCTAAGTTCGATTCTATTTTTAAATATAGATGCCAAATCTTTTACAAGAGATCTAAAATCAACTCTTTTATCAGCTGTGAAGTAAAATGTAATTTTTGTCCTATCGAAGCTAAATTCACTTCCTACAATTTTCATATTAAGTTTATAGTAATCAGCTTTGTCTTGGGCAATTTCCATTGCCTCTTTTGCATCTTTTTGATTTTCTTCATAAATATTTAAATCACGGTCTGTTGCTTTTCTAATGACTGGCAAGAGAGTTTTATCAAACTTACCTTCATCTATATCTATATTAGCTAGGGCAATTTCTGCTAGTTCAAGTCCATTAGAACTTTCAACAATCACCTTATCTTTAAAATTCAGAGTTAAATTATTAGCGGAAAAATAATAAATCTTACCCGCATCTTTAAATCTTATACCAACAACATTCATTAACTTTGCCTACCTTCTTTATATATGTTTAAAAAAATATTTTCCACACTAAGTTCAAAATTTATATTATTTCTAAAAGAACCCAATATTATCTCAAGTTTTTCAAGGAGTCTTTCTATACTGGATAAACTAAGTCTAGTTAAACTCTCAATGTTATAACCATAACTTGTTAATAAATTTTTTCCTAAATACTTACTGTCAATTATATCTGATAAAATTTTTATGAGCCCTTCAATAAGACTTTTTTTATCTTCTTTAAATGACAATAGATAATCTTTTTCTTTATAAAAGGCATCTAAATCACCAGATAAGACTTTTGAAAAAATTTCAGATAGCCTGTCTATATCTATGTCAAGATTGCTATTTTTGGTATTTAAAGCAATAATTTGACACCTTGACCTAATAGTAGGAATAATTTTCCCACTATTATCTACAGTAAAAATTATTAAACTATAAGATTTTAATTCCTCAAGGCTTTTTAACATAGCATTGGCTGCTTCAACTCTCAAATTTTGAGCATTGTGGATAATATATATTTTTATCTTATTATTTACTGGCCTTATTACCATATCCTTGATAAGGCTTCTAATAGTTTTTATATCTATTATTTCCTTATCTATTATCTCTATGTCTGGATTAGTTTCTAAATTCGCATTTATACCAAAGGAGGCAAATACTTTTTTGGCAAAATCTTTTGCATAAGTGAGATTATATGATATATCCTCTCCCTCGATAATATAAGCATTAGATAGGCTATTATTTTCTAGCTGACTATCTATAAAACTCATAATTGGATATAACGTTCAACATCAATTATGAAAATAGTAGCTCCACCAACACTTATTTCTATAGGGACTGTAGAGCTTATTAAAGAACTTTCTCCTGTAGGATTTATTATAGTTGTAGTTGTGTTTCTTTTTTTACAGTTTTTCTCAATTATAGCCAGAACTTCGTCAAGTTTAACTTCCTCCACACCTATTAAGAGAGTAGTGTTGCCCTTTTTAAGAAATCCACCTGTTGTAGATAATTTTGTTATCCTATAACCTTCTTCAGTAAGAGCATCTATTAAAAAATTAACATCTGCATCTTGAACTATTGCAACTAATAATTTCATCTTAATCCTCCAATAATGTATATATGATATTAATTACATCCTCTGTTAAATCTTCTATAGATTTTCTTGCATTGACTTTTATGATTTCGTCCTTATATAAATCTGCCATTTTTAAATATCCATCAAAAATAGTTTTGTGGAAAGAAAAATCTTCATTTTCTAACCTATCTGGCGAAAAATTAGCTCTTTTCCTTTCTAGCGCAGTTTTATAATCTATATTAAAAAATAAAGTTAAATCCGGCTTAAGTCCTCCAGTTGCAAAATCATTTATTATTTTTACATTGTCTATACCTAGTGACCTTCCAAGCCCTTGGTACAACAACGAAGACATTACGAACCTGTCACAAATGACTATTTTCCCCGCCTTAAGATCTGGGATTATTTTCTCTGCCACAAGCTGAGCTCTTGATGAAGCAAACAAAAGAGCCTCGGTTTTTGCATCCATCATATCGTTATCATTATCGATTATTATAGACCTTATTTTTTCGGATATTTTAGTGCCGCCTGGTTCTCTATAGTAGCTTATAGCATAGTCTTTATCTTCTAGTAGCGTTTTAACTTGTTTTATTATTGTTGTTTTTCCAGACCCATCAGGACCTTCAAAAACTATAAATTTACCATCCATATATTTATTATACTATAAAGTTAATATTTAAGTCTAGCTTATAATTTTATAGATTTCTAGACAAATAAAAAACCATCGTCTTTCAAATAAGACCAATGGTTTTAAATATTATTCAGCTTCTTCTTCGTCTTCTTCTGTTTCATCAACTGTTGGTACATCTGCTGCATCAGCCGCTTCAGCATCTTCATCAATAATTTCTTCTTCAGAAACTTCTTGTAGTGAGCATACTACTTCGTCTTCTTCAGCAAGAATTGTTATATTCTCATTAGAGAAGATATCAAGATCAGCAATTGTTTTGTTATCACCGATTTGCATTTCTTTAACGTCAACATCAGCAGTTTGTGGGATGTATTTTGGAAGACATTCTACTTCAACATCATCAAGGTTTTGTACAAGTACACCTTCAACAACTTCCATATCATCTCTATTTAATAAAACAACAGGAACTGTAACTCTGATTGTTTCATTTTGGTCGATTGCTTGGAAATCAACGTGTAAAAACTGGTTTTTATATGGATGACTATCAAAATCCTTTATAAGAACTTCCTTGCCTTCGCCATCGATGTCTAATGTTATAATAGTAGATGTTCCAGCTTGTCTAAGTACTTTTTCAAAATCTCTAGCTGTAAATTGAACATTTACATTTTCTTGATTTTTAGCATAGATAACTCCTGGAATTAATTCATTATTTCTAAGTTTTTTAACTTGGTTTTTACCAGTAGCTTCTCTTTTGTCTGCTTGTAAAACTATTTTAGCCATTTTGCCTCCTTATTTATTCATACTAGCTAATTATACCCCAACTTTGCCTTATTTACAATATCTCCTAAAGTAATTATTTTTATAAATAATTGATTTAAATTAAAATTTGTTATAGAATATAAAAAAGAGGAGAATGCGAATAGCTATAAGGAGATAAAAATGTCAAGAAAAGGTAAATTTGGTACAGTTGATATAACTGTACTTGGAGAAGAACTAAAAGTCGGCGATATCGCTCCAGATTTTAATTCCGATAAGATGGATTTAACACCATATAATTTTTATAATGAAGAAGAAGGAAAGGTAAAGATTTTATCTGTAGTACCATCACTAGATACTGATGTATGTGAACTTCAAACCAAGATGTTTCAAAAGGCTACCGAACTTTTCTCAGAAAATGTAATCGTAGTAACAATCTCAAATGACCTTCCTTTTGCGCAAAGTAGATTTAAAGCAAATAAGAAAACTGATAAAATCAAGTTTGTTTCAGACTATAACCAAAGAGATTTCTCTAGTAAATATGCAACATTAATTGAGGAACTCAAACTATTAAACCGTTCAGTTTTTGTGGTAGATAAGGATAACACCATTAAATATGTTCAATATCTAAAACAAAACACAGATCTTCCAGAATATGAACAAGCAATAAATGTCGCAAAAGAATTAGATAAATAAGTTAAAGGAGCTGCTTACGAATGAATAAATCGCAACAGCTCCTAATTTTTTTCATTTATTTAGTTATTAAAAACCTTTCGTACTTTTCTCTATCATAGACCACATCTAATTCACCAATAAAGTTAGAGTACTTATCAGGATAACAAAATGCTTGTTTGAATCTGTAAAGTCCGTCATTTGTATCTAGGCTAAAAGTACCACCAAGGTCTAAATAATCATACCCATTTGCTATTGCCCACTTTATCTCTTCCCAAATCATATTATAATTTGGCATCTTATTTCTCATTTCATTTGAGCTTGCAGCATAGAGATAGTAAACTTTTTTGCCATAAGGAATTAAAAGCGATGCTGATAATGGCTTATCATCAAAATAGGATACAAAAATTTCTCCACCTAAATATTTTATCAACCTTTCATAATAATCTTTTGGCCTATGACCTATTTCTTGTCTTTCTGCCATTATTTTTGTAAGCTCATAAAATATATCTAGGCTTTCTTCGTCAGTTTTATTTACGGTTTTAATACCAGATCTAATTGATTTTCTAACATTATATCTGCCCTTAGATGAAAAACTTTCAAAAATTCCATCCTCATCATGAATTGTTAAATCAATTATCATATTATATCTTGGTTGAGTAAATGAATGAGTATCAAGACCTACTGATCTAAAATCATAGCCAAGTTTTCTGTAATCATATACCAATTTTTCGTCAAAATTAAGCTCCGGATCCATTCTTAATAAGAAGGCATCATATTTATCCTTTAAAGGCTCCGCTTCTTTTATTAAAGCCTCTACAAGCTTTGTATCCTTAAAATCACATACAGGTCCTCTAGGAGCATATAAGAAATGTTTGCCATTGGTGTTTTTTATACCGATAACAGACATTGCTGCAATTATTTGTTTATTTTCTTCCAAATATACATAGTCATGAGTCCAATTATTTTTAATTTTTGACCAATTTGTATCTTGCATAGGACGTGCGTACTCTGAACTTCTCACAAAATCATTATATCTTTTTAAATCTATTTCATTATTTACTATAGGCATTAATATACAAGTCCTTCCACTAAAGTTATCGTTGTAATTGATCCAATACCATTTTTACTCCCTAGATATTTTACATCTAGCTTTGAAATTGAATCAACATCTATATCACCTATTATCTTACCATTTATGTAGGAAGTTCCAACGTCTATTAAAAGCTGATCATTTTTAAAGTAGCTTTTATCATAAAAACTTGCTTTCCCTATAGCTGATATAAAAATATCAGAATTTTGTATTAGTTCTTTAGGATTTGTGGTCAAGCTATTTATTACTGTAACAGAAGCTCTTTTCGCAGCTAGATATGTGGCTAAGGGTCTTCCAATTATGTTTGTATTGTTGGCTATAACTACTCGTTTGCCTTTGTAATCAATTCCCTCACCGTCCATAAAACTTACCACAGCCCTTGATGTAGCAGGAAGTGCACTTTTATCTCCATCAAAAATCTTTCCTAGACTCCTATAAGTAAATGAGTCCAGGTCTTTAATGCTTATTTTTTCTTTAAGTAAGGTTAAATCTTCCTTATCTCCAAAAGGTGATAGGATTATAAAACCATCTTTTTTGTCAAAAGAATTTATGTATTTTAGTATTTCTTCCTGACTTTCCTCATTGAAAATCTTATCAATATATTCTATTTTAAATTCTTTGCACCTTTTAATAATAACATTTTTATAGTGATCAACTTCTTTATTTGGATTTTTGCTTAAAAGAAGAATTTTATTATCAAATTTATGATTATTTAGCTTTTCTGTTATATTTTGTTTTATGTATTTTGTAGTTAGATTTTCCATATTTTCCCTAATAAAAAATGCCCACAGCTTTTGCCCTGGGCATGGTTTTATATATTTAATATATTCTTCTAGCTCCTCTGAAGGCTGTTTGGAAAGATCCATTAAAGATATTATCATATCTAACGCCTGTTTGTGGTGTTGATGCGTGGATGAAAGATCCGTCTGATCCTGTTATCATACCCACGTGATCAATTCCTCCGCCACCAAATGAGAAGAATACAAGATCTCCTGGTTTAAGATTATTTGTATCTACAGCATATCCATTGTTAAATTGAGCTGCAGAATTGTGTGGTAGGTTAATTCCTACTTGTCTATATGCATATGATGTAAGACCTGAACAGTCAAATCCTACATTAGGATCTGATGCTCCCCATACATAAGAATATCCAACAAATTGACTAGCAGCATTAACTGCACCTTGTGCTCCTTGGCTTACTGGTGCTTGATAATTTATAGCTTGTTCTTCTACAACTTGTTCAGTTGCTTGTACAGTTTGTTTAACTTGTTGTTTATTAGCTTCTTCTTGAGCTTTTTTCTCTTCAGCTATTTTAGCTTCCTCAGCCTTTCTTGCTTCTTCAGCAAGTCTTTTTTCTTCGGCTTCTTTTAAAGCTTTGGCTTCAGCTTGTGCTTTTGCCTCTTCTTCAGCTTTTATTTGATTAACTAAATCTTGTGGATAATTATTTGCAAGATAACTAAAACTGATATAACCTTCGTTTGTTACAAACCATTCTCCATCAACATGACCTACTAGTTTATCTCCAGCTTTGATAGTTCTAACTATATTTGATGTAGAAGTAGCGTCTTTTGATGCTCTAATGTTTAGAGAAGCTGTATTTACATATTTTTCAGAAATAACTGGGGCTTCTTTTACTGTATTAGAAGCTTCTTCAGCCATTACTGGTGCTTGTTGAGTATTTTCTACAACTTCCTCATCCTCTAGGGCTACCACATCTGCTTTGGCTTCGTATGTAGTTTCTTCGTCAAGTTTTGCGTCATCATAGCTAACTACGTCTTGAACTTCTTCTTGAGCTTTTTCTTCTATAGCTTTGTCTAAGTTTTCATCGCTATAAGAAACAACTTCATTTTCGTTATCTTCTACTGCTACTTCTTGCTCTTCTTTAGCATTTACAATAGTAGCTTCTTCAACAATCTCTTCTGCTAATTTTTCTTCAGCTATTTTCTTTGCCTCAACAACTTGTTTTTTAACAAGTGTCTTAGCTGTATTTTCTATAACTATATTTCTTTTGATTTCTTGGCTTGCTTTCTTGGCATCTCTTTGTTTGCCAGCAATCTTTGTATTTTTAACTTCTTTTGTATAATCTGATTTTACAAAAGAATAAGAAGAATCAACTTCTTTGTCCTCTTCAGAAATTAATGAATTTGTATTTTTATCATTTTCTAGATCTGTTACAGTAGTAGCATATGCTGTAGCAACAACTGCTGATGCAGCTATTACTGATAATGCTGCTCCTATATTTTTTTTACTCATTTAAAATTACTCCTCCATAATTGTTATGAATTGTAAATATAATTCGTGTTATTTTGAAATCTAAGCTAATTTTATATCTTTTTAACAAAAATGTCAATAATTAGTTACAAAAAAATTACACTTATTTGAGTCTTTTTATATATATTGATAGAATTCTAATAATTTTCCCAATATTTATAAATAAAATCCTTAAAAAGTGTAATTTTTAAAACACACAATATTAATTTTTGTAACTAATTGTGTATCAATTATGTAAAGAGTAAATCTATAAGCCGTGTTCTGTCGTGGATAATCATCTATCTAGACTTATTATTGCTAATAAGTTCAAGCGAACTACCATTTTCCGGACCGGGCCGAGCAAGCCTCCTATTGTCCATTTTGTTCTTGCACCGGATGGGGTTTACATAGCCTGCCTATCACTAGGACAGCTGGTGAGCTCTTACCTCGCCATTCCAACCTTACCAAAATTGGCGGTATACTTTCTGTTGCACTTGCCTGAAGATTGCTCTTACTTGACGTTATCAAGCATCCTCGCTCTGTGGTGCACGGACTTTCCTCGTTACGCAGAAAAGCGAACCGCGATTATCTAATTTACTCCTTAGTTAAGATACCACAATTTTATACAAATGTAAAATTAAATTACAGTTCTAAAAGCGTCTGTTTTAGAAAAAGTATATACTTTTTTATCAGTGATTTCTTCTATTTCCCTTTGTAGTTTGTATATAATATGGTTCTCGCTTGCAAAATGTCCTATATCCGCCACTATTATGCCCTTATTTGAGTAATCCATAGCTTCATGATACTTTACATCTCCTGTTAGGATTAGGTCGCATGAGAGCCTTATAGCGTCTTCTATTAAAGATGATCCTGCCCCACCGCAAATAGCAATCTTATTAATTATTTTTTCTGTATTTCCGTAAGCAATAATATTTTCCGCTTCTAATTTTTCTTTGGCAAATTTAAGAAAATCCACAGCTCTGGTTTCTTTAATATTTCCATATCTACCAAGACCTAACTCTTTTCCTATTTCAAGACTTTTAACGTTTTTTAAATTCAATAGTTCAGCCAAATTATCATTAACTCCACCCCTTGCTATGTCTAAATTTGTATGAAAAGCGAAAACCGTAATGTCATTTTTAATGCATCTTCTAAGTCTAGTATAAAAACTATCTGTGAAGTCAATTGATTTTGTAGGGTTAAATAAATATGGGTGGTGGGTTATGATTAAATTTGCTTTATTATCTTCTTGGGCTATGTCTATTGCTTCTTCTTCCAAGTCTAATGATAGGACTACCCCTTTTAGTTCATCATCTGGATTACCTATCTGTAGGCCAGAATTATCCCATTCTTCTTGTAAACTAAAGGGATATTTTTCTTCTAATATATTAATTAATTCTCGAATTTGCATCTTTTTTCCACCTTCCTTATAGCAAGAAGTCTATCTTCAATTCTTTTGATGGCTTTTGTATCTTGAGATTTTACCTTAATTTCTTTTAAAAAATTTTGATTTTTTTCCTTATCTATTCTTAGTTTTTCTTGTAGTAGATAACTATTGCTATTTATATCAGTAAAACCATAATAATACTCTTCAAAGGCTAAGTCCTGATCTTTGCCATAATAAACCTTCAATATATCATAATATTTTTTATTCTCATAGGATAAAAAGTCTTTTTCTATAAAAAATCCATGGTCATTTAAAAAATGTCTAAGCACATAAGTATTAACATTTGAAGCAAGAATCATATAGTCAAGTTTTTTTGCAAAGTCTAAGCTTTCTTCAATGATTTCTATTATTGTGTTAGCTCCCATACCTGCAATGATTGCCACTTGATTTTCACTCGTTTCTAGCCCCCTAAAACCATCGGTAACCTTAGTTTTTATTATTTTGCTTAAGTCATCGTCTAGCCTATCTATTAATTTCTGCAAACTAGCAGCAGAGATATCTGTTGCCGTAATATCAGTTGAAGTCTTATTTTTTGCCAAATATAAAGGAACCAATCCGTGATCGGTTCCTACATCTATAACTTTTTTATTTGAATCTAGGATATTAATAATATCTAATAATCGTCTTTTATCTTCCATTTATAAAAAATCTTTCAATAATTCACTCTTGTTTGGAGATTTTAACTTCCTTAAGGCTTTTGCCTCTATTTGTCTTATTCTCTCCCTAGTAACATCAAATTCCTTGCCTACTTCTTCTAGGGTGCGTGGTGTGCCGTCAATAAGTCCAAACCTTAATTGAAGAACACGTTTTTCCCTAGCTCCAAGGCATGATAACACATCATTTAATTGCTCTCGCAACATGGTATAATTAGCTGCTTCACCTGGATCTATTGCGGTATCATCTTCTATAAAATCTCCCAAATGACTATCGTCTTCTTCTCCTATAGGAGTTTCAAGACTAACTGGTTCCTGGGCAATCTTTCTAATTTCCGAAACTTTTTCTACTTCAATTCCCATTATCTCAGCAATTTCTTCATTTGATGGATCACGACCTAAATCTTGTACAAGCTGCCTTTGGATCCTTACAAGTTTGTTGATAGTTTCTACCATATGAACTGGTATCCTAATAGTTCTCGCTTGATCCGCGATAGCACGAGTAATTGCTTGTCTTATCCACCATGTCGCATAAGTTGAAAATTTAAATCCTCTATTGTAATCATACTTATCTACCGCTTTCATAAGACCCATATTTCCTTCTTGGATTAAGTCTAGAAAACTCATGCCACGACCAACATATTTTTTAGCTATTGATACTACAAGTCTTAGGTTAGTTTCAGCGAGCTTTTCTTTGGCTCTTTGTGATTTCAATATATCACGTTCAAGTTTGTTAAGTTCCTCTTCAGTAAATTCTTCTTTATTTAACATTTTTAAAGAAATATTTCTCTTAGCTATTATATAAGCTAAAAAAGATGCTTCTTCATCCGACAAAACTTGATTATCTTTTATTGATGATGCAAATTCTGAAGTTTTTAGAAGATTATCTATTATCATCTGATCATTTGTTTTGATAGTATCTTTGTTTGCCGCCTTACTTAATAAATCATTAAAAGAAGAATAAACCATGCTAACAACTTCATCATTTTCTATAATTTGAAGCATATGATCAAAGGAATCAAACAAATCACAAAGTATATTTGCATCTTTTTTAGATAGATCATCATCTTCTATGGAATTTTGAGCAATGTTGCAGATAATTATCTTAGCATTTAATTGCTCTAACTGATCCTTATCTAGGTCACCTTCCATAACTTGCTTAAAAAGCGACCCCATATTTATAAGACCATCAAGATCTTTTATTGTATTTTCGTCTAATTCTTTTTCTTCTCTTAAATAATTATCAGCGGTTTGTAAGACTTTAGCAAGGTCTCCGAAAAATATATCACTTGCTAACTTATTTTTGTTTTGTTTATTAAATTTATACCCATGGATAGATTTTCTAGCTATCTCTCCAGTTTCCATGCGGCGAGCTAGTATAATTTCCTCTGTTGCTGTAAGTAAGTCAACCTTACCGATTTCCTTTAGATACATTTTAACAGGATCATCAAGCTTAATTCCAGCTAAACTATCAACTGTCTTATCTATCTCTTCTTCTAATTCTTTTTCATCTATCTCTTCTTCTTGATCTTCTTCATCAATTTCGTCTTCTACTTCTTCTTCCTGATCTAGCTCAGTTTCTGATTTCTCAACAATTTCTATCCCAGAGCTTGCAAGTTTGGCAAGAATTAATTTTTGACTTTCCTTATCCATGTCCTTAAAATCATCAAAGTCAAAAATTTGACTATAAGTAATCATTCCATCTTGATTCTCACTTATAGATTCAAACTCTTCGATAATTTCATCTAGAACATCATCTTCGAGCAATTTATTATCATCGCTGTTCATTATCTCTCCCCTTACTATTTATATATCCTCGTCTGAGATTTTTTCTCTTTTGAAGCCTCACATATAGGCTAATTTTATCCTTTAATTCACTGACAACAATTGGATTTTTATCATCCATTACATAATCTAATATATATCTATAGTCCCTATCAGCCTTGTCAAACTTGCTTGCATCCTTATCTACTAGAAAATCTCTAAAATTAATTGCTTTAGGACTAGTCAAATATTTATCAAAGTAATCAGCATCTTTTTTATAATCTTCTGGCTGATTAAATATAAGCCTTAAAACTTCTAATTCATGAGCATTAATATCTGTATTTTTTTCTTCCACTACAATATTAGGCTCAGGAAAATACTCTTTGCTTATTACTTCTTTATGATGTTTGTTATTATACTTTGATATAGCACCTTTTAAAGTTTGTTTATCAATATCAAATAAATTAGAAACTTTATTTATAAATATTTCCCTGGTTAAATCCTGTTTTATAGATGCAAGAAAATTTATAAATTGGTTAAGCTTTTCAAACTTTTCATTTTCGCTTGCCTCAGAATAACCTGACAGAATTTTTTCATAAGCATAATTATACTCGTCTAAAGCTTCATCCATCTTATTCTCAAAAGCTTCTTTACCATATTTTTTGACAAATTCATCTGGATCAAGCCCTTCTCCAAGCTCTATTATATTTACCCCAATTTCTGCTTCTTTAAATATTTCTATAGCTCTTTTTGTAGCTTTTATCCCGGCAGAATCTGAATCATAACAAATATAGATATTATCGGCATACCTTTTTGCAAGTTTTGCCTGATCTACTGTAAAAGCAGTCCCAAGACTTGCTACAGCTATATCTATACCATTATTATTTAGAGCGATAACATCCATATACCCTTCTACAAGTATTAAATCACGCTTAGATTGTTTTTTAAAAATATTTAGACCATATAGGTTAAATCTCTTCTTAAATACATCTGATTCTGGTGAATTTAAATATTTTGGCATTGTGTTATCAATCGCTCTTCCACCAAATCCAATCACCCTACCATAGGTATCTATAATCGGGAAAATCAACCTATTTCTATACTTATCATAATAATTCCCATTTTTAGACTTGGCAATTAAACCCAGCTCTAAAAGATCCTCTTCTTTTATTGCCCTTGATTTAGCATAGGATAATAAATCATCCCAACTATCTTTTGCAAAGCCCAACATGAAAGTATTTACAATATTACTCCTAAGCCCTCTTTTAAGTAAGTAATCCTGTGGAGCCTTAGTTGTTAAAAGATTCTTATAAAAATACATCATAATATCTTTATTTATATCGTAAAATCTATTTTTCTTCTCATTTATAACTGGATTCTCATCAAAAACTATATTGATTCCCGCCTTATTAGCAAGATATTTGAGTGATTCTGGATAAGACAAGCCTTCTTTTTGCATTATAAAAGAAACAACATCACCACCTGCTCCACACCCGAAACAGTGAAATAATTGTTTCTTCCTATCTACTGTAAAAGATGGGGTCTTCTCATTATGAAATGGACATAGACCTTTAAAAGACGAACCAGCCTTTTTTAGGTCAACATATTCTCCAATTACATCTACTATGTCAGAATTTTCTTTTATTTGATTTACCATGTCATCTGATATTATTCTCATCTTCTCACCTAATAAAATTATACGTTTCTTGTAATTTTAATCAATTATCATGGCTTCTAAAGATTAGATTCATAAGTCTAATGACATCCATAATTCATGTTTTTAAATTATTTCTATAATTTTTTTAAAAATATTTTGTAAATCAGCTAATTTTTCTTAATTTTTTCCACAATATATAGTATAATATATGTATAAATTTATAATTCAAGAAAAGTTAGTTATAAAAATACAGAGGGTTATTATGGAGAAAGATAACGATCAAATAATAGAAGAAGAAAATAATATAGACCACTTAGAAGTAAAAATTTTAGATGCTCAAAAAAACACTTACGATGAAAAAGTTTCAAACAGAATTCAATTTCATCCTTTCACATATTTCTATTATATTCAAGAAGGTTTTGGTAAACTTTCTATAGAAAGTGAATCTATAGATGTATACGCAGGCGATTTAATAATTATAAATTCTAACATAGGCCACACCCTTTACCTAGATAAGAGTATTAATAATATAAAAATTTTGGGTTTTGGCATAGAATCAGTATCTATTGCAGCATTTAAAAAAGAGCAACTAGAAGATATAAACTATTTTCACATAGATAACAGAGATAAAACTCTTAGGTTTGAAGAATATTTTGAAGACATCTATAGAGAATACAAGGGTGAAGATATTTTTGCAAAAAGTCTTGCCAATGCCATCGCATCCACTCTTGTAATTAATTTACTTAGAAAATATAGAAAAAATATTTCTATCAAACACGATAAAAAAGTAAATAGACAAATTGACTATATAAAATCCTTTATAGATACAAATTATAATGACGATATAAAACTAGAAGACCTATCACAGATGGCCTATATGAACAAGTTCCACCTAATATCAGAATTTAAACAATCCTATAGAATAACTCCTATTGAATACCTAATATTAAAGAGAGTTGAGGTCTCAAAAGATTTGCTTATTTCAACCAACCACACTATGGAAGAAATATCTGCCTTGGTAGGATTTAACTCTCAATCATACTTTAACCAAGTTTTTAAGAAAAAAGTGGGCCAAACCCCTTCACAATTTAGAAGAAAACACAGATTATAAACTTCCATTTAGCCACCTAGAAATAGGTGGTTTTTCTTCATCAAAAAACAGGGTTTCCCCTGTCTTTTAGTAATCAACGCCTTCTGAATAAGTATTTGTCGCATTCCATATCAAATATTCTCTTTGACCTGAGTCATAAATTGCATCAACTTCAGCTTGGACGGCCTCCGCATCATAAACCATCCAATTTCCCTCGCCTATCCAAGAAGCAGTGAAATCTTGAATCCATGGACGAGATTGTGGAGTATGCTCTAAATCTTTAAAAATAGCTTGTTCTTCTTTTAGATATCGTGAAACCAATTCATAAGGTTCAAGGTCAGGTTTTTCTATATCAAAAGAATATGGTCCCCAGTGAGATGGGTAAATCATGGAGCACATTATATCAGCTTCGTTAGATATTTCTGAAAAATCTTGACCAATACCACTTGCACGCCCTGCTTGTAAGGCATACCCAAAAACGTCTACTGCTACAGGAAGACCATAGGCTGAGATAGCCTCACGAGCCCTTCTTACATAACCTGTGATAGCTCCTACCCTTTTATCTCCTTCATCCATAGCTTTATTTTCAAATTCTCCTCTAGAGTATGTTAACGAATCACCAAAAGTTTCGAAGCCTTCTGCAAACCTTACATAATCGTATTGGATTTCATCAAAACCCGCTTCAGCAGCAAGCTCGCCAATAGCTATATTATAATCTTGCACTTCCTTTAGGAATGGATTCATAAAGACTTCTCCACGACCATTTGCCCAAAGACTTCCATCTTCCTTCGTAAAACCCCACTCTGGATGCATTTTTGTAATAATAGAATCTTTAAAAGTTGTAATTCTTCCTATAACATAGATTCCCCTGCTGTGAAGGTCTTCTATTAGATTTTCTGCATTTATCAACTTACTATTTGCATACTGAATTTCTTCGTTATCAGTATCGAAATCAACAGTAATGTTTCCCCAGTCATCTTTAACATCTATAACTACTGCATTTAAATTAGAATTTTCTATTAATCCTATTACTCTATCGTAAACATCAGGATTATTTATAGAACCAGAATTAAAATACAAACCTCTTACACCATCTTTTGGATAATACTTACTTTTTTTATCCTCTAGTGATAAGAGTCTTGATGTGTCATAGTCCATATTGTAATCATCTGGTGTAACTCCAATTTCATAAGGCTTGCCTACTTCAGCTTTTTGGGGTTCTTTCTTTTTCGAAATTTCTTTTTCGATATTTTCGCTGGTTTCGATGGCCTCTTTTAATTTCTCATTCTCAGCTTTTTTCTCTTTTTTTCCACAGCTAGTTAAAACTAATACCATTATTAGAAACAAGCTTAGAAAAGTTTTTTTATTAAACATAGTAACTCCTAAACAAAAAAGCGAGCCAGGCCCGCTTTTTATATTTTTATAAGATCCCTTTTTTTAATTTTCGATTTGACAATATTTATTATTTCAAAATCTTTCCCCCAAAATAAAATTACTTTTATTTGAGATTTTGTGTGAAATCAGGGAATATTTACTTTAAAATTTGGGACTATTTAATTATCTTAGAAACAACTCCTGATGCTACTGTTCTACCACCTTCACGTA
>URUJ01000009.1 GCA_900551095.1 uncultured Anaerococcus sp. | reverse complement strand
ATCATAGATACTTTAAGGTCTGTGAAGGCCTTAGAAACTTCTGCTCTTACAGGAGAAATTGTAAGGCCTGCCATTAGTAATAGGGCAGCAGCTACAGCGATGTATTTTTTGTTGGATTTCTTTTTATAAGCTTTGGCTGTTTGGTATAATTTTTCTTTTTCTATGTCATTAAGTTCAAATTCGTTAGTTTCAAAGTTTAGGTCATTTATTTTATCATAAACATTTTTCATTTTCTATTTCCTTTCTGAGTATTTTTTTGCTTCTAGATACTCTGTTGTAGAGACTTGCCTTTGATAGGTCGTAGATTTTTGATAAGTCGTCGTATGAATAGCCTTCAATAAATAGTTTTTTGAATATTTCTCGGTCTTTTTCGTCAAGGACTTTTAATATTTCGTCACTTTCATCTATCAAGATATTTTCTTCACTTGCCAGATGGTTTGAAACTTCATCTATATCTACACTTTTGTGTCTGATTTCCTTTCTTAGTGCATCTATGGCTTTGTATCTAGCTACTCCAGCGCACCAGTTTTTAAAGGAAGATTTTTTGATATCAAAAGATTCTATATTGTCCCAAACAGCAAGGATGCTATCGTTTAAGACTTCCATCCTTAGATTTTCATTAAAAGTTAGAACTTTATAAATACTTGCCTTCATCACTGGGCCGTAGGTGTCGATAAAAATTTTTAAGGCTTTTTCATCTTTTTTCTTTATGCCTTTTATTATTTTATTTTCATTCATCAAAGCCTCCTTCACCTATATATACGTGCCGAGTCTTACTTTTCTATCAAAAATTATAAAAATATTTAATAATAATTATTCGTATATATTGTAAAAAACCGTAAAAAATTTGCATAAATTAAGCTTTGAGCAAGTATTTATAAATGGCACTTTATCCAAATGCCAGAAGCACTTGCAAAGCTTGTTGATATCTGATATTATACTCAAGGAACAGAATACATAAAAGGAGAGTATATGAACAAAAGTAAAACGTTAGCATTATTGCTGTCAATGTCTATGCTTTTTTCAGCTTGCGGTGGCGCAAAGACTGATGATAAGGCTGAGGATGCAAAAGAAGAAACAAAGGTAGAAGAAGCTACAGGCGAAAAGACTGGTGAAGGTACAGCAGCTGGTAACAATGGTGATGTTAAGGCAGTTGTAACTTTTGATGGAGATAAGATTTCAAAAATTGACCTTACTCACGAAGAAACTGAAGGTCTTGGTGATAAGGCGGCTGATAAGCTTGTTGAAGAAATAGTAGCAAATAATAATGTAAGTGTTGATACAGTTTCAGGTGCTACAGTTACATCTACTGCAGTTATAGAAGCAGTTAAGGCTGCTATCGAAGCTAGTGGTAGAGATGTAAAAGCTTATGAAAATGAAGAAGAAAAAGAAGAAAAAACTGAAGCAACAGAAAAAGATACAGATGTTGTTGTAATTGGTGGTGGTGGTGCAGGTTTTGCTGCAGCAGTTACTGCTAAGGAAAAAGGGGCAGATGTAGTATTACTAGAAAAATTAGCTTCAGTTGGTGGTAATACACTTATATCTGGTGGTGAATATGCCGCTCCAGCAAATGAACTTCAAGAAAAAGAAGGCATCGAAGATAGTAAAGAATTATTTGCAAAAGACGTTGAAGAAGCAGGCGGAGATCCTGAACTAATCGAAGTTCTAGCAGATAAGGCTACAGATGGTGCTCACTGGTTAAGAGATGACATCGGAGTTGAATGGTTAGATAGCTTAATGTTCTTTGGTGGTCACTCAGTTAAGAGATCATACATACCAAAAGCTCACTCAGGTAACGAATTAATCAAAAATTACTCTAAAAAAGCTGAAGAGCTAGGTATAGAAGTAATCACAGAAGCAGACGTTAAAGAAATCCTTTCTAAAGATGGAAAAGTTTGTGGAGTAAAGGCTGAAACAAAAGACGGAGAACTTGTTGTAAACGCAAAATCAGTTGTAGTTGCATCAGGTGGATTCGGTGCTAACGCTGAAATGTGCTATGAAAACGACAACGAAGTTGACGAACACGTTCTATCAACAAACTCACCAGGAGCTACAGGTGATGGTATCACAATGGCAGAGAAACTTGGTGCAGATACTGTAGGTATGGATCAAATCCAACTTTACCCAGTATGTGACGTAGAAACAGGTAAACTTCTTTACTGTGGAGATACAAGACTTGTTGGTGGAGCTCTTTTAGTAAACAAAGAAGGTAAGAGATTTGTTGAAGAACTAGGAACAAGAAGAGAAATCTCAATGGCAATTAAAGACCAAACAGACTATGTTGGTTATGTTCTTTGGGATGAAACATCAAACGAAAAAACTGGCACAATGGCATCAAACCCAGAAGAAGCAAAGAGCCTATTTGATAGAGGTTTAATGGTAAAAGCTGATACTATAGAAGAACTAGCTGAACACTTTGACATCGACAAAGATGCCCTACTTGAAACAGTTAAGACTTTCAACGAAAACTCTGCAAAAGAAGAAGACCCAGAATTCAATTTAAGAATGTTAGGATGGCAAATAAAAGACGCTCCATTCTATATGTTAAAAGCAGCTCCAGCTGTTCACCACACAATGGGTGGTCTAAAAATCAATAAAGACGCTCAAGTAATCAACAAAGACGGTGAATGGATAGACGGTCTTTATGCAGCAGGCGAAGTTACAGGTGGTATCCATGGTTCAAATAGACTTGGATCAGTAGCAATGGCTGATATCACAGTATTCGGAAGAATCGCTGGCGAAAACGCAGCAGCAAACGCTCAAAAATAATAAATAGAAACTAAAAGTAGTCCTTCGGGGCTACTTTTTTTAATGGTAAGCCAAATTTTGCGAGCAAAATTTGGCTGGTTTACACAATTTTTCAAGCACCGAAAGGTGCGAAGAAAAATTGATGTAAAACCTTATGCAATTTTTTATGGACTAACGTGACGATTAGGAGCGTTATCCATAAAAAGATTGCTATGGTAAGTCAAATTTTGCACTAAAGTATCAGACCTACCAAAGTCTTAAGGAAATAGCTAGGTATCCTATATTTTGAGTGATTAATAGATATTGGCTTAAAAGGGTAAATTATATAAAGATTCCCAAAAACTATTTAAATTAAGTTTCCTATAGGTATATAAAATACGTAAAAATCAATAATGAGGGAATTTCACAGAGCTTGGAGAATATTTGATAAAAATTCGAGTTAAAAATTTACTAAGATCTTTATGAAGATAATCTAGAAAAATTCAAGACTATTTAATAAAAATAACGAATAAACATATCGATACTTCACTTGGATAATTACTGTTTATAGCTTGTTATAGTAAGTTTTTGGATATTTTTTTAACAAACCATATAATAAATTTGAGGTGATTAGATGAATATAGGAATATTAGTAGCAGTAGAATTTGATGCTTTTTATAATATCTACAAGGAACCAATTGAAAAATACAAGCATGGTAGCTTTGAGGTTTTGAAATATCATATCCACGATAAGGATGTTTTTGTTTGTCCTTCAAGCGCAGGCCAAATCCGTGCAGCAATTGCTATGACCCTGCTTCTAGATGTTTATAAGTGTAACACTATTATAAATTATGGAGTTGTTGGTGCTTTAAATAATCGTGAGGTTGAGCAGCTTACAGTAGTAGAAAGTGTAATCCATTATGAATGGGACACATCTGATTTGGATGATGTGAAAAAGGGCCAATACGAAATTTTTGATGATGTTGCCATTAAAACTACAGAAAGCTTGGTAGATCTCGCAATTAAAATCAATCCACATTTGAAAAAAGTTAAGCTTGCTTCGGGAGATAAATTTGTTTCAGGATTTGAAGCTAAAAGTAAGCTAGCTAAGGATTGGGACAGCGATATTGTCGATATGGAAGGAGCTGCCATTGCCCTAGCCTGCCACTTATATCAAGCAGACTTTGTCATGATTAAGGCAGTATCGGACGCCTTAACAGAAGGGGGAGCGGAGTTTATTGATAATTTCGAACGTGCATCAAAAGTCGCAGTTGAAATAATTGATGACATAATAAAAGCTCTTTAACTTTTATGGTGCTTGCTTAATTTTATGAAGCGAAAAAACATAAAGTGGATTATACAAGAAAAATATTTTGGAAATCGAAAATATAAAAATTTTTTAGGAAAAATAAACAAGCAAAAAGCAAGGCGAACCTTGCTTTTTTAAAATACTTAGATTTCTGCTGAATTTTCCCAAAGACCGTGGATATTGCAATAAGCAAGTGCATAAACTTCTCCACCCTTGTCAGATTTAACTCTAGCTTCTACACATGGTTGAGTGAAGATTTCTTCTTCGCCATGTGCATTAAATTCATAGGAACCAACTTCAACTGGGAATTTAGCTCCTTCTGGTTTGAAGAAAACTTTTATCCAAGCGATGTGGTGCTCAGCAGTATTTGGGTGTTCTATTTCTTCACCAACATTAGCTTTGATGTGAATTAGACCTTCTTCTTTGGTAGCATGGATTACTGGAACGTGTTTTTCAGCTTTCCAATCAGCAGTTTGAACTGTTTCTGTTAATTTCATGATATCCTCCATATATTATAATTATCTACATAGATAATATACCCAAGCTAATTTTTTATAAACAAAAACATAAAGTAGATATTTACTTCAATAAACTAGTTTGTTGAAAATATTTTTCCATAAAATATAATGTAAAAAAGGAGGCCATATGGACAGACTAAAGGAATTAAAAGAAGCAAGAAGTGCTGCAGATATATCGATAGCAAAGATAGATTGTGGCCTAAGCCAACTAGAATCCGCATCATCTTGGGGAATATTTGATATTTTAGGCGGAGGATTGTTTTCAAGTCTTGTGAAAAGAAACAAGATAGGAGAGGCAAACCTCAGCCTAGAAGAAATATCAGCTAGCCTTAAATCTCTAAATAAAGAACTTAGTGATGTTGATATAAGTTTGCCAGATGCCATACCAGATAGGCTTTCTGACGAGTTATTTGACCTAGTCTTTGACAATATATTCACCGACATCAGGGTTCAAGGAGAAATAAAAGAAAATCTAGTCGCCCTAAAAGAATTAAGATATGCCATTGTGGAAATTAGGGAAAAGGTTGATAGAGAAATAAGAGAATTAGAAGGCTAATAAAGATTATATGCTAATTTGTTTAATAGAAAAAAGGAGAAACCATGGACGTTTTATTAGTAGTTGATTTGCAAAATGATTTTGTGGACGGGGCTCTTGGTAATGAAGGGAACGACAAGATTGTCGGACCAATTCAAAAATTAGTTGATGAATTTAAGGGTGAGGTGATTTTTACAAGGGATACCCACGAGGAGAATTATTTGGAAAGTCTTGAAGGAAAACACCTACCTGTGACTCACTGTGTTCGAGGAACTAAAGGTTGGGAAATAAAAATAGACCCTAAGGATAACAAGATTATAGACAAGCCATCTTTTGGGTCCTATGAACTTGTGGACTACCTTAGAGGATTAGATAAAAAAGAGAAAATCGAAAATATTTATATGGTTGGTATCTGCACAGATATTTGTGTTCTTTCCAATGCCGTTATGATTAAAAATGCCCTTCTAGATGCAGAAGTCACAGTCATTGAAGATTTGTGTAGGGCAACTAGTGAAAAGGCCCATAAGGCGAGTCTGGTAGCTATGAAATCTTGCCAGGTTAATATAATTAAGGCTAAAGATTTTATTCAAGAGTAATATTGTAAAAGCTATAGGTTTTATAACTTGTGGCTTTTTTATTGGGGATTTTTTCCAAAAAATTCATTATTTGATATAATGATTATAGAAAAACAAAGGAGTGCTTATGAAACTAGAAATATGTATTGATTCTTTTGATGGTATGATTGGAGCGTATTTTGGCGGGGCTGATAGGGTGGAGATTTGCTCAGCTTTAAGCCTTGATGGCCTAACTCCATCGGCTGGCCTTGTGGATATTTGTTGTGAGTATGAGGATATAGAAAAATTTGTTATGGTAAGACCAAGACCTGGTCATTTTACCTATGATGAATTTGAAATCGGTCAGATGAAGGCGACTATTTTAGCTTTTAAGGATAAGCCAATAGATGGTTTTGTTTTAGGTGTCCTTGATGAAGAAGGCAAGCTTGATATTGAAAAGATGAAAGAACTGGTTTACCTTGCATTTCCAAAAAAAGTGGTGCTTCATAGAGCTTTTGATTATTCAACAGACGGGGAAGAAAAAATTGAGGAATTAATTAAGATGGGAGTTGATAGAATTTTAACTTCCGGCAAAAAACCGAAGGCTACCCAAGGTTTAGATTTGATAAAAGATTTACAAGAAAAATACGGTGATAAGATTGAAATTATGGCAGGCTGTGGGGTAAATCATGAAAATATAAAAGAAATATATGAAAATACTCATATTGAAAATTTCCACCTTTCAGCAAGGTTTGTTGGCCAAACTGAAATTGACTATGATAATTTTGGGAAATCTTTTGATGATTATAACTGGACTAGTTCTGGTCTTGTGGAAGCGGCAAGGATGGCAATAGATTCTATAAAATAAAAGTGTGACCTAGGTCATAGTAAATTCTATAAATTTTGTTAAAATTAAATTAACAATAGAGAAAAAAGTTAATAAGTTTTACAAAAAAGGAGATATTATGATTAAGGATAGCAAAATAATTTTAGTTGGCGATGGAGCAGTAGGTTCATCATTTGCCTACGCTTCAACCATTTTAGGCATTGGTAGGAAACTTGGAATTATAGATTTAAATGAAGATAAGGCAGAGGGTGATGCAATGGATCTTTCAGATGCCCTTTCATTTACCAGACCAAAAGAAATTTTCAAGGCAGATTATTCTGATTGCAAAGATGCGGAAGTTGTTGTGATTACAGCAGGTGCTCCTCAAAAGAAAGGCGAAACCAGACTTGACCTTGTGGATAAAAATCTAAAGATTTTTAAGGATATGATAGGAAAAATCAAGGATTCTGGTTTTGAGGGGATATATGTAGTGGCATCAAACCCTGTAGATATCCTAACTTATGCTACATGGAAATATTCGGGAGCACCAGCAGAAAAGGTAATTGGATCTGGTACAAGTCTTGATACTTCAAGGTTTAAAAAAGAAATAGCTTCTCTAATAGGAATTGATCCAAGAAGTGTGGATGCATTTATCTTGGGCGAGCACGGAGATACTGAATTTCCTGTATGGTCACACACAAATGTGGGAGGCCTTCCTATTTATGAATGGGTATCAAAACATTCAGATGTTGACGAAATGGCGCTTTTAAATACTTTTGAAAAGGTAAAAAATGCCGCTTATGAGATAATTAACAAAAAAGGGGCAACATTTTACGGCATAGGTGTCGCTCTTGCAAGACTCGTGGAAGCAATAATAAATGATGAAAATTCAGTATATTCAACATCATCCTACCTTGATGGGGAATATGGGGAAAAAGACATTTTTATAGGAGTTCCTTCTGTGATAGGCAAAGATGGCGTAAAATGGGTAATAGATGTGCCCCTTACCGACACAGAAAAAGAAAGAATGAAAGAATCAGCTGATACTTTGAGAAAGGTAATGACTGAAGCTGGGCTTTATGAATAATATAAGATTAAAATAGAGATAAAAAAGAACCTAGAAAAAGGAAAAGCATTGGTTTCGCCTTCTTCCAGGTTCTTTTTTGCATAGTAAATAATTTTATGAAAGGAATTGACAGTTTTCCTTTTTTGGGGATTAAAAATGTTTAGCTAATATCAGCTAACACAAAGCCAAGATAAGTCCCCATGGCTTTCATAAATACGTTTATAAGATTTTCTAATCTTATTGTAAGTTTCAAATAATTTGATTTTTTCGTCTTTATTGGCATAAACTTTCCAATAGCCGTTTGCAAGAAATTTATTCCCCTTATTTTCGATAAAACCAACTACATCCTCGTAAGGGTAGCCAAGAAAAATTCCTATTTCATGGGGGAAGGTTTCTCTTTTGAACCTATATTTTAAGTGTTTTATACATTGATTTAGGTCATTTGTATTATAGCCGAGGCTATTTAAAAGGGCTTTAACCTTTGTTTGGTTTAATACGAGCGATAATTTTTCGGGTCTATAGGCATATATTTGAGCGGAATTTTTTTTGTCACTAAGTATTTCTACGAACATATTTTTCTTGTTAAGTATTTCGTTCCACTCTGAAACCATTGCGCCTATATCAATATTTTGAGTGTTTTTAAAAGTGAATAGACTGGCTAGCTTTCTATTGGCCAAAGTTTGCGATGCGTAATTAACGAGCAAGAATTCGTTCATTTTATTTTAGAGCGTTAGCTAAATCCTTTGCTGCTCTTCTGCATTCTTCTAAAGCTTTATCATCTGGATAATCATAGGCAATTAGACCGTCACAAGCAAGGTTAATTCCATCTGCTACGCATCTTTCTTGCCAAGTTTGCATCCATTCACCTTCAGCCCATTGATAAGAACCGAAAATAAGAACTGGCTTATCAGAAAGAGATTTTTCTACGCTTTCAAACATAGGTTCGAATTCGCTTTCTTCAAGTTCTTCTGATCCCATAGCTGGGCAACCAAAAGCAAAGCCATCGTAATATTCTATATCACTTTCATTAAAATCTGTACAATTAATCAAAGATACGTCTAAGTCAGATTTTTTTAATTCGTCTACTATTTCATTAGCCATGGCTAGTGTATTACCAGTTCCTGACCAATATACAACTGCGATTTTTTTCATATATACTCCTTTAAATTATTTATGATATTGATAATCTATATCAACTAAATTAATAATAAACTATTCCTCGATATTTGTCAAGCATTTTTTCAATTTTTTAAAAAATATATTAATTGGCTGTATTTCAATATTTAGTTTGTTATTTGTATCTATAATTATAAAAAAAATAATAGTGAAGCATATAATATTGCAAATTACTTGCTAGGAGTAGACATTCAATAAAATAATGCATATGAATCATATTATTTCGAAATTTGATTAGTTTGTATTAGAGCGTATTATATTATCGGGACTTAAAAGGAAAGATTACTAATTGTTAATAACAGGATTATATAATTGAATATTTCCTAGAAATATTTTGATAATATCAATTTATAATTAAATCAAAATTAATATATTATTAATTATATTTTTTGAGGCTGTTGTTTGATAAAAATAAGCGGAAGAAACTTATTAGAAATTAATTTATAGAATTTTTTTAATCTTAGTCTTATTATTTGTATTAATAGGTCCTAATTTTAGAGAAGGAGTAGAAAATGAAAAAAATATCAAAATTTATTTCCTATCATCCAAGACTTGTTCTTTTGGTAATGACAATATTACTAATACCTTCTTGGATAGGATATAAGTCAACTGGTGTAAATTATGATATCTTATCTTATTTGCCTAGTGACCTCGAGTCCACTCAGGGGCAGGAAATATTAGATAAAGACTTTAAAAATGCTGCAACTGGTATGCTTATACTAAAGGGTAGTGATCATGATGCCGATGTGTTAAAAGATGAAATTTTAAAGATAGACGGAGTTGAGGATGTTATATCAAAGACTTCCCTAATTGGTGATACTGTTCCAAATGAATTTTTACCGGATGAAATTAGGGATGCTTTCTATGCTGAAGATTCAACTCTTCTAATGGTTAAATTTTCTGAATCATCATCTTCCTTTAAGACAATGGAGGCAATTGATTCAATAAAGGCTATCGAGAGTAAGGAAAAATTCTTAAGCGGAATTTCTTCTTTGGTTAAGGATACTAAGGATTTAATAGACAGAGAAACACCAATCTATGTGGCGCTTGCGGTAGCTCTTGCTCTTGTTGTGTTATCTCTAGCCAATGAATCAACAATTATACCATTTTTATTTATGCTAAATATCGGTTATGCTATTTTGTATAACTTTGGTACAAATATCTTCTTGGGAGAAATTTCTTACATTACCAAGGCAATTGCAGCAGTTTTACAGCTTGCTGTTACTACTGACTATTCGATTTTCCTATATCATAGGTATGTTGAAAAGAAAAAGAAAAATGAAAATAAAAATGAAGCTATGGCAAAGGCAATTGATTCTACTTTGGCGTCAATTTTTGCCTCATCACTTACAACCTTTGCAGGATTTTTGGTATTGCTTTTGATGCAGCTAGGCCTAGGTAAGGATATCGGTCTTGTTATGAGTAAGGGAGTTCTTTTAGGACTTATTTCTACAGTAGTAGTTCTCCCACCAATGATATTACTTGCAGAAAAATTTGTAAATAGGTTTAACCACAAGGTATTATTACCAAATTTTGAAAAGACAGCAAATTTCACAATTAAACATAGAAAAAAATTATTTGTAGTATTTGTATTATTGTTTATCCCTGCTATATATGGATCAAGAAATACTAATCTGTATTACAACTTGGATAGGTCACTGCCACAAGATCTAGATTCTATAGTAGCCTTAAATAAGATGAAAGAAGACTACAATATGGCTTCAAGTCATTTTGTTGTTGTAAAAGGTGACCTTTCAAAGACAAGTATAAATGCTATGATAAACGAAATTGAAAATGTAAAAGGTGTTAATAATGTTCTAAGTATAAACTCACTTACTGGAACTACTATACCTAGTGAAATTTTACCAGATAAGCTAAAGAAGAATTTTGAACAAAATGGTTATCAGATGATAATGATAAATTCAGAATATCAGACAGCGTCAGAAGAGGTAAATGATCAAGTAGCTGAGATTGATAAAATCGTAAAGGCTCATGACCCAGACGGGAAACTAACAGGTGAGGCTGTTCTTACCAAGGATTTGACAATCCTATCTGATAGAGATTTCAAGATGGTAAATGTAGCATCAATTGCGGTGGTATTTTTAATCATAGCTGTAGTGTTTAAGTCATTTGCCATTCCTGTGGTTTTGATTGCTGCAATAGAACTTGCAATTTTCATAAATATGGGAATTCCATTTTATTTTGGCCACACAATTCCATTTATCACTTCAATAATTATCGGGGTAGTTCAACTTGGTTCTACTATTGACTATTCAATATTGATGATGGATAGGTTTTTATTTGAATACAAAAAGCAAAGAAACCTAGAAAAAGCGTTAGATTTATCAGTTAGAGAAACTTCAAAATCAATAGTCACATCTGCACTTTCATTTTTCGCAGCAACTATTGGTGTTGGTATTTACTCAAAAATGGAGATTGTTTCAACAATTTGTATTTTCTTGGCAAGGGGTGCGATAATTTCAATGCTTGTAATTATTGTTTTCCTACCAGCTATAATAGGTGTGACAATTCCATTTATAGAAAAAACTACTAAAGGATTTAAGGAAGGAAAAGATAATGAATAAAAAATTTGTAAAAGCTCTAGCAGTTTTAAGCGTAAGTTCAATCCTTGGAGGTAATATTGCTTACGCTAGCGAGAGCAAAGTTAGTAAAAATGAAACAATTTTTGTTACCAAAGAGGCAGGAGAAACAAAAGATCAAACTGTTTCTGTTTGGATAAATAAAGATGAAAAGGCAAAGATAAAAGACAAGTCAGATCTTAAAGACATAAAAAATCTAGAAACAGATGAAAAAATAGAAGCCAAAGATGGTGTAATTGACATCAATGATCAAAATAAGGACTTCTATTACCAAGGTAAGACTGATAAAGATTTGCCAGTAGATGTGAGTATCAAATATGAGCTTGATGGCAAGGCAATAGATTTTAAAGACTTAGAAGGTAAGTCTGGTAAGGTTAAAATTACTATTAATGCCCATAACAAGGTAAAAGAAAGTATGAGATCTGGGAAAACTGTTTATGCTCCATATTTAGTTTTAGCAGAGATGACTTTTGATGATAGCCAAGTTAAAAACATTGAATCAGAAGATGCAAAAATTGTTAAAGACGGCAAAAATCAAATAGTAGGCGCTGTATTAGCCCCAGGTCTAAAAGAAAATTTTGACGGTATTTTAGAAAATGATAAGCTAGATAAGTTCAAAGAAGAGATTGAAATTGAAATGGATGTAGTTAATTTCAAACCTAGCGAAGCTTATGTTGTGATAACTAACGAAATTTTCCAAGATGAAAAAACTTTAGAATCTTTTGATGATTTAGATAATGGAATTAATGAATTAACAAGCAATGCAGGAAAATTGGTAGATGCTTCAGCCAAGCTAAAAGACGGAAGTGCAAGTTTAAATAAGGGACTTGGTGAATTATCAGGCGGTGCAGAAAAATTAGCAAATGGATCTGAGAGATTAAAATCAGGTTTTGATCAAATGAGCACAGCCTTTGCAAGCTTGCCAGAAAAAATAGGTCCAATGCAATCAGCTATCACTAGCTTAAATAATGGTGGAGCAAAATTAAATGCAGGAATCAACCAATATACTGGAGGAATTTCTGAAATCAATTCAAAAATAGGAGCTTTAAGTGAAGGTTCAATAGCCTTAGATCAAGGTGCAAGTGAACTTAATGCAGGAATTACCAAGCTAAGTGAAGGAAGTAAGGAATTATCCGCCAAATTATCTGAAGGAAAAGATGATGGAGACTTAAAAGAATTTGCGACTTCTCTTAACTCTTTAAAATCTGGAATTGACGAGTTCAGTAAAAGTATAACACCAATGGCAGAAAATTTAGAAAAATTAAATATAGGTCTAAAAAGTGCTAGCGAATCTTCTTCAAAAATGACAGCGGGTTTAAATGAACTTAGCGAAACAGCTAAAAATGCACCAAGTGTAGAAGGAGAAATGGCAAATATCAACAATAACGCCTCAGCAATTGAAGGACAAATTCAAAGCTTAGAGGCTAAAAATGTTGATGGATCATTGTCAGGTGAAATTGAAAGCCTAAGGGCAATAGAAAATAATCTTTATGCAAATGCAAAAAATCTAGCTGCCAGTGCAAAAATTAATGCGGGAATATATGCTGGTATAAATGAGTTAAGTCAAGGTTCAAATGAACTTAATGCAGGACTTTCTAAGCTTAGTGAAGGTCTAGATGAGATGAGCCAAAAAGTAAATTCTTCTAAAGAAGATTTAGCGAAAGCTTCTAAAGGTCTATCCATGGGAATAGAAAAATTAGAAGACGGCTTATCTGAAAGTGATTTAATGAAACTAGGAGTAGCTATTAATGACCTTAACGAAGGTTTAGATAAGCTAAAAGTTGGTTCTGAGAGATTAATGGAAGGAACTGAGCAAAATAAAAAAGGTGTCGAAAAACTAGCAGAAGCTTTAAATCTTTTAGACTCAAAATCAGCAGAACTTAAAGACGGCTCTGAAAAATTGGCTGGGGGCTTAAGCGAATTTAATGAAAGATCAAAGGCCCTCAAACAACTAGGCTCTGTTGACACAAATGCCTTAAATCCTTTGTCTCAAGGCATGTCTGACCTTAACAAGGGAATACTTGAGCTTAGAAGTGGAGCTATTAAACTAAAAGAAGGATCAGACACATATAATCAAAAATATGATGAATTTGATTCAGGTCTTAAGAGATACAAGGCAGAAGGAATAGACAAATTATCATCAAAAACAGGTGATATAAAAGAAGCAAAAGAAATCTTAGACGAAATGTCAAATCTTGCCAAGAAAAATAGTTCTATTTCAGGTACAAGTGAAGACTTTGAAACAAGATCAAGAATAATAGAAAAAATCAGATAAGAAAAAAATTGAAAAACAGGTAAAAACCTATATAATATAAATAAGAGAAGCGACCTCTTACAAAGCTGAGTATGCGAGTCAATTATTACTCACAAAAAAAGACACTAGGGACGAACTAGTGTCTTTTTGATTTACTTGTCGTAAAGATCTAAGTACTTTTTTACAAAAAGTAGAATTAATCCCACGAACAAGGGGAAATAAAAATTTTCCCAAATAATGCGAGTCATCATTACTCACCTCCCTTCACCTAAAAAATATGGTGTTAGGCACTAATATTATATCATATAAATTATGCTAAAAGGGATTTAATAAAAAATTATAAAATTTTCCAATCAAAAACTGCCAGAATTTTTTTCTGACAGTCTATTTTTTTTATTATTCTACAAAAGTAATCGCGCCATCTTCTAATTTTGCAATTCTTGCTAGAGAGTAGATGTCAATATCCATATCTTCTATGAGCTGCCTTCCTTCGCTAAAAGATTTCTCAATTACAATTCCAAGACCAGCTGGATTTGCACCTGCTTGTCTGATAATGGCAATCATGCCTTTTGCAGCTTGGCCGTTTGCTAAAAAGTCATCAATCATTAAGATGTTTTCTCCCTCGTTAAGGAAGTTTTTTGACACAATTAGCTCATTTGTTACTTGCTTGGTAAAGGAATAAACGCTTGAGTGATAAAAGTCCTCGCCTGTTGTGAGTGATTGTTTTTTTCTTGCAAAGACGCAGTCAACTTCAAGCTCTAGAGCTGTAGCAAGGGCAGGAGCTATACCTGATGATTCTACAGTTAATACCTTATCAATTTTTTTATCTCTAAAGTAATTTGCAAATTCGATACCCATTTTATGTATTAATTTAGAGTCGATTTGTTGGTTTAAGAAAGAGTCTACCTTTAATATATTTGGACCAATAACAATCCCATCCTTAAGAATTCGTTCTTCTAGTTCTTTCATCATTTCTCCTTACGTTAATAATTTTCCTAAATCTAATAATAATCTTAAAACAATTATAATCTTTCCCATATAAATAGTCAATCTTTTTAAATTTTGGAAGATTTTGATTGACTTTGATTGAATTTGGAGCTATAATATTAACATGATATTAGAAAAAAGGTTAGAAATAATTTTAGATACGATAAAAAAAGAAGAAGCTGTGTCAAACAAAATCTTAACAGATAAATTAGGTGTCAGTGAATCTACCTTGAGGCGAGACTTGTCATATCTTCAGGATATGGGCAAAATTACAAGAGTCCATGGAGGAGCGGTTTTAAATAATGTTGCCGCAAGTGAGAGAAATTTTACTGACAACCAAAAAACTAAGCTTAAAGAAAAGTCACAAATAGCCAAAAAGGCGGCTAAACTAATTAGGGATGCTAAATTTATTTACCTAGATGCAGGTTCAACTTGTAATGAATTGATTGATTATTTTGACAAGGGTCAGGATATAACGATTGTTACAAATGGCCTCATGCATGTGGATAAATTAATTTCTAAAAATATCCCAACATTACTTTTAGAAGGTGAAATAAAAGCATCGACAAAGGTTATAACAGGAATTAAAACCTTGGATTCTATATCCAAATATAATTTTGACCTTGCCTTTATCGGGGCAAATGGTTTTGATGACAAAGCCTTTTATACAGCCGATATCAATGAAGCTATGGTTAAGTTTAAGGCGATAGAAAATTCTACAAGAGCTTATGTGCTTGCTGATAAATCTAAAGAAAATATAAAGTATTTTCAGACGATAGCGACTAGAGATGAAATCAAGCTGATAACGGAGGAATGATGATTTATACTATTACAACAAATCCCGCTATTGACTACATCGTAAGATTTGATAGATTTGAAGATGGAGCTACAATTAGGGCGAGTGAAGACGAAAAATATCCTGGTGGAAAAGGAATTATGGCAAGTAAAATCTTAAAAAATCTAGGAGAAACATCAATAAATCTCGGTTTTGTGGGAGGTTTTATTGGTGAATATATTGCCGATTGCATAAAAGAATTGGGTCTAGCTGAAAAATTCGTAAGAATTAAGGAAAATTCTAGAATCAATGTTAAACTCAAATACGATAAAGAAACGGAAATTAATGCCAAAGGACCAAAGATTTCAAATGAAGAAGTAGAGAAATTTTTTGCCAGTTTAAAAGAAATAAAAAAAGATGATATCATTGTTATTTCAGGATCTTTACCATATTCCTTGGACGAAGATTTTTATAAGAAACTCATAGAGCAAACAGGGGCGAAGTTTACTATAGACATCGCTGATAAAAAGCTTTTAGATTATTTGGCTTATAAGCCACTTTTGGTTAAGCCAAATGAGGAAGAATTGGGAAATATTTTTGAAACTGAAATAACAGAAGATAACCTAGTGAAATACGCTAGGAAGTTAAATGAAATGGGTGCTCAAAATGTAATTGTTTCGCTAGGTGATAAAGGATCGATTTTTGTAGATGAAAATCATGTGTATAGGGCAAGACCTATTGATGGAAAGCTTGTAAATTCAGTGGGTGCAGGAGATTCTATGGTAGGCGGTTTTGTATATGGCATGGTAAATAATTTTGAAAAAATTGGCGCTTATAAACTCGCAGCTGCTTGTGGCACAGCGACAGCTTTTAGCCCAGATATTGCAGGTAGGGACATAATTAACCAAGTATTAAATAAAGTAGAGGTAGAAGAAATTGGAAATTAGAGATTTATTAAAAAAAGACCTAATGGTTCTAGACCTTAAGGCAGAGAGCAAAGAAGAGGCTATAAAAGAAATAGCTAAGAAGTTTTTTGAAAAAGGTTATGTAAAAAGTGCAGAAGACTTTGAAGAAGGTCTAAAAGAAAGGGAAGCTCAAGGATCAACAGCCCTTGGAGAATCTGTAGCCATACCTCACAGCAAAAACGCTACAGTAATAGAACCTGCAGTTTTATTTGCTAGGAAAAAATCAGGACTTGATTATGAGGCTCTTGACGGCATGCCAACAGAAATTTTCTTTGCAATAGCAGCTCCAGATGGGGAAAATAACCTCCATGTAGCAACCCTTGCAGAGCTATCAAAGATGATTATGAAAGACGGATTTATAGATGAATTAAAAAAAGTAGCTAGCGAAGATGAAGTCTATGATGTAATTGAAAAATATTCTGCAAACAAAAACTCAACCAAAGAAGTGGCAGTAGAAGAAAAAAATGAAAAATCAGATATTAGCTTACTTGCTGTAACTGCCTGTCCAAACGGAATTGCCCACACCTATATGGCTCAAGAAGCTTTAGAAAAAGCTGCTGCAGCTAGAGGAGTAAATATCAAAGTAGAAACAAATGGTTCTGATGGAATTAAAAATAGACTAAGTCAAGCTGAAATTGATAAGTCAGACGCAATCATAATTGCAGCTGACAAAAAAGTAGAAACAGCCAGATTTAATGGCAAGAGATTAATCCAAAGACCGGTTTCTGACGGAATTAGAAAGGCCGACGAACTTGTAGATAGGGCAATAAAAGGGGAAGCAAATATTTACCACGAAGAAGGTGGCTCTGACAACACTTATAATGAGGAAAAACAGTCAGTTGGCCAAAAAATTTATGGAGACCTCATGAACGGAATTAGCCACATGCTTCCATTTGTAATTGGCGGTGGTATCCTTCTTGCAATATCCTTCCTTTTTGAAAGATTTGCAGGCGATGAATCAACAGTATTTACCTTCCTAAACGGACTTGGAGGAGATGCTTTTTCCTTCTTGATTCCAATCCTTGCAGGTTATATCTCCTACTCTATAGCTGATAGACCAGGGCTAATGCCAGGTATGGTTGCAGGTCTTATGGCAAGTCGTGGTGCAGGATTTATCGGTGGTTTAATAGGTGGTTTTATAGCAGGTTACGTTGTAAACTTCCTCAAAAAAGCAACTAAAAATCTTCCAAAATCAGTTGAAGGTCTTAAGCCAATGCTAATTTACCCAGTTCTTGGACTATTAATTGTTGGTGCAATCATGTTCTTTGTGGTTGACCCAATATTTACTGGAGTAAATAACTTCATCAACAATTGGCTAATGAGTCTATCAGGCACAAACATGGTGCTTTTAGGAGCTCTACTTGCAGGGATGATGGCAATAGACATGGGTGGACCGATAAATAAAGCAGCTTACGCCTTTGCAATTGGAGCCTTCACAGATACAGGCATAGGAACATTTATGGCAGCCGTAATGGTGGGCGGTATGGTGCCACCAATTGCAATAGCCATTGCAACAACATTCTTCAAAGATAAATTTAATGAAGAACAAAAGAAAACCACAGTTACAAACTATATCCTTGGAGCATCTTTCATAACCGAAGGAGCTATACCATTTGCGGCAGCAGAGCCACAAACAGTCCTCCCATCATGTGTTATAGGATCTGCTATAGCAGGCGCTATAGTAGGTCACTTTGGCATAAATGCACCAGCTCCACACGGTGGAATTTTTATCCTACCAGCTATGGGTTCACTTAACCAAGCCCTATTATTCGTCGTAGCAGTATTAATAGGTGCAATAATAGGAGGCATAATCTTAGGTACAATAAAGAAAAAACCAGAAAATATAGGATAAATATAAAAACTTAAAAATAATCGCTAATATATAAAAATATCAGAAACCTAGCTTTCTGGTATTTTTTTGCCCAAAAACTAGTAAAATATTCCTAGACTATACTGTTATGAAAATCAGGGGGGATTATGAATAAAGCCGCAGTTTTACACCTAAGTGAGAGTTTTATGGCCTATGCGAAAAGCTCTGACGAGCTTAACTTTAGAATAAGGACTGATAAGACTGATAAGTTAGAGGTGAGTCTTCTTTATACTTATAAATTTGATGAGCCTCGTAAATGGGAAGAAATAGAGATGGAGAAGACTTTTGAAGATGAACTTTTTTCTTATCATGAAGTTAATTTAAAAGTTTCTGACAAAAGAATTGCCTATATTTTTAAGATAAAAGAAGAAAAGGAGACCTATTATCTTTGTGAAAGTGGAATTTATAAAAATTATGATTTTGAAAACTTTTATTTCACATCTTTTCACATGCCTTATATCAACCAGGCTGACCTGTTTGAGCCAGTAGAATGGATGCAAGATGCCCTTTTTTATCAGATTTTTCCTGAAAGATTTAGGAGGGGAGACTTTTCTAAAGATGATTCTTATATAAATCAAAAATGGGAAGATTTGCCAAATACATCATCATTTGCCGGAGGAGATTTAAAGGGGATTATAGAAAAACTAGATTATATCAAGGGTCTTGGTGTAAATGCCCTTTATTTAACACCGATTTTCAAATCTCCAACCAATCATAAATACGATATTGTGGATTATTTTGAAATTGATCCGCAATTTGGAGATAAAAAAGATTTCGAAAACCTAGTGGGAAAAGCTCACGAAATGGGAATAAGGATAGTCCTAGATGCTGTATTCAACCATATGAGCCACAAAAATCCAATATTTGTTGATGTGAGAGAAAAAGGCAAAAAATCTGAGTATTTTGATTGGTTTTTTATTGAAGATGATTTTGCTGATATAGAAAGAATAAACTATGAAACTTTCGCCCACGTTTATAATATGCCAAAGCTAAACACTTCTAAGAAAGATGTTCAGGATTATTTAATAAAAATCGGCAAATACTGGATAGAAGAATTTGATATTGACGGATGGAGACTTGATGTGTCAGATGAAGTAAGCCACGATTTTTGGAAGAAATTTAGGAAGGAAATCAAAACTGCTAAGGCAGATGCTGTTATTATCGGAGAAAACTGGCACAATGCAGAGGCTTTCCTTAGGGGAGATGAGTTTGATTCTGTTATGAATTATGCTTTCACGAACACTGCTCTTGCTTATTTCAAAGAGAAAATTGATGCCAAAAAAGCAAGTGATGATCTAAATATGGTTATGATGAGAAATAGAGATGCGGCAAATAGGATGATGTTAAACTTCCTAGATACCCATGATACGCCTAGATTTATTACAGAAATTGGAGGGGATAGGGAAAAGTTTTTGGCTAGCCTTGCTATGAGTACGGTTTATATGGGAGCTACTTCTATTTATTATGGAACAGAAGCCTTGCTTGAAGGGGGCAAAGACCCAGATTGTAGGAGGGGATTTCCTTGGGATAAACTAGGTGAAAACAAGGCCTTCACAGAAAAAGTCAAGGGAATTTTAAAGGTAAAAAACCATCCTGCCATAAAAAACGGCAATATAAAAATTTATAGTAAGGATAATATCCTAATAATAGAAAGATTTGACTATAAAACAAGGCTAAGCCTTGCTATAAATCTAGCCCATGAAAAAGATTTTATTCTTGAAGAAAATAGTATAATTTTCTCAAATAATTATCAAAATAATATCCTAGGAAAAAATAGTTTTGTAATTTGGCAAGATAACAAAATTTCCTTGTAAATTTTATTCAACTTTAAATAAAAAAACAAAATTTATAGAAGACTTGAAACTATGCGATTATATAAGTGAAAATTTTATTATAAATTTAATCTTGACTAATTTACTAGGTATTGTATAATTAGACTATAATAAAATTGACGTTAAAAAGAAGAGAGCACAAAGAGGAATTTTACAGAGAGGTTATTTTGCTGAGATTAACTAAAGGATTTTTGTGTTTATGCATCTTTAAGTCGGGCTTATGAAATTAGTAGTAGGTCCCAGGATCGCCTGTTATAGCGAGAGGAGTTTATTGACTCCGGTTTGAGGTTCCTATTTTTATAGGAATGAATAAAGGTGGAAACACGGTTACACTCGTCCTTTTTTGAGGGGCGAGTTTTTTTACGTTTTTTATGAAATAATGAAGGGAGATATTATGAAATATTTAGCACTATTAGTAGGCTTGGCACTTTTCTATGGACTAAGCCTTATGAAAAAGAAGGGATTATCTTTCTCAATGAGGGTAATAACTGCATCAATTCTTGGAATTGGTCTAGGATTTATTTTTAAAGGAGAAACCGAACTATTTGGAATTTTTGGGGAAATTTATGCAAATATGCTATTTGCCCTTGTAATTCCCCTACTTTTGGCATCTGTAATTAAGGTTGTTATATCAAATGAATCTATAAACAGACTTAAGTCAATTGGTCTAAAAACTGTTGGGATATTAAGTCTTCACAACGTTCTAGGATCAATTCTTGGTGTAATTTTGGCTGTAGGTTTTAAAATCGGTAAAGATTCTAATATACCTCTACCAGAAGCAGCAGAAGCTAGGGAAGTACCAACATTTGCTGAGGCAGTTGTTGATTTCTTCCCAAAAAATATTATAGATGATGCTGCAAATGGCAGGGTTATACCTATAATTGTCTTTGCAGTCCTAATCGGTTTTGTGGTTTTAACCCTAATTGAAAAAGGAAAAGAAAAGGAAGTTAAGCCATTTGTTGACTTTATTTTTGCTTTTTCTGAAATAATAAACAGGCTAGTAAGCCTTGTGACAAGCTTTACCCCATATGCAGTCCTATCCTTAATTGCATCTGCTATAGCAAGAATAGATTACACTGCAATAAAGCCATTGGTATCAATTTTGATTTTAACCTATGTGGCAAGCTTTATCCATTCCTATATCACAACAGGTGCTTTAATTAGCATCTTTGCAAAGGCGAATCCATTTAAGTTTTTCAAGAAAAACTTTTCTGTGCAGGCAATTGCCTTTACAACCCAATCTTCAGTAGGATCTATCCCTGCAAATGTTGACAACCTAGAGAAAAACCTAGGTGTATCAGAAAAAATAGCATCTTTTGTAGCACCAGCGGGCGCTACCATGGGAATGCCAGGTTGTGCAGGATTTTGGCCAGTAATGACTGCAATTCTAACAGCAAATGTCCTAGACCTTGGCTACGGAATGGGCGATTATCTCAATCTAATCCTTGTAGCCCTTCTTGTATCACTAGGTACAGTAGGAGTCCCAGGCACAGCGACAATAGCAACTACAGCAGTCTTTGCAGCCATGGGTCTACCAGTAGAAATGGTAGTAATCCTTGCCCCAATTTCATCTCTTGCAGACATGGGAAGAACAGCAACAAACGTGACTGCGGCTTCATCTGCAGCAGTAATTGTAGGCGCAAGTGAGGGAGAATTTGATAGAGATATCTATAATAGCTAATTTGACAATAGAATAAATATATAAACCAGCTTATTAGGGTAGCATCTAAGGGCTGGTTTTTCTTGTATTATAACAACAGAAATCATACATAAGATTATCATAGAAAAAGTTTCTTATATTTTTAAGGAATTATAAAAGTAATAGCATATAATTATAATGAAAATATTATGAGGAGGGTTTATGGATACTGATCTTAGTCCAGATAAAATTTTACCGAGAGCTTTTGAAGTTTATACAAAAAAGGCTAGAATAAAAATTAAAAAACTTTTGATTTTATCATTTTTTGCAGGAGTTTTTATTGCTCTAGCTGCTCAAGGATCAAGTTTTGCGGCAGCAAACCTACTGGCAAATAAGGATACTTTAGGTCTTGGTAAACTTGTTCAAGGACTTACTTTTACACCCGGCCTTATTTTTGTAATTCTTGCTGGGGCAGAGCTTTTTACAGGAAACTGTCTTATGATTACAGCGTTTTTGGATAAAAAAGTTCGATTAAAAGAAATGCTTAAGTCTTGGATTTTAGTTTATCTGGGTAATTTTATAGGTTGTATATTTGTTGCTTTTTTACTTTCAATTTCCGGTCAATGGCTTTTGGGGGATGGGCTTGTTGGAATAAGAACAATTTTAATTGCAAAATCAAAGATTGACCTTTCTTTTGGGCAGGCTTTTGTTTTGGGAATTTTGGCGAATTTTTTGGTTTGTCTTGGAGTTTGGATGTCTCTTGGAGCGAAATTTTATGGGTCAAAGGCTTTTGCAGCATTTTTCCCGGTTGGAGTCTTCGTTCTTTCTGGTTTTGAGCATAGCATTGCCAATATGTATTACATACCAGCAGGGATTTTGGCTAAAAATATACCAGACCTTGCGGCAAAAACAGGACTTGATGCGGCGGCGCTAGCGAGTATCAATATCCCTAATATGTTAGTTAAAAACTTAATTCCAGTTACTCTTGGTAATATTATAGGAGGGGCAATCCTTGTTGGTCTTCTGTATTTCCTAGCCTATAGGAAAGAGGATTGAGATGGAAAATAATCTGATAGCAACTAGGCGATTCTATCACAAAATAGCAGAACCTGGTTGGATGGAATTTAAAACAACTATAAATATTATAAAGGATTTGAAAAATATTGGCGTTTCCGATATAAAATATGGCAAGAAAATCCACAAGGAAGATTTGATTTTTGGAAGACCTTCTGAGGAGAAAATGAAGATCTACAGGCAAGGCCTTGATATAAGGGCGGATTTTGATATATCTGAGATTTTGCTTGGCTATACTGGCCTTATCGCAACAATAGATACAGGAAAAAAAGGCAAGACTTTTGCCTTTCGTTTTGATATTGACGCCATGCCTATTAAAGAAAGTAATGATAAGTTTCACAAGCCTTTTAGAGAAGGCTTTGCCTCAGAAAATCCCTTTGCTATGCACGCTTGTGGCCATGATGGGCATCTGTCAATGGGGATAGAACTTTCTAAATGGCTTATGGAGAATATAAGTAATCTTTCTGGCAAGTATATTTTGATTTTTCAACCAGGAGAGGAAGGACTTCGTGGAGCAAGATCAATTAGCGAATCAGAATACATTCATGATATAGATTATTTTTTTGCTGCGCACTTGGGAATGGGACTTCCTTCAGGCAAGGTTGGTGTGGGTACGACTGGTTTTCTTGCTTCAACTAAATTAGATGCGATTTTTAGGGGACATTCATCTCATGCGTCAGCCCTACCAGAAGAAGGAAAAAACGCAAATCTGGCTGCGGCAAGTGCCCTAATTAATCTAGAGACCTTAGCTCAAAACTCCAAGGGAATGGCAAGGATAAATGTTGGAGTAATTAGAGGAGGAAGGGTAAGAAATGCGATTTCTGATAAGGCAGTTCTTGAGCTTGAAACAAGAGGTGCAAATGGAGAAGTAAATGATTTTCTAGTAAAAAGAGCTATTCAAATAATAAAGGGGGCAAGTATCCAATACGACCTTAACTACGAAATAAAAATCGCTGGCTCCGCTCCTTCTATAGATAAACCTGCTAATAAATTTTATGATGAAATAGATAAACTTTTGAGATCAAAAGGCTTTGATACTATTAAAAGTCCTGATTTTAAGGCAAGTGAGGATGTTTGTTATTATATAAATAAGGTAAATAAAGAGGGTGGGTCTGCGATTCATTTTATCTTCGGGTCAGACCTTGCCGCAGGCCATCACAATAAGGCCTTTGATTTTGACGAAAATTCATTATTTACAGGTCTTGATGTCTATAAAACTTGTATAAAATATTTAAACGGAATTTCTTAGGATTTTCCGTTTTTTTAGTTTTAAGAAGAATATTTATAAAAACTAATTCTAATAATCTCTTCTTGGGAAAATTTTCTATAAAGGTATGATAGTTTTATGGAAAAATATATTATAGATTTTAGTAAAGATTTAATAAATTTTATTGACAGAAGTCCTTTAAATTATTTTGCGGTAAAAAACGCAAGTGAAATTTTGGAGAAAAATGGATTTAAGAAAGTTAGGGAAGATGAAGTCTGGGAACTAGAAAAGGGCAAATATTACACAACTCGTGATGATAGTGCCCTTATAGCCTTTGAGATTGGAGAAGATTTGAAAAAAGGCTTTGATATAATTGGTTCTCACACAGATAGTCCGACTTTTAAGATTAAGTCAAATCCAGAGATGGCTGACACAGGGTTTTTGAAATTAAATGTCGAAGCCTATGGTGGGATGATTCACTCTACTTGGCTTGATAGGACTCTTTCTCTTGCGGGAAAAGTTGCCTATAAGGAAGAGGGCAAAATCAAGTATGCTCTTGTAAATATTGATAAAGACCTACTTACCATTGCCAATGCTGCTATTCACATGAATAGGGAAATAAATAAGGGATATGCCTATAATACTCAAGATAATCTATATCCACTTGTGAAAACTATCAAGGATAATCTAGAGAGCGAGAAGTACTTGGTAAATCTTTTGGCAGAAGAATTAAAAATCAAGGTTGAAGATATAATTGACTTTGACCTAGGTCTTTATGATAGGCAAAAAGGTGCCATTATAAATAACATGGTTCATGTCGGTAGGCTTGATAATCTTGGCTCCGTCCATGCTTCGCTAAAGGCGCTTATTGACAGTAAGCCGGGCAAAAATAAGATGATTCTTTTAAGTGATAATGAAGAAATCGGCTCATCTACAAGAGGTGGAGCGGCTTCAAATCTACTAGGAAATACCCTAGAAAGAATTGCGATAAAGTTTGGTATAGATAGGGAAGAATATCAAATAATGATAGAAAATTCTATGATCATTTCTGCAGACCAAGCCCACGCAGTTCATCCAAATTACAAAGCTTTCGCAGATCCTACAAATGAGGTTAAGATGAATGAAGGTTTGGTAATTAAAATTGCTGCAAACGGAGCTTATGCTACAAGTATTGAAACCAAGGCAAGACTTATAAATATTGCTAAAAAACATGACTATAAGCTTCAAACTTTCCATAATAGAAACGACAAGGTTGGTGGCTCTACAATTGGTCCTATTACATCCACAGCCCTTGGTATCAAGGCAATTGATGTTGGGATTCCTCTCCTTGCTATGCACTCAATAAGAGAGCTTGCAGGGGTAGAAGATATTTATGAAGCCTATGAAATTTATAAGAAGTTTTTTGAGGAGGACTAGATGGCAGTAGTAGAAGTTTGCCTAATTCCAATAGGTACAAAGGAAACATCAGTAAGTAAATATGTAGCAGAAGCAGAAAAAATCCTTATGGCAGAGGGAGTAAAATACAAATTAAATCCTATGGGCACAGTTATAGAAGCTGATGCTGATAAAGCTCTAGAAGCAATTAGAAAAATGCAGGAATCTGTATTCGACAAAGGCTGTGACAGGGTATATACAGTTATAAAAATGGATGATAGACGTGATAAAAAAGCTACTATGGAACAAAAAATAAAATCAGTCGAAGATAGACTTAAATAATAATTTTTGGTAAAAAAAGGTGATGGTTGAGAAAGTAAATTTCCTGCCATCACCTTTTATATTTATTAGATTTGTCCAATCATTTTTAAAATGATTTGAGCAATTAAAGCTGAGCCGATATATGTTCCTAAGATTACAAAAATAGCTAGCACAATTATTTTTGGACCAGTCTTTTTAAGATTATCTAGGTTTTCACCGGTATAGATACCAGCGTAGGCTAAAATTGGTGTACAAAGTGTAGTAAAATCAACATTTCCTGTATGATAGCTAATAAAGCCTGATAGAGGAAAAGCTGGAATAGTTACAATAGTTGCAAGTGTTACTATATAGGCTACTGCAGGAATTTTACCTGGCATGATGTCAGAAATGGCAATTCCAGCTATAGAAATTGCGGCAAGGATTAGGACACCTGGGATTCCTTGAAGAGGACTAATGCCAGGACCTACCCAGTTAGCTACTACAGAAATAGCTGCTGTTATTAAAAGGATAAAAATTTTCTCTTTAAATTTCATGATTATTTTCCTTTCTTTTTAAGTTTTGCATATAATTTTTCTGCAAGAGGTATTGCTAAAAATACTGACATATAAACTCCATCAAGACCTGATAAGAGGTTTGATGCTGCTCCAAAGGCTGTAATTTTATCTGCCATTTCTGGATATAATTCTACAAGCGATCCAACTGAGGCTGTCATCATTGATGCTGATCCTACTCCTGAAGCCATAGCAAGGGATAATGGGTGAAGTGGGGTTGATGTAGCAAGGACTGATGCAATTATTCCCATGAAGATAGTACCGAATACTGTACCAACTATATAAACTCCAAGTACTCCTTCGCCTTCTGGACTATCAAGGCCATATTTTTCTGCTATTAAAGCAACGTTTGGTTCTCTAGATATAGAGTGAGCTCCTCCTATTACTTCCCTATCTAGACCGAGTAAAATACCTAAAGGCACGCCTAATAATACAGTTCCTAGGTTACCAAATTCTTGAAGAATGAGGGCTGGTGATGATTTTATTACTGTATCAATTGTTGGTCCAATTGTTGTGCCGTATTTGGCCATTAGAAGCATGAGGGTGATGGAAATTAACCTGCCAGCTTCAGCCATTTCTTTTTCTTTGGCGATTTTTAAGAATTTTGGTGTGGTTAAAACACCGATTACAAGGGCAAATAGCATAGGCAAAAGAACTATAGTTCCTATACCTATATCAAAGGTATGTTTACCGATTAATTCAGCCACTAGAACTACTACTAGGGCTATGATATGCAGTTTATAATTTTTCATTTTTTCCTTCTTTCAAATATCTATAGGAAACTTCGGCAAGGATGCCGCTACCTATATAAAAAGTACTTTCTTCGACATCAAACTTAGAATTATGGTGAGGATAGATATTACCATCTTGATTCGCTTTTAGGTTATTAAGTGATAAAAATGTTCCCTTAGATTCTTTTAAGAAAAACGCAAAGTCTTCGCCGCCCATAGATGGGTTTTTAAGCTCGATAACTTTCTCTTCACCTATAAGTTCTGCGGCGATATCTTTTACATAGTCCGTAAAATCATCGTCATTTATTAGACTTGGGTAGAATCTCTTGTATTCAAGAATTCCCTCGCACCTAAAGGCTTTTGCTGTATTTTCTACAATCTCTCCCATTCTTTTTTCAACAAAATCTCTGGTTTCTTCATTCAAGTTACGAACCGTACCTTCTTCCCAAACTTCATTAGGAATTATATTTTGGCAGGTGCCGCCGTGAATCTGACAGATAGATATTAGGGAAGATTCTGTTGGGTCAAGCTCTCTTGAGATGATTTTTTGCAAACCTAGGTTAATTTCACTGATTGTGGCAATTGGATCTATAAAAGAATCAGGCCTAGCACCGTGACCGCCTTGGCCCTTTACTTTGATAATAAAAGCGTCCATGGATGCCATCATTGGACCTTTCCTGTAAGCTATAGTTCCTTCTGGTAAAAATCCAAAAACACCGCCTTCATGAAGGCCTATAACTCTGTCGACATGAGGATTTTCCATACAACATTCATCTATCATAGGTTTTGCTCCGCCCGGAATTTCTTCGCCTGGCTGGAAGAAAATCTTTACAAGACCGTCAAGCTTATCCTCGTTTTCCTTAAGTAGTCTTGCTGCTCCCAGAGCCATAGCTGTGTGACCGTCGTGACCACAGGCGTGCATACATCCTTCATGGGTCGATTTAAAATCAAGGCCGGTTTCTTCCGTGATTGGTAGAGCATCCATATCAGCCCTTATCGCTATACATTTGCCCTTATAAGTACCGATTTCAGCTACAATAGCATTGCCATTTACCAATTTTTTGTAGCGAATGTTTAATGACTTTAATTTGTCTTCAACATAGGCTACAGTTTTTGGTAAATTTAGCTCAAGTTCAGGAATCTTGTGAAGATTCCTTCTATCATTGATGATAGTTTCTTCGATATTTTTTGCTTGATCTAAAAAATTCATACAACCTCCTTTACCTGATATTAATATACATCTGCTTTATATTAATTCAATAAAGTGATAGGCAACAAAATTATAAAAATTTATAGAATATATAGGGATATAGTTATGAAAATTAGGTGTAAATTTACTTGTTAATAAGTATATTGTCCTATAGATATTAGTTCGGGGATTTTTATTTTTTTAAAACCCATTGTGAAAAAAATATCTATCTGATATAATATTAACAAGTATATTTTCCTAAGGAGGAGAAATGAAAAAATCGAAAACATTTTTCACTTTATTATTAGCAGGCCTTGTGCTTACTTCTTGCGGAGGAGAAGGTAAAAGCGGAAAGGATAAGAATGAAACAAAAACAGCTGAGAGACCACTTACAGTGGCTATGGCTACAGAGATTGATTCTCTTGACCCATTTAACGCCACTGCTGGGGATACAAAAACCGTAATGGATCAAATTTTTGACGGTCTTTTGGATGTAGATGAAGATGGTAACCTTGTGGGAGATTTGGCAGAATCATACGAGATTTCTGATGATGGCTTAACTTATACCTTCAAATTAAAAGAGGGAGTTAAATTCCACGACGGATCTGATTTTAGTGCTGATGATGTTTATTACACTTATGATAAACTTTCTGGTCTATCTTCTGGCGAGCCAATGTCATCTAAGTTTTCTGTAATTAAAGAAATGGAAGTAGTATCACCTACAGAAATTAAGATGACCTTAGATGCTGTAAATAACAGTTTTATCTATCTACAAACCCAACCAATTATCAAAAAAGATTACGAAGATAACCAAACCAAGCCTCTAGGTACAGGTCCATATAAATTTGTTTCCTATACTCCAGGTGAAGGCATGGTTATGGAAAGATTTGATGATTATCATAGAGCTGACCATATGGCTAAAATTAAACAAGTAAATGTGGTTAGAGTTGCAGATAACCAAGCTCTTGTTATGGCGATAAATAACAAGGAAGTGGACCTTGCATCAAAGCTTACAGCAGATGAACTCGAGCAAGTAAAAGAGTCTACAGATAGCTATTCTCACCCACAAAACCTTGTTCAACTTCTTGGTCTAAACAATAAAGTTAAACCATTTGACGATATTAGAGTTAGACAAGCCATTGCCTATGCTATTGATAAAGACGAACTAATCGAGGCTGTTGCAGGAGGAAAGGCAACTAAGATATATTCATCATTCTCACCAGCTCTTAAGGATTATTACAATGACCTTGAAGAAATGTATCCAACAGATGTAGAAAAAGCCAAAGAACTTTTAGCTGAAGCGGGATTCCCTGATGGAATATCTTTTAAAATGACAGTACCAAGTGATTATAAATTCCACATGGATACAGCAGAATTAGTTCAAGCTCAACTTAAAAAAGCAGGTATAAATGCAACAATTGATCCAATTGAGTTTTCAACTTGGCTTGATAGGGTTTATAAGGAAAGAGACTATGAAACAACAATCTGTGGTTTTATAGGTTATACAGACCCAATTAGAGTTCTTGATAGATATGTATCAACATCTGATAAGGACTATTTAAACTATGTTTCAGAAGATTACGATAAGGCAATTTCAGCTGCTATGGAAACATTAGATAGGGATGAATTAATAAAAAATGTGAAGGATGCTCAGGAAATAATTACAAAAGACTGTGCTGCAGTATTTTTGCAAGATCCTAATGACAATATAGTTTTAAACAACGCCTATACTGGCCTTAAGACTTACCCAGTTCAAAAATTAAATCTTGAAGATGTGACCGGAAAATAATGTCAAAGGCTATAGTAAAAAAGATACTTTCGCTTATCTTGACCTTGTTTTTTGTCTCACTATTAATATTTTTTGTATTTCAGATAATAGGAGGAAATCCTGCTGAGATAATATTAGGAACTGAGGCAGATCCACAGCAAATCCTGGCTCTTGAAAAAGAGCTAGGACTTGATAAGCCTATCTTTGAAAGATATATAAATTGGATATTAGGACTATTTAAACTTGATATGGGAATGAGTATAAAGTATCAAATCCCAGTTAGGGAGCTTTTTTTTAAGAAACTTCCTGTAACTATGTGGCTTACTTTTTATTCTTTGATTTTATCAATTGTTATAGCAATTCCTTTATCAATACAAATCACAATGAAATCTGATAAGTGGTATGCATCTATTATCACAGCTGTGACTCAGCTTGGTATATCAATTCCATCCTTCTGGTTGGCATTTTTATTAATCCACGTTTTTGCGGTAAGACTAGGAGTATTTTCTACCCTATCATTTAATGTAATGGGTGGAGATTTTTTCTATAAACTTAAAAACTTCTTCCTGCCTTCGCTTGCTATAGCAATACCAAATATTGCGACCATTATTAGGTATATGCAGGCAGCTCTTCTTGATGAAATCAACAAAGATTACGTCAGGACCGCAAGGATGAAGGGAATGGAACTGAGGGAAATTCTTTACAAACATGTTTTAAGAAATGCACTAATTCCAGTAATCACTGTAATAGGAATGTGTTTAACATCTGCAGTAGGTGGCTCGCTTATTGTAGAGAACGTCTTTTCCCTACCAGGGGTAGGATCGCTTATAGTTGCATCAATTAGCTCGAGAGACTTTCCACTGATTCAGTCAGTAGTACTTGCAGTTGCATTTTTAGTTATTTTTATAAATTTAATTATAGATATACTTTACGGACTCGTTGATCCAAGGATTAGAGGTGGCAGATGATAAAAGAAAATAAAAACTCAATTAGGATAGGTAAGGCGATTATTGTCCTATATTTCATTGTCCTTATTGTTTCAGTATTTTGGACACCCTATGATCCAAATAAGGTTGATACATCTATGAAACTTCTCCCTCCAAGTCTATCTCATCCTTTTGGGACTGATAACATGGGCAGAGATATATTATCAAGACTTATGGAAGGGTCTAAATATGCCCTCATTTTATCCTTTGGTACAGTTGCTCTAGCTTTGTTTCTAGGGATAATTGTTGGAGCGAGTGCGGGATATTTTGGTGGTGTTGTTGATGAAATATTAATGAGGTTTATTGACTCTCTTATGGCTTTTCCAGGTATTCTTTTTGCAATGATGCTTGTTACAGTTTTTGGGGCGGGAATTATTAACACTATCCTCGCGATAGGAATTATGTCTGTTCCGTATTTTGCAAGGGTTGTAAGGAGTGGATTCTTGCAAGTTAAAAATTCCCAATTTGTAAAATCTGCTGTTGTTAAGGGAGCAAGCCCAATTTATATAGCAGTTAACCATATATTACCAAATATTAAAAACCAACTTATGGTAGCGATTATTCTTTCTGTATCCCAGGCGATTTTATCTGAGGCTGGCCTTTCATATTTAGGCCTAGGTGTAAGACCACCAAACCCATCTTGGGGAAGGATGCTTAAGGAAAGCCAGGCTTATTTCAGCCAAGCACCTCATTATTTCTTATTCACTGGTATTTGCCTAAGCTTAGTAGTTTTAGGTTTTACCCTTTATGGTGAGAAATACAGGTCAGAAAGATTAAGAGAGAAGGCACAAAGATGAAAAAAATCCTAGAAGTAAATGATTTAACAGTAGCCTTTAATACAGTTAATGGCGACAAAAACGCAGTAAACCATATTTCTTTTAATCTTTTTGAAAAAGACTTTGTAGGACTTGTTGGTGAAAGTGGTTGCGGCAAGACCGTAGCTACCCAAACTATGCTTGGAATACAATCAAAAAACGCTCTTATAAAATCAGAATCAGTTAAGTTAAGAGATATAGAAGTCTTGGGTCTATCTGATAAGGAGTGGAAAAAATATAGGGCGAGAAATATCGCTACAGTTTTCCAAGAGCCAGGCTCTGCCCTAAATCCCCTAATGAAGGTGGGAGATCAAATCGAAGAGGTTTTAAAAATCCACTACGATTTTGATAAGGAAAAACGTAGGGACATAGTCTACAAATCAATGGAAAATGTTGGTCTAAGAGAGGTAGAAAATCTCTATAACAAATATCCCCATGAACTATCAGGTGGTATGCAACAAAGGATAGTAATCTGCATTGCTTTAATTGCAAACCCAAATGTTCTTATAGCTGATGAGCCAACCACAGCCCTTGATGCCAAGGTACAAGCGCAAATTATAGACCTTTTTAGAGACTTGGGCCATATCTATAATGGGGCAATTTTATTTATAAGCCACGACCTAAACCTAATTGACAGGATTTGTAAAAAAGTCATGATAATGTATGCAGGTAGGCTTGTAGAAAAGGGACTAACATCTGACGTCATAGGAAATCCTCTTCATCCATATACCAAAGCTTTATTAAAAGCCGTTCCAAATTATAAAAAAAGAGGAGAGACTCTCTACAATATAAATGGACACGTTCCAGACCTTAAAAACAGGTCAAATGATGGATGCCCATTTGCAGACAGGTGTGAGCATACTATGGAAATTTGTACAAAATCTTTTCCAGAAAGCTATGAAATAGACGGTCACAAAGTTAATTGTCACCTATATGGAGGAGAAAATGGATGAGATTTTAAGAATAGAAAATGTTAGCAAAATATATAAGGATTCATCCATTCTTTTTAGAAAAAAAGATAACTTGGCTCTAGATGAGGTAAGTTTTGATATAAAAAGGGGTGAAATCTTTGGTCTTGTTGGCGAAAGTGGATCTGGTAAAACTACCCTATCAAATATAATATTAAGACTTATAAAGGAAACAAGTGGCAAAATATATTTTGAAGATAAGGATATTACAACATTTACCAAGGAAGAACTTTTAGCCTATAGGAAAAAGCTCCAGGTAGTTTTTCAAAATCCCTACCAGGCCCTAAATCCAAAAAAGACTATAGGTTTTTCAATAAGAGAAATATTAAATATCCACGATGTTTATACCGAAGAAGAAAGAGATAGGAAGATAAAAGAAATTCTAGAAGAAATCGAGATGGAAACTGACGTCCTTGATTATTATCCACCAAACTTATCAGGCGGACAAAAACAAAGGATAGCCATAGCGTGCGCCCTTATAATTGAACCAGAATTTTTGATTATAGATGAAGGTGTATCAGCCCTTGACGTATCAATCCAAGCGCAAATCCTAAACCTCATCAAAAAACTTCAAAAAACCCACAACTTCACCTGTCTTTTTATCTCCCACGACCTAAACGTGATAGCATATTTATGCGACAGGATAGGAGTCCTCTACAACGGCAAACTTGTAGACCTATTTGAAACAAAAGATATGGCAAGCCCAGATAGGGATGATTATACAAAAGAATTATTTAAGTCAATAAAGATTTAAAATGAAAACCGCTTAGCTAAGAATTTTTGCTTAGTTTTAGCGGTTTTTTTGTATTTTTACTTATTTTACAAGGTTCATCCTAGAAGTAGCGTGGTATAAGAATACTCCGAGGGTGGCGTTTATTGCCATGGCTACAAGTACTGCTGGGTAGGATGGGATAAAGAGGTTTAGTTGCTTGGTCATTGTAAGAGCTATTGTTAGAAACATTGTTCCAGAAATCATTGTTCCTAGGGCAAAGATTAGGATTATCTTTGGGATGGAGAAGTTTTTATTCATGGTTTTTATCATATAAAAAACAGCTAGACTTGTAATAATTTTTTCTATGAAGTTTGGAATTTGGCCTCCTGGAAAACCTGTTGTAAGGGCACTCATAATCCCACCTGCGACTCCTATTAGTAGCGCTTCTTTAGAATCATCAACTATCATAAGGGAAATAAACATCATTGAGAGTAAGAAGTCTGGTTTTACTCCAAAAAATACTCCTGGCACCATCAAATGAAGGACGAGTCCTAGGGCCATAAAGATTGCTGAAATTGTTAAGTTTCTGATTTGTATTGTGTTTGTTTGCATTTTTTTTCCTTTCTTTTGGCTTTGTAATAAAAAAAGCCCGCTCCTATAATATTAGGAGCGAGCTAGTGCCCACGGTGCCATCCTTATTTGTCTATCATAAATAGACCTCTTTAGATACTTACATATCCTATCCCTGTAAGGTGAGAACCACCCGCCGGCTACTTTTTTTTCGCCTTTGATCCGATAGATCCATTCACAAAAAATCTTACCTTGCAATTCTCATCAACCATTAACTTTCTGTTGGTTTAATATTTTGCTACTACTTCTATCCATGATTTATGTTAGCTTTATCATATTACAACATTATCACTTTGTCAAGTAATTTTTTATTAAATAATATATCTAATTAAAAATATTAGTGCTAATACGTAAATTACCCAGCTTACTTCTTTGCCTTTACCTGTTAATAATTTTATTGCTGCAAATGACATAATTCCAAAGGCTATACCTTCTGCTATTGAGTAAGCTAGTGGCATCATTAGGATTGTCATGAAGGCTGGGAAGGCTTCTGTAATATCTTTAAAGTCAATTTCTGCAACAGTTGATAGCATAAATAATCCAACTGTTACTAGGGCTGCTGATGTAGCAGCTGTTGGTATTATTGAAAATACTGGGAAGAAGAATGCTGCAATTACAAAACATCCTGCTGTTGCAAGGGCTGTAAGTCCTGTTCTTCCGCCTTCTGCAACTCCTGAAGAGCTTTCTACGAAGGTTGTAATTGTAGATGTTCCTAGAAGTGCTCCAACAGTTGTACCAACCGCGTCACTCATTAAAGCCTTGCTTGCTTCTGGTAGGTTGCCATTTTCATCTAGCATTTTTGCCTTGGTTGCAACACCTGTTAGTGTTCCTAGGGTATCAAAAATATCTACAAATAAAAATGAGAATAATACCGAAAACATTTCTAATGAGAAAATATTAGAAAAGTCCAATTTAAATGCTATAGGTTTTATAGATGGTGGTAGACTTACGATATTTGTCTCTGGTAAATGTGTTACACCAAGGATTAAGGATAGGATGGTTGAAACCAAGATTCCCCAAAGTAGGGCTCCTTTTACTCCTCTAGCTGTAAGTACAATCATAACTACTAGAGCAAAGAAAAATACTAGGGCTTCAAGACTTTTTAGATTACCTAGGGCAAGAGCTGGCTCTGCCTTTACGATGATGTTTGCATTTAATAGACCGATTTCTGCTATAAATAAGCCTATACCAACAGAAACTGCCTTCTTTAGGGTAGTTGGTATTGAGTTAAATATCGCCTCTCTGACTCCCACAAAGGATAGTAAAATAAAAATAATTCCTTCTAAAAATACTGCGGTGAGGGCGAATTGCCAACTTTTGCCCATCTGACCGACTACTGTATAGGTGAAGAAAGCATTAAGCCCCATACCAGCAGAAAGACCGAAAGGTAGATTAGCATAAAAGCCCATTAGGACCATGGCTATTACACTTGCTATGATTGTAGCTGAGAAAACTGCTCCATAATCCATTCCCGCTTCACTTAAGATGGATGGATTTACTGCAAGGATATAACTCATTGTCATAAAGGTTGTTATACCAGCCATTATTTCTGTCTTAACATTAGTACCATGTTTATTTAGCTTGAAAGTTTTTTCAAAAAACGAAACTTCTGCCATATTTGCCTCCTTTTTTTATGATACACTGTTATTATATATTTATATTTGAATTTATCATTAAAAACCTTTATTTTTAACTTAAAAATCGCTATAATAGGTATAAGACTAAGATTTTTTATAATGACAAGGAAGGAATAATAATGAGTCAGACGAATTGGATTGAACTTATATTGATTATATTAGGAGTGATGGGAAGTGCATTTTTTTCCTCATCAGAAACTGCACTAACATCGTTAAATGTTTTTAAAATTAGGCAAATGGAAGAAAATGGAGTTGAAAATTCTTCACTTGTTAGAAGACTTACTGATGATATTGGTAAGGTTTTAACCACTATTTTGATTGGAAATAATATAGTAAATATAGTTACTACTACTATAGCTACAATATTTTTTACAGACCTATTGGGTTCATCTGGTGCTGTAGTTTCAACTATTATCCTTACTTTGACTATTTTGATTTTTGGAGAAGTGACACCCAAAAACATCGCTACCTCTTCTTCAGAGAAGCTTGCACTAAAGGTTGCCAAACCAATTAAATTTTTTGATTTTATTTTAAAGCCCTTGTCATTTTTTCTCCAAGCAATTACTAATTTTTTGACAAAAATTATCATTGGAGAAAATTCGCAAAAGGGAGATTTGGTGACAGAAGAAGACCTAAAGACTATTGTGGATGTTTCAGAGGAACAGGGAGTTATAAACGATCAGGAATCTGAAATAATTAACAATGTTTTTGAATTTGGGGATTCTGATGTGGAAGATATTATGACAGCTAGGACTAATATGGAAGCTATTGCTGTTGATATGGAAGATAAAGAGCTTAAGGATTTCCTTAAAAACTGCAAACATTCTAGGATTCCTGTTTATGGCAAGTCTATTGATAACATAATAGGGATTCTCCATATGAAGGATATAGTGGCTTTTATTGCAGAGGATAAAGATTTAAATATAGAAGAAATGGTAAGACCTGCCTTTTATGTTTATGATAATATGCATATCTTCGACCTCTTTAAATCAATGAGGGGCGAAAATGTATCCCTTGCAATAGTTATAGACGAATACGGCGGCACAAGTGGTATTGTAACAATAGAAGATATAGTAGAAGAGTTAGTTGGTGAGATAGAAGATGAGTACGATACACATCTTGAAACTATTTTAAAGATTAATGATAAGGAATATTTAGTAAATCCTTCTATCCACATAAATGATTTCAATGATTACTTTGATACTGACATAGAACAGATAAAAAATGATTCTATAGGAGGATACTTGATTGATAATCTAGGTAGGATTCCAAAACTGGGAGACGCTATAGAAGTTTCAGGTATCAAAATGTCAGTTTTACAAATAGATAGGTATAAACTTGAGATGCTAAAGGTAGAATTTTCTTAAAAAAGGGGGAAAAAATGAGAGAAACAGTTTACATTACTGGACACAAAAAGCCAGACACAGACTCAGTTATGTCAGCTATTGCCTATGCTGATTTAAAAAACAGACTTGGTGAATATGATGCTATTCCAATAAGACTTGGAAAACTTTCCCAAGAAAGCCGCTTTGTCCTTGACTATTTTGGGGTAAAAGCTCCTGAAATCAAGGAAACAATGAAGCTTACAGTAGGAGACTTATCCTACGATAAAGGAAACATAATTGATCCTTCAATTCCAATTAGAAAGGCATGGGATACCTTCCAAAAAGGAGCTACAAATTCTCTATCAGTTGTAGATAATGACGGAGAAATTGTTGGTATAGCTTCACTTTCTAATATTACTAAGTCTTATATGGACGTTTGGGACGATAAAATTTTGGGAAGAGCTAATACATCTATAGACAATATCATTGACGTTTTGGCAGGTAAAATTATTTATCTAGCAGACAGTGAAGCAACTTTTCCTGGAAAGATGACTGTATTTGCCATGGGTGGAGAAGAAGAAGATCTGGAGGATGTATTTTGTGAAGGAGATATAGTTATAGCAGGCAACAGGACTGATTATTATGACTATCTATTAAGACAAAAAATATCTCTTCTTATCCTAACAAATGGGGCAAGTCTCGGCGAAGATATGATTGACCTTGCCAAGGAAAATAAGGTTACAGTTATTTCTACAGAATATAACTCCTTTATGACTTCAAGGCTACTTCCACTTACAATTCCTGTTAGCCAAGTTATGACAACTGACAATTTGATTTACTTTAAGACCGATGATACTCTAGATGTGGTAAGAGAAGCCATGGCCAAATCAAGGTTTAGGTCATATCCAGTAGTTGACGCTACAAAAAAAGTTGTAGGCTCAATTTCTAGATACCATCTTATTTCATCAAACAAGAAAAAACTCATCCTTGTTGACCACAACGAGAGAAACCAATCCATAGATGATATAGAAGAAGCTGAGATTGTTGAAATTATCGACCATCATAGGGTAGCAAATATCCTTACCACTTCTCCAGTATTTTTCAGAGCAGAACCTGTTGGCTCAACAGCTACAATTATAAGTGAAATGTATCTAGAATCAGGTATTAGGCCATCAAAGGAAATCGCTGGTATACTTTGTGCGGCAATTATTTCAGATACACTTTTATTTAGATCACCAACCACAACATCTACAGACAAAAGAATTCTTGATAGGATGAGTAAGATTGCAGGAATTAATCCAGAAGAATTTGCCGACAAGATGTTTAGGGCAGGTACTTCTCTTAAGGGAAAATCCGCTAAAGATTTAATAGAAGGTGATATCAAGACCTTTACTATTGGTGAAGCCAATGTCAGAGTAGGCCAAGTTTTCACAATGAATCCAGAAGAGCTTGTGCCAATCATGGATGAATTAAAAGATCAAATGACAGCTAAAATCAAGGAAAGAGGCGAAGATACCTTTGTCCTTGTTCTTACAGATATCTTTAACCAAAGGTCAGAACTATTAGTTGTAGGTGAATATTATGATGACATTCAAGAAGAATTTGGAGAATTAACACCTAACGGCACCATAAACGCAGAAGGAGTTTTATCACGTAAAAAGCAAGTAATACCAAAACTTACAGCTGCAATCATTAAAGCATAGATTTTTAAAAAGCTTGCCAAAATTTTGTGGCAGGCTTTTTTAGGAGATTTTATGGAAATATTAGATATTTATGATAAATACAGGAAAAGGACGGGAAAAACCTATCCAAGAAATGAAGAAGTTCCAGATGGTGGCCTTAGGTTAATCGTTCATATCTTGATTTTTAATGACAAGGGAGAACTATTAATCCAACAAAGAGCAGATCACAAAAAAATGGGTGGACTTTGGGATCTAACTTGTGGAGGAGCTTGCAAGGCTGGTGAAGATTCTTTCGAGGGAGCAAGTCGTGAATTAAAAGAAGAGCTTGGAATAGATTTTGATTTTAGACTTACAAGGCCTATTTTAACTGCAAATTTTGATAAGGGATTTGATGATTTTTATATAATTAGGAAAGATATTGATATAAAAGATTTAAAATTACAAAAAGAAGAAGTTAAAGATGCAAGCTGGGCGAGTCGAAATGAGGTTTTCGACCTACTTCGCAAAGGCGAATTTGTAAAATATAAACAATCTTACTTGGATTTACTTTTTGACCTTAATGATGATAGGAAATTTATGGAATATTAAATAAAAAATCGCCCACAAGCTTTAAGCTTGGGACGATTTTGAAAGACCAAAAAATGCTTAGTCATTTAATTGTTCAAGTAAATAATCTGGATCCATTCCGTGAACCATGCAAGCTTCTTCAAGAGACTCATAAAGAGCAGTAGGACAAGCAATGCAGCCCATGCCACTCATCATAAGAGTGTTGATAGCTTCTGGTTTAGCTTGGATTATATCTCCTATTATCATATCACGAGTGATAGTAACTTTTTCTTTGTTTTGAGTATTTTCGGTCATATTAACCCCCTTTTTCTACTAGTAATATTTTACTACCAATGGAGAAATAATCAAAGTAAAATACTAGGATATAGGAGGAGAAATGGATAAAAAAACTTTAATAGATAAAAAACAAAAAGAACTTTTAAATATTAATAATAGGCTAAATTCAGGACTAAAACCAAGTTTTGGGAAAATTTTTGTTGGCCCTTTTCTACTTGGCTTATTGGGCTTTGCTATAGCAAAATTTATTAAATTAAGCGATAGTCAGAGCATTGGACTGATCATAATGGGATTTCTGCTTGGACTTTTTACCTTTACTTTTAGAGAAAATAAGAGAATAGAAAAAGAAAAAGCATGCCTAATTGAAAAAAGGTTAAGCCTACAAAAAGAAATAGTAGAACTTTTAAGAGATATAAAAAATGAAAATAATTAAATATAGTAAATCTGAAGAAATATTAAACATTGCAACCCACCTTGTTGGTTTTATACTAAGTTTGATATTTTTCTTGCCAAAAGTTGTATCAACCTACCAAAAAGGAGATAGGGTAGGGTTTTTAGCTTGGCTTATATATTTTATAGCCATTGCCCTTATGTTTTTGGCATCAAGCCTTTATCATTCGATGAAAAATCCACTAGCTCGTACTATTTTTAGAGCGATTGACCACGGAGTAATTTACTTGACTATAGCAGGCTCTTATACTCCTATTATTTTAATTGGTCTAAAGTCAAGTTTTGCCATAATAATCTTTGTCATAATTTGGATTTTAGCTTTAACAGGGATTTCGATGAACATAATCGCCTTTGCAACAGGCAAGGAAGAAAGAATAAAAAAAGTATCGATGATCATATACATGGCTATGGGGTGGATGTCGATATTACTTATTTATCAAATTTATAAGCATATAGGAATTTCTTATATCATGTTTCTAGTTTTTGGTGGACTTTTTTACACAGTTGGTGCTGTGTTTTACTCTTATAAAAAAATCCCTTATAATCACGCAATTTGGCATGTATTTATCCTTGTAGCAGCTTTTGTTATGCTATATGGAAACATTAAATACCTTGGTTAATTGCAAGTAAAATAAATATAAGTATAATATTAGCAGTCAAACACATAGACTGCTAATTTATTTTGGAAAATTTTCCTAGGAGGATTAGATATGAAACAAGAATTTAAGGCGGAAGCCAAAAAAGTAATGGATCTTATGATCCACTCTATTTATACTAATAAAGAAATTTTTTTAAGAGAGCTTATATCAAACGCATCAGATGCCCTAGATAAGCTATATTACGAGGATTTAAAGAGTGATACAACAACAAATAAGGACGATTACTATATAGAAATCATACCAAATAAAGAGGAAAGAATACTAACCATTAGAGATACAGGTATAGGAATGGACGAGGAAGATTTAGCTAATAATCTAGGCACCATTGCCAAATCTGGAACAGAAGCTTTTAGAAAGAGTGTTGATTCCTCTGACATCAAAGATTTGATTGGTCAATTTGGTGTAGGTTTTTATTCTGCCTTCATGGTTGCAGAAAAAATCGAAGTTTTATCCAAAAAACACGGCGATAAAAAAGCATTTATCTGGGAAAGTGAAAATGCTGATGGATTTGAAATCAAGGAAGCAAACAAGGCTAGCACAGGTACAGACGTTATTCTTCACCTAAGAGAGAACACTGATGATGAAAATTACGATATGTACCTAGATCAAAATACTATTAGATCTTTAATTCGTAAATATTCAAACTACATCAGATACCCTATTAAGATGGAAGTCACAAAGACAAAAATCAAAGAAGACTCTCCAGAAGATAAGCCAGAATACGAAGATTACAAGGCTATGGACGTCCTAAATTCTGATAAACCAATATGGAAAGAAGATAAAAAGAATCTTACAGACGAAGATTATATAAATTTCTACCAGGAAAGTCACTTTGGTTTTGACAAGCCACTTTCTTGGCTACATTTCAAAGTTGAAGGCCTTGTTGAATTTAGAGCTCTATTATATATACCAGAGAAGGCTCCTTTTGATTATTATTCCAAAGATAGACAAATTGGTCTAGAACTTTATTCACATGGAGTAAAAATTATGGACTCTTGCGATGAAATCCTAGATGATGCCTATTCCTTTGTAAAAGGTGTGGTTGAATCTGACGACCTTACTTTAAATATTTCTAGAGAAACCCTCCAACAAAATAGACAACTAAGAGTGATTTCAAAACAAATAAATAAGAAAATTAACGCTCATCTAAAAGAAATGATGGAGAAAAATAGGGAAGACTACGAAAAATTCTACAAGGAATTTGTAGACTCCATCAAGGTTTCAATCTACGAATCATATGGAGCAAATAAAGAAGATTTACAAGACCTACTTCTATTCTATTCTAGAAAAGAAGATAAACTAATAAGCTTAAAAGAATATAAAGAAAATTCGCCATCAACAGCTGAATTTATTTACTATGGCACAGGTGAATCTCTTGAGAAAATCAAATCTTCACCAGCTCTAAAAATGATTGACGATGACAAAGATGTTCTTTTATTAGATAAGGCTTTAGATGAATTTTTAATCAAAATGCTAGGAGACTATGAAGGATTAGAATTTAAATCTATAACATCTGAAGATAATGAAAAAGAAGATAAAGAAGATAATGAAATCATCTCCTTTATCAAAGAATCTATGCCAGAAGACGTTGTAGATGTGACTTTCACAGAAAAATTAGAAGACATACCATCTCTAATCAAGGAAAGAGGCGAAGTCTCAATTGAGATGGAAAAAACCCTCAAAAATCAACCAAACGCCTTCGGTATAAAGGCAGAAAAAGTCCTAGAAATCTCCACAAAAACAAAAGCCTACGACCTCTTAGAAGAAGCCTACAAGGATGATAAAGACAAGGCAAAAATGATAGCTGGACTCTTATTAGATCAAGCTAGACTAATAGAAGGCCTAGAAATAGAAAATCCTGTTGAATATGCTAAAAATATTTGGAAGTTAATTTAATAAAAATAATAGGGAAAGTACGGAAAATCTGTGCTTTCCTTTTTTTATAAAACTAAAGTAATAAGTTAAGTAAATCAAGATTTAGTATATAAACTAAGTTAATAAGTTTTCTTTATAGGAATAAAATATATAAATATTGAAAACTTGTCACGGATATGATACAATATCCGTGACAAAGGAGAATTGTAATGAGTTCATATATGGAAATAATATCAGATAAAATAAATAGTTTTGATTCACATAAAGTATTCTTTGCAAATGACTTTTTAGATATTGCATCTAATGCTACGGTTAGACAGATATTAAAAAGATTAGCAGATGAAAGAAAAATTCAGCGTGTAATTGATGGATTCTATTACAATCCAAGATACAGTGAATTAATTGGAGAGTACGAAGCAGTATCAATTCACGAATTAGCACTTGCCATAGCAAGAAAATACAATTGGAATATTGCACCCTATAATAGCACAGCCTTAAACCTATTAGGACTTTCAACACAAGTTCCAACTCACTATAAATATATATCTAGTGGAAGGTATAAAGAATATAAAATTGGAGATACTATTTTAAAGTTTAAAAAAGTAAATCCAGGAGAAATTGCCAATATGTCCTTAAAGACTGCAACAGTTATTCAGGCAATTAAGTCTTTAGGTAAAGAAAATATCAATGACCAAGTTAACCAAAAGATAAGAGAAAACTTAAGTGAAAAAGAAAAATTAGATTTAATGAATGAGTCAAAATCAGTGCCAGCATGGATATATGAAGTAATAAGGGAAATTTCTTAGGGCAAAAATGAATAAGTTTTTATTAGGTTATAAAGAAAAGTAAGTAATCATGAACAAATAATAAATTTAACGTTAAGAAAAATTTGACAATATATAAAAATGGTGTTATAGTATAAATAACAAAACAGAGAAAGGTGTGATATCTTTGAAGGAAGTTCACATATTAAATACATTAGAAGAAATAAATATAGTAAGTGATCCCATAAGGCTTAAAATAATTATGACTTTAGGAGCTACACCTAAAACAGCCCAGGACTTGTCAGATGCTTTAGGTGTTAGCAGGTCAAAAATCCACTACCACTTAAAAATATTGGAACAAAATGGTATTATAGAAGTCGTAGACACAGAGCTTATAAACGGGATTACTCAGAAATATTTCCTACCAGTAGCCAAGGCTTTTATACCAAATAGCGAAATATTTAATAAAAATTTGGAAGAAAAACAATTCGCTTTCAAAATTCCGAAAAAATCTTATGAGTCATTTGAAAAAGACTTAAATGAATTAATAGAGAAATATAAGGAAGATGATAAAGATACCGAAAGCTTCCAAGTACAAATCTATAAATTATATTAAAACCAGTAAGTCAATGCTTACTGGTTAAAAAAGAAATAACTGTCAATAAAAACTAAACGTTAAATATAAGGAGTATGTTAAAAATGATTAAAAGCAAAGATTTCTACGTCCTGCTTCTAGGACGACTTATTACAAATTTTGGTGATAGCCTTTATGCTATTGCCTCTACCCTCTTGGTCTATCAGATGAGTGGGTCTACTGTATATTCAGGTATAACCCTATTTCTAACCTCATCAACAGCAGTTGTTCAATTACTTCTAAGTCCAATCTTGGATAAAATTAACATGAAGAAGTTTTTGATTCTTTCTCAACTTATACAAGCTATATTGATATTAATTATTCCAGCCTTATATTATTTTGAAAGACTAAATGTCTATCACATTATGGTTCTCATGCCAATAATTTCCTTGATTAACTAGCTGGTTTATCCTGGACAAATTTCTCTTTTGCCTAAGATTCTTACTGAGAAAGAACTTGTTACAGGCAATTCTTTGATGACTATGGCTTATCAAGGATCAAATGCAATATTTGACACATTGGCAGGTTTTATAATTTCATTGTGTGGTTTTATGACAGCTTTTTATGCAGATAGTGTGAGTTTTATCTTAACTGGATTATTGTTTTGTCTCTTATCAAAAAAGCTTAGTCATTACAATGAAAAAGGAAATAAGAAAGAAGGTTCAGTAATTAAAAATCACTTTAAGGGACTTAAAGAGGGTCTAGACTTATTTAAGGATTCTAGGATTTTTGCCCTTGTTCTTGGAGTTATTTTTATAAATTTCTCTGCCACATCTATAAGTGCAGTCTTACCTGCCTTTGCTGAAGATGAGATATTTTATAGTCTAATGCTCGCAGGAATGGGTGCAGGAGTTCTTTTAGGATCTTTGTTCGCAGGTCTTCCAAAACTAAAAAATGTTTCATTAGGAAAACTTTATGTTTACGGAATGCTTGTCGTATCCTTAGCTTGGATATCTGTTTCCTATTTTGCTACAAATATAAAGATTGCAGTTACTTTATATGGTCTTGGTTGGTTTGTAGTTGGAATAGTTAATGTTTATGCTCAAACCATGGTGCAGAAGATTGTTCCTAGTGAGAAAATCGGTTCTGCCATGGGTGCTATGGTTGGTATTTCGACCTTTATGGCACCACTTGGAGCCTTACTAGGTGGATACTTGGGAGAATATTTATCAAGTCCAAGGGCAATACTAATAGCAAGTGTGATTATCCTTTTAGTTGCTATTTACTGGGCTTTAAATAAAAATATTAGGAAACTTCCTGCTGTAAGTAATTTTCACGAGGTGTTTGATGTTGAGAAATAATAAATTTAAAATTACCTATGATGAAGCGAAAAAAATGCATGCTAAATTTCTGTTTAGCTTATATAATGAACCAACAATAAATAGCATTGCAGTAAATAAAAAGGGAATTATTGAAATGAGTTCAATATTAAAGACAATAGAATTTTTCAGTAACACCAATAATTCTTTATTTATTGTTTCATTAAATGGTGTAAATATAGGAGTGGGTATGATTTATGATGTGAACTTAGAACAAAATGTTTGTTCGTTGGGTATAGTTCTAAATCCTGAGTATAGAAACAAAGGTTTGGGGACGGTTATACTTGAAGATTTAATTGAAATAGCTAAAAATTCATTGCATGTTACCTCAATTAAAGCAGATATAAATAATGAAAATTATAAGGCTCTGTTCTGATATATAAGTTTGTTGATATAAGACACTGGTGTTAAGCACTGATTGTTTAAGGAGGTTAAGCAATGAGAAAAATAATAAAAGGATGTTCTATTTTATTATTAGCTTTAATAATGTCTATTAGTATTTTACCAACAAATGCTGATGCAGTTGGAACAGATAAAGGGTTTACGTACAAAAAGACTGAGGAAAGTAATAAGATTGAACTGAATAAAGGTACCGAGTTTGAAGTATCTACATTAACTTTAGGAGAAACTCAAAGTAAAGAGGTAATATTATCTAATGGTGAAACTGGAGTTATGTCTGTAACTAAAATAGCAGATTTTGATGATGATATTGACGAGCCTTCAATAGTTACGTATGGATGGAGTCATTGGCATACTAGAAAAAATGTTACAAACGGAACTTATAAGGTATCGGTTATAACGGCTGCAGCTAACGCGGGATTCAAAATAAATGTTAGAAATTATAATATAACAGCTGCTTATGATCCTTGGCATTTTATGGTTATTTCCAATGTTTCAGGAAATTTAACACATGATTCATCTAAGAAAGCGACATATTTTATGAACTTTAACATGTCTATACCATGGGTTGGTGGACCAAGCTGGACGGGAGGAGTTCAAGCAAGAATTGAAGGAAAAGATTTGGTAACATATTGAGATTAACATATAGAGGGAGGAATTATAATGCGTGGTACAATAATAGCCTTAATAGTATTTTTAATAGTTATAGTTCTAATAGTAGCTAATTTCAAGAAAATATTAAAATGGATCAAGCAGTTGATACAATGAATAGATATAACTCTATCTAATCAAAATTATATAAAATATAAAGGTGATGAGCAGAATAGATTTACCTATTCTGCAACATCACCTTTTTTTCTGCCAATAATCAGAGAGAGCAAGACCTACTTAATATGATTGAATCAGAAAATAAAAATACTATAAAGGTTGAAGAACCTAAGAAAGAAGAAGTAAAAATAAGAAGAACCTACTGTTGTTCCAGTAAAAGAAGAAGAGAAAAGTGGGATAGGTTCATTTCTAATTGTTTCACTTGTAATTGGAGGAGTTATAGGAGCAGGATATTATTTTAAAGTAGTCAAAGCAAAAGAAGATAAAATGTTGGAAGACTTTGAATTTTGGGTGGATACTCTTGATCCACAAACAATTCTGTGTAAATATCCTAAAATTTTTGAATCTAATTATTTGAAATAAATATAAGGATTGAAATAGGAAGCCTTGCAGCATGGACACCTGCAATTGATGTTGAAGTTTTGCCGATAATTAGCGAAGTCTACCCAAATATATTTAAAGAAAAAACTAATATAAGAACAGTATCAGCAGAGAGAACTTTTGGGAAAAGTCAACTATACTTCACCATGAAGCAAATAGACCAGAATCTTCTCCTATGCCACATAGGTATGCAAGATACTTTTATGACCTATATAAAATAGCAAATTCAGATTTTAAAAACAAATCCTTAGAGGATAAAGAATTACTAAAGAAAGTGATTGAATTTAAGATGAAATTCAACCCTAGAAAGTGGGCAAGATATGAAGAAGCATTAAATGGTAGATTAAGGTTAGTCCCAAGAGACTACCGACTTTCTGAAATAGAAAAAGATTATAAGGCTATGGCTGAAATGATTTATGGAGACTATCCAAACTTTGAAGAGATTATAAAAGTTCTTAAAGAACTAGAAAAAGAAATTAATGATTAAAGCTTCTGACATATTTTGAAAATAAGAAAATATAAATATGAGAAAGTGATTGTGAGATTTTACTAGACTAAACCAGACTGATAGAAGGCTTAGAAATCGAAGACCCAGTGGAATATGCTAAAAATATTTGGAAACTTATTTAATAAATAATTATAAAAGGAAAGTGCGGAAAATGTGCTTTCCTTTTTTTGATATGAATTTATTTATGAAAATTTGGGATAGATTGTTTTTGAAATGGGTATAATGTTATAATAAATATGGGAGGTTGCTATATTAATGATTGAGTTTTTAAATCCTATAAGGTCTGTAGAAAAAGATATTTCAATTAGTAGAAAAATTATTGATACAATATTCATATTACTTCTTGGTTTAGCTTTAGGGACTTTTTCAAAGTATATAGATTATAAGCAAGCTGACCTAAAAGGCCTGCTTATGTATATAGATGAGGCCATGGACCTTCATAATTTCCTAGGAGAATTTTCGATTTGGGCCTTACTGGCACTATGCATTTCAATTTATAGCAATTCTCCAGCAAGAGCAAGTCTTAATGTTTTTATATTTTTTCTTGCCATGGTCACAAGCTATTATCTTTATTCAACTTATATAGCAGGATTTTTTCCCAAAACCTACGCCATGATTTGGTTTGGATTTACTCTCTTATCTCCAATAGTGGCCTTTATTTCATGGTATTCAAAAGGCAAAGGTAGGTGGTCATTTATCATAGCAAGCCTAATTTTAGGAGTTTTATTTATCATGACTTTTGTCTTTGGCCAGTGGTACATAGACCTAATATCAGTTTTAGATTTGCCAGTATTTATAATTGGCTTAGTAGTATTAAGAAGAGATTCGCTTAAGGAAAACATATTAATGAGCATATGCAGTATTGGATTTGCAATATTAATTAATAATTTTTTTCCTTTTGTTAGATAAAAAATCTTTAGATAGAATATATAAGCTATTCCTGGAATTAAATTAAAGTTATTATTTATAAACAGAAGAGAGGCAATTTATGCTAATTGATCCAATAAAATTCAATGTTATGCGAAACTTGTAAAGGATATAGAGGAAATTTATGGGGAAATTATTGATGAATAGTTTTTTCATATATAAGAAATTATGTAGGTGAAATTTATGAATTATTCTAAGTCTTTGAGTTTTAAGAAAATTTTAACTATTTTGATCGGTTCCTTTTTGCTTTCTGTTATGTTTTTACTTACAAGTTGTAGCAAAGAGCCTGTAGAAGAGAATAAAGAGATAGAATTTCCTTTGGATGATAAGGGATATCCTAAAAATAACCTTGTTATGATCAACAACAAAGCCTATCCTTTAAATCTTGTAGGAGAATCACATATGGGTTCTGAAATAGAAGTTAAAATGGATCAAGATAGCGATATTGTTGAGATTGTTCTTCCTCAACGTCTTCCTATTAATTATTGGAGCCTTGATGAAAAAGAAAATTTGAATTTAGTTTCTTACAGTATGATTGATTTTCCTATTAAAAACGAAAATATGCTTGAAGGCCCATCTCCAGCTGTACAAAAATTTGTGCTTAATGTTGCCAGAGGAGAAACTTCAGAAATTTTACTAAAGTGGTCAAATGTAGATGAATCGGATAAGTTATTTAAGGATAAAAAAGAGGACTATCTATTGAAAATTGTAGTATCTTATTAGGAGAATTTTTGTAAGAAAGGTGACTGGTTATAAATCTGGTTGCCTTTTTTCTTTGACATAAATCTTCCAATTTTGGAAAAAGAGATAGATCTTATCGCTTATTCGATTTTTTTCTATTAAAAATCACCTATAAACAAGTATAGTAATTGTATAAAAACATTGAGGGAAAATTTCCCTTTTTTATTGGAGGAAGTATGGAAGATGTTAGAAAAAATGCTTGGTTAGAGATGACCGAGGCAGAATTAAAAGATTTAGATGGATTTTCAAAAGATTATCTTTCTTTTATGGATGAGTCTAAGACAGAGAGAATGGCTGTAAAAGAGGTAATCAAAAGAGCAGAAGAGGCAGGTTTTAGATCTCTTGATGAGCTTATAGAAAAAGGCGAAGTTAAGGCAGGGGCTAAGGCCTATGCTATTAATAGAAATAAGGCTGTGGCTATGTTTATAGTAGGCTCAAATGATTTAGAAGAGGGTATGACTATTGTTGGTTCCCACCTTGATAGTCCTAGACTTGACCTTAAGCCAGTACCACTTTTTGAAAAAAGTCACGCAGCTTATTTAAAAACACATTATTACGGTGGCATTAAAAAATACCAATGGACCAATATTCCACTTAGTCTTGTAGGCGTTGCCTTCAAAAAAGATGGTACTAAGGTTGAAATATCAATCGGTGAAAAGGACGAAGACCCAGTATTTTTCATCTCTGAACTTTTAGTTCACTTATCAGCAGACCTTAACCAAAAAAAGGCTGGGGAAGTTATAGAAGGTGAGAAATTAAACATTATGGTAGGATCAATTCCACTTAAGGATGAAAAAGAAAATCCTATCAAGAAAAATGTTTTAAAATATCTTAAAGAAGAATACGATCTTGAAGAAGATGATTTTATGGTTGCAGAACTTAACGTTATTCCAGCTACAAAGGCACGTGAAGTTGGTTTTGATAGGTCAATGATCATGGCTTATGGTCACGATGATAAAGTATGTGCTTTTGCTAGCTTAAAGGCAATTCTAGAAGCAGCAAATCATACACCAGAAAAGACTTTAGTAGGTTTGTTCGTAGATAAGGAAGAAATAGGCTCTGTTGGTGCAACAGGTATGACCAGCCAATTTTTTGAAGACATGGTTCTTGAAATATTAAATACTCAAGGAAAAGGCAATATAGTTAGCTTAAAAAGAGCTCTAAGAAATTCTAAAGTATTATCTGCGGACGTAACCCTTGCAGAAGATGCGGGATATCTTGACGCGACAGAAGAAATGAATACAGCAAAATTAGGCCATGGTGTAGCTCTTACAAAATATACAGGTTCCCGTGGAAAAGGCGGCTCAAATGATGCTGACGGGGAATATCTATCTGAAGTAAGACTTGCCTTTGCAAAAGAAAATGCTATTTGGCAAACAGGAGAACTTGGCAAAATCGATCAAGGTGGCGGAGGAACAATTGCCTACATCCTTGCAGAATACGGCATGAGCGTGGTTGATTGCGGCACTCCAGTAGTATCTATGCACGCACCTTTAGAAGTAATTTCAAAAGCTGACCTTTATCAAAGCTACAAAGCATATTTAGCATTCTTTAAACACATATAAATTATTGATAAATACGCATTTACCTATAGATAAAAAACTTTCTAAAATATTTGACATTCGTTTTAGCTAGTGTATAATAATAGATTTCTTGACAAGAGAGTCATCTAGCCGTATAATGATACAAGTATCAAATGGAAGGATGATTAGATGGCACAAAGATCAGTTCACGATATTAGGAAAGAAGTTGAAAGTTCGGTGGGCAAGGAAGTTATCCTTAAAGCCGATATGGGTAGGAAGAGAGTTAAAACTAAGACAGGTGTCATTGTAGATGCATTTCCAAGTGTGTTTACAGTTAGGGTCAATAATGAATTTGATGTTGAAAGAACAGTATCTTATACTTATTCAGATATATTAACATCTACAGTAAAATTGACTACAAACAAATAAAAATACGGGGCTGTTAGAAAACAGTCCCTTTTTATTTTTATGTATATTATTAAGGAGGCCGGTTAATGAAATTTGCAGACTTACACATGCACACATCTTATTCGGATGGAGATTATGATATAAAAGAAGTGATAGAAATGGCTTATAATGCTGGACTTAAGACTATAGCTATTACAGACCATGATAGGTGTGATCATTTTGAGAAAATAAAAGAAATGGGGAAAAACTTTGATATTAGACTGATAAAAGGGCTTGAGATATCTGCTTATGATTTTGAAAGTCATAAAAAAGTCCATATTGTTGGCTTATTTTTACCTGATATTACACCAGAAATTGATAAATTGAATGCCATTACAAATAAAAAAAGAGAAGCCTACCACATTTCGCTTTTGCCAGAGCTTAGAAAAGATGGTTTTGATCTAGACTTAGATTATGTTAAAAGCTTTGCACCAAATTCCATAATTTATAAGTCTGATATTTATCGGGCAATGAAGAAAAAATATCCAGAAAAAATGAAAGGTGTGGGTTTTAAGGATATTTTCCATGAAAAAACTACAGACGACCTTGCTAAATCAATGGGATATATACCGGTTAAAGACGCAATAGATGCAGTAAATGCCGACGGGGGACTATCTATCCTTGCCCATCCTCAAGAATACGACAATTGGGATGAGATTAGTAAGTATAAGGAAATGGGATTAAGAGCGATAGAAATCAACCACTCTAGGATGGTTGGAGGTGAATTTGACAGGGCAAAAGATTTCGCTAAGAAACTTGATTTATTAATGTCAGGTGGATCTGATTTCCATAGACTAGGACGTTTTAATCTCGGAGAATACGGTCTTAACGAAAAAGAATTTAAAGAATTAGAAGAAGGTTTTCAAAAAAATTATGTCAAATAAATGATAAAGTCATTTGATTAGGAAATAAAAATAAAAATTAAACCATATTTTACTTTAATAACTAAGAAAATTTTTAACAATGGTCGAATATTCATTGAAATTTTAACATCAAACGAGTTTGATAAATAAGTAACTTGAAAAATATTAATTAAAAAAGGAGACATATGAATATATTTATTGATATTGCAAATTTCATGTGGGCAAACGTAATAGGTTATGTCCTCTTAGGCGTGGGTCTTTATTATTCAATAAGACTTGGATTTCCTCAGTTTCGTTATGCTAAGGATATTTCACATGTTATAAAGAAAAATTTAAAATCTGACTCAAATGTGTCTGGTTTTGCGGCCCTTGCCACAGCAGTAGGCGGTCAAGTAGGCACAGGAAGTCTTGTTGGGGTGGCAACAGCCCTTGTAGCAGGTGGACCTGGAGCGATATTTTGGATGTGGATGACAGCCTTACTTGGTATGATCATTACTTTTGCTGAAACAGTTTTAGGACAAGTATACAGGGTAAAACTTGAAGACGGAACCTATAGGGGAGGGCCAGCTTATTATGTAAGATTTGGTCTAAAATCAAAAATAATGTCAGTTATCACTGCATTTTTCTATGTCATAGGAGTTGGCCTTTGTATTGCCTTTATGCAGACAAATTCAATTGCCCAGGCACTAACAGGTGTATCTAATATAAATCCATTATACATAGGAATAGTTATTACAATAATTGCTGCTATAGTTACAATCGGAGGAGTAAAAAGACTTACAGATATATCCAGTAAAATAGTTCCATTAATGGCTGGATTATATATTTTGGCAGTATTATTTATACTAATAACCAATATTACCAAAGTACCAGCTATGCTTGCAGATATATTTAAGGGAGCTTTTGGTATAAAACAAGCCTTCGCAGGTCTTGGTGGCTATACAATTATGCAAGCTTTTAGGTATGGTGTTGCTCGAGGCTTATTTTCAAACGACGCAGGTAATGGTATAGCAGGTATCATGCACGCTTCAGCAGATGTTAAGCACCCAGCCGAACAAGGATTTTTGGGAATGTTTGGTACCTTTGTCACAACAATAATTATCTGTACCCTAACAGCCTTTGCTATTATGTTAACAGGAGTATTAGGCAATGGAAGCGACGGCATAGTCCTAGTCCAAGATGCTTTCCAATCACAACTTGGAAATATTGGTAGGTGGATGATTTTCTTTGCCATGCTAATGTTTGGTTTTACAACCCTAATAGCCGATTTATTCTATGGTGAAACAAATATCTTTCTTATCTTTAAGGATAAAAACAAAATTCCACTTTGGATTTATAGGATAACAGCATTTGCCATGTTTATTATTTCAACCCAACTAGAATTAGATGTAGTGTGGGGAATTATAGATGTATTTGTTGGGGTAATCGTATTTATCAATGTGATAAGCCTTTTCTTACTATTCAAAAAAGTAAAGGAAGTTATGAACGATTATGAAAGACAAAAAAGAGAAGGAATAGAAGATCCAGTTTGGGAAAGAAGCGAAGAATATAAATTATAATGAAAAATCCGGAAAAGGCAACATAAGCCAAATCCGGATTTTTTTGCTAAGATTTGTAAATTAATCTTCCTTTTGGATGATTTCAATTTTATAACCATCTGGGTCAGTAACAAAAAAGTACTTGTCAGAATTATCGCTTAAACCTCTTAGCTCTGTAACTTCAAAACCCTTTTCCAAAAACTTTTCTCTTAAAGACTTGATATCAGAGTGAGAAATAGCAATGTGACCATAACCTGTACCAAGCTCATAGTCTTCTTCTTGGTCATAGTTATATGTTAATTCTAATTCATAATCTGGTGAATCAGGAAGTTTTAGATAAACTAAGTCAAATTTTTTATCTGGAAATTCCTTTCTTCTTGATTCTACAAAACCTAATTTTTCTGTATAAAATTTATAAGACTTATCAAGGTCCTTTACTCTAATCATAGTGTGTAAAAATTTCATAATATCCTCCTCGTATATTATAGTTGTAGTAATAAACACTACATTTTGT
>URUJ01000008.1 GCA_900551095.1 uncultured Anaerococcus sp. | reverse complement strand
TTTCAAATTCTAAGCAACAAAAAAACAGTAAACCTTTCGATCTACTGTTTCTCAAATCTATATTTCCTTATTTGAAGCTATTTTCTATCATTAGTTGCACTTGTCCTAATGGAATATTAAATATTATTCCATAAATAGACATTCCAAGTAATAATATTGCAATAAGAACTCCAATTCCATAAAGGCAGCCGTTGCTAACCTTAGCTTTTTTTACTTTAATATTTATAAAACTATATATTAGGAATACTGTAAAAATAAAAGCCAAAATATAATTTGGTAACATATTCACAATAAATTACCTTTTATTTACAAAATTTATTCCAAAAATCCACCCAGCTGCCATATACTTCTCTTTGATCAATGTAGGTAAAAGTATCTTCATCATACCAATCATGATTAACTATATCATCAATAGTCTCAGGAACAAAAAAGTTGAAAAATTCTTTCTTAAATGAACTTCCATACTGTAGATAATATGCACCTACCATCTTTGTAAAATTGGTTTTCTTTACATCTTGCGGTTTATACAAAAGTGCTTCTCCAACCTGAGTTAAATCGGGGCTTACTTCAAGAAAAACTAAACTTAGATCATCTTCCTTATATCCAAGTATAAAACTTCTGTATTTATAGGAAACCGTGCGAAGCAATGCGAAATTCGCACCACCAATATCTTCTGAATAAGCATAAACTATTTTATATTCCGAACCATTATCTACTTGCTTATCAAAGATTTCTCTCATGCGATTTTTGTTTTCATCGCTTTTTACTTTATCTAGGTTAACTGTTTTTTTGCCACCAAATAAATTAAACAAGCCCATTTTATTATCTCCTATCTTTTTTAAGTTTTTACTTAATATTACGACATTTTACATGGTTTTTCAAGTAATTTTTTCTTTTACAACTCATAGTTTTACACATATCATCAAACGTATTAAGGGTTGCATAGAACTATATATTGAAAAAATTGAAAATGTTAATACTTAGCAATCTATTTTTCATTCTTTCCGTTCCGATTGCACTACCTTTAACAGCTTATCTTGAAATGTATCCTTGCTCTTTTTATCAAAATATATCTCTGTTACAAAGGTCTTTCCATTTATCTTTTTTATCATAACGCCATTCGGTTTTTGTAGCGTGGCTCGTTCTTTGTTTGTCTGTCTGTGTTTCACTGCTCTGTACTTTTTCATTTTCTGCCATTTAGTCCTCCTTTCGACTTACACAAAAAAGATTTCCTGTGATTAGGAAACATCTTTCGTATTGGTTGATATTTTATTTTTCTTAATTTTCTCTCATTATTTTTAGTGTTTCTTTAAATTCTTTTGTATTTGTTGCTTCTTCTAGTAGGATTTTTATTTCTTCATCTGTTAGCTCTTCTGCATTTTCTATAAGGCTTTCTAAGATTGCTCCTCTTGTTATGAGCCTATGTGTTCTTTCTTTTCTTCTTTTCACTATGTCTTGTTTTAATATCTTCTTTTCTTGATTTTTTAGTTGCCTTAATCTTTCTTCTGTATCATCAATTTTGTCTTTTATTTCTTTTGACTCTTGTCTTATTTGATCTAATTTTTTCATATATAACTCCTTTCTTTAAAACAAAAAAGACGACTAGATTTTTATTTTTCTAATCATCCTTTTTCTATTTTGAAGATTTTCTTCTGTTACATTCTTTGCATACCATTTATCATTTTTTTAGAATTGCTTATCGTTAATTCTCCACTTGCAGTTGCCAATAATATTGAGTTTCTGCTTACAGATAAAACTCTACCAATATCTTCAAGTACAACATCAATACCACTGAAAATTTTATAAGATAAATTAAGCCCTAACATTTTTATCCTCATCCAAACGCTTATATGTTTTTCGCATTACTAAATAGGTTATACAAAGTCCGAAAGCTGAGAATATAAAAGAAATAGTTGCCGGAAAATTGTCTGCAAAATATCCATATAGCAATTGTCCCAATGGCATCGCAACAACAGCACATAATTGAATTATAGATACTATTCTTCCAAGAATATCTTCTGGAATTTTACTTTTTATTGTAATAGTTGTTGCAATATTCATTACAGTAATTATTATTACGGCTATAGCCATAATTCCAACAACGATATATAGTAACGCTTCTGATTGAATATTAAACAGATAATTTAATGCAAACGAAAGAAAGATTAACATCCCAGCCAAAAACAATGTCCCGTTCATATTCGCTATTTTCTCATCATCGTTTTTGATTACCATCATCGCAATAAATGGAGCAATTAGTCCCGCTACACCAAGAATTAAATTATAGGCTGTGTAAACATCAACATTAGAATTAAGTGTAATGCGAATAAAATGTGGGACAACAATGGAAAATAATGGTGCAATAAAGAAGTTAAAAAGCGGAGCGAACAACACTATCCCAACTACGAAAGGGTACTCTTTCATGGAAATAACTGCACTTTTATAAGAAGTGATACTGTCTCTCACAATGTTAGTTTTAGATTTTTCAATGAGTTTATCACAATGAGAAACTCCATTAGTACGCACAATCATCATTAGTAAAAATGCAACTGCCTCTATAAATAAAGCTACAAACAAAACTGTACTTAAACCAAATACTCCGTAAGCAAATCCGCCAATAACAGGAGATGCTATCTCAACAATTCCATCGTCCAGAGAGGACAATTTACTTGCCGAAGCAATTTTATCTTTTTCAATTATTAGAACAATTGCTTTAGCGTCTGATGCAGAAATAAGCGTTTCACAAATTTCCAAAAAAATAACCAAAATATATATCAGAGGTATTGATAATGGTTTAATAACCGTGTGTATTATAAAAAAACTCGCCATCAAAACTACAAGACTTAATGCACACCAGCGTAGAACATGTATACAATTTCTACAATCTGCTAAATACCCTGAAATTGGCGTGAAAATCAATCTCGGTAAAATAATTACCGAAAGAACAGTTGAAAAAACCAATGCAGATCCTGTCAAGTCTAATACATAAATCGCTAATGCGAATTGTAAAATATTTGAAGCTAAACGTAATAGGGTAGTTGAACCCCAAAATGACATAAAAGATTTATTCTTTAATAAATTCAAATATATTTTCTCCTTATTTTATATTTTCATGTGTTGAGTAAATCATTTTCAATGTATCCCGAAAAAGTATTTTCTAAATATCGATTTTCGAATAATCTACCATTCTCCAATGCCTAGAGACAATTTATATTATAATTTTGGGGAATAAGCATTTTTTTCTAATGTATAGATTTACTACCTAATTATAGCATATAACACAGATTCCTTTCAATTATATGATTTACTGCGTTAAACTAAGCATTCAAATAAAAGGCAAGCCGAAGACTGCCGATATTTATTTCTCTTCACCTTTGCTACGGTCTTTCTTGTTTGATTTAGTTTTATCGTCTGTCTTAAAGCTTTTTATTTGCTCTAATATGGACTTTTTATGCTTATCATAATAACATCCAAGTTTTGAGTAAAAAAAGACGATAGAGTTTTTAATTTCTATCGTCTGAGATTATCTAATATTTATTTTTCTTTAAATTGATTTTATTATATAGCTAAATAATTCTATTAATCCAATTATAAAATGAAACTGGGATTCATTACAAACCCCAGTTCCATAATTAGCGTGTTCTTTTAATATAATTTTGATCCTGCTGGAATATTATCATCCAACATTATTAAGTTAAGTTTTTCTTCTCCGTCGTACTCGCAAATTGCAGATATAATCATACCTTCTGAGTCGATTCCCATCATCTTACGTGGAGGAAGATTACAAATCGCAAGCAGTGTCTTTCCTATTAAGCTCTCTGCGCTGTAATATTCCTTAATACCAGATAAAATAACTCTTTCTTTTTCAGAACCATCATCTAATGTAAATTTCAATAATTTTTTTGACTTAGGAACTTCTTCGCAGTTCTTAACTTTTACGACTCTAAAATCAGATTTTGAGAATGTATCAAAATCAACCATATCTTCAAATAGTGGTTCAACCTTTACTTTTGAAAGGTCAATTTCTTCTGTCGTAAGTTTGTCGTAAGTTTCGTAAGTTTCTTTTGACAAATCCTTATTTTCTGCCTTTTCTAAGCCTATTGGCTTCATTGTTGGGAATAGTAGGACGTCTCTGATTGAGTGTTGGCCTGTTAGGATCATAATAAGTCTATCAATACCAATTCCAAGTCCGCCTGTTGGAGGAAGACCTACTTCTAGGGCATTTACAAAGTCATAGTCCATCATTTGAGCTTCGTCATCGCCTGCTTCTCTTTTTCTAACTTGGTCTAAAAATCTTTCTTTTTGATCTTCTGCATCGTTTAGTTCTGAGAATGCATTTCCAACTTCTGCTCCTGAGATAAAGGCTTCAAACCTGTAAGTTAGAGATCTATCGTCATTTTTTCTCTTGGCAAGTGGTGAGATTTCTACTGGATAATCTGTGATAAAGGTTGGTTGGATTAGTTTATCTTCTACAAATTCATCAAAGAATTCTGCTATGATTTCGCCTCTTGTTTCCTTAACTTCTACACCTTTTTCCTTGGCAATTGCTATTGCTTCTTCGTCGGTTTTGATTTCGTTAAAGTCTACACCAGAATATTCTTTAACAGCTTCTATCATTGGAATTCTCTTCCAAGGAGCTTTAAGCTCTATTTCTTCACCATCAAATTCTACAACAGTTGTTCCCTTTACTTTTTTCGCTACGAATTCTACCATGTTTTCAGTAATTTCCATCATATCTTCATAGTCGCCGTAGGCTTGGTATAATTCCATTGCGGTGTATTCTGGGTTGTGAGTTGCATCCATTCCTTCGTTTCTAAACATTCTACCGATTTCATATACCCTATCAAAACCACCTACGATTAATCTTTTTAGGTAAAGTTCGTTGGCTATTCTTAAGTACATATCAATGTCTAGAGTGTTGTGGTGGGTTATGAATGGACGAGCTGTAGCTCCACCTGCTATAGTATTTAGGATTGGAGTTTCTACTTCTAAGAATCCTCTACCATCTAAAAATTCTCTAATAGATGATATTATTTTTGATCTTTGAACAAATACGTCTTTAACTTCAGGATTTACAATTAAATCTATATATCTTTGTCTATATCGAAGGTCTGGGTCTTTAAGTCCGTGCCATTTTTCTGGAAGCATTTGTAGAGCTTTTGTTAAAAGATTTGACTCTGTTACCTCGATTGAGATTTCACCTTGGTTTGTTTTAAAAACTCTTCCTTCAACACCGATTATATCTCCGATGTCATATTTTTTTATATATTTAAAATCATCGCCGATAACATTTTTACGGTTTACAACCTGAATTTGACCAGATTCGTCTTGTACATCCATAAAGCTCATGTTTCCATGACCTCTCTTGGCAAGGATTCTTCCGGCAACTCTTACAGTTTTATCTTCATAGTTATCAAAGTTATCTTTGATTTCTTTTGAATTAATCCTATTTTTAAAATTTACTATATGATGAGGGTCTCTTCCTTCTTCCTTAAGTTCATGAAGTTTTTCTCTTCTGATCTTAAGCATTTCATTTAAATCTTGTGTGTTATCAGCCATTTTCTCTCCTTATTTAATCTTCTTTATTACAAAATACATCTTACCGTTTGGTGTTTCAACTTCTACTCTATCATTTACCTTGTGACCGATTATTGCTGCGCCAACTGGTGATTCGTTTGATATCAAACCTTCAAGCGGATTTGATTCTGCTGTTCCTACGATTTGGTATTCCACATCTTCATCAAATTCTTCATCAAAAAGTGTGACAGTATTTCCAACGCCAACAGTATCAGAATTTTCTACGACTTCTATTGTCTTGGCATTTCTAATCATGTCTTCTATCTTCATGATTCTTGATTCTACTTCACCTTGTTCATTTTTGGCTTCATCATAATCAGCATTTTCAGAAAGGTCTCCGAAGCTTCTTGCGATTTTGATTTTTTCAGCCATTTCTGGACGTTTTTTAGTTTTTAAATATTCAAGTTCATCTTCTAGTTTTTCTAGTTTTTCTTTAGTTAATATTACTTCTTTATTCTCTGTCATTATAATCACCTAAAATTTTTTTATATTCATCTAGCAAGGCAAAAATTTCCTCGCTAGTATGTATCTTATTTATCCTGTCCCTATATTCGCTTGACATATAAAGACCTTTGATATACCAGCCAACGTGTTTACGCATTTGATTAATAACTTGCCTTTCATCTTTAAACTTAAGGGCAAGTTCATAATGCTCTTTTATTTGATTTATTATTTCATCAAATGAGACTTTTTCATAAGAACCAGTTTTTAGATATTCCTTAATATAGCGAAAGATGAATGGATTTCCCATAGCTCCTCTGGCAATCATTGCGCCATCAGCTCCAGTTAAAGCCATTACCTTAACATAATCTTCCGGAGTGAATATATCACCATTTGCTATTACTGGTATAGAAACATTCTCTTTTAAATTTTTAATAGCCTGCCAATTAGCCGAGCCACTATACATAGCTTTTCTAGTCCTTGCGTGAAGAATTATATAATCTGCACCAGCATCTTCCATGGCCTTGCCATTTTCAATATAATTTATGTTAGTCTCATCCACACCTAGGCGGTATTTGATATTAATTGTTTTATCTGTTGATTCTCTTAATGCCTTGGTTATTTTATAAACCTTGTGAGGATTTTTTAAAAGTGCTGATCCTTCACCATTATTGAAAATTTTTGGTGCAGGACAACCCATATTAAAAGATATTTCTTTGATGTTTGTTAGTGGATTTATTTTTTCTTCCACTACTTTTTTTATCTTTTCTATATCAGAACCAAAGATTTGGATATTGGCGTTTTTTTCCATATCTGAAATAAACATTATATCTTCAGTGGCTCTATTATCAAAGGCTAGGGCATTTACTGATATCATTTCTGTAAAGGTCTTATCACAGCCATTTTTCTCACAAACTAGCCTAAAGGCGGTATCTGTAACCCCTGCAAGGGGGGCAAGCATTATTTCTTTATCTAGCAAGATTTCTCTCATAAATTATCCTTAAGCCTTCAAGCATTAAATCTGGCTCTATGGTATTTATATACTTACTTGATTGGGAAATTAACTCGGAAAAACCACCAGTTGCTATGACATTTATTTCGCTTTTAGAAATACCAAGCCTATCGACTATCTCATCTTCAACAGTTTCTATAAGTTTATCTATCATTCCAATATAGCCTATTACAATACCAGCGTTTATCGCATCTGTAGTCGATTCCGTGATAGCTGTAGTTGGTTGCTTGAGTTCAATTTTTGGAAGCTTGGCAGTTTTGCCAAAAAGACCATCTTGGGCAATCTTGATGCCTGGTGCTATTACCCCTCCAAGATACCTAGCGTCAGATGTAACTACATCAACGGTTATAGCAGTCCCCATATCAACAACTACACATGGTCCGCCGTATTTTGAATGAGCAGCAACCGCATCTACAATTCTGTCTGCACCGACCTCGCTTGGATTTTCATAATCAATGGTAATACCCGTATAAGTATCGTATTCTACAATCTTTGCTTCCTTATTAAGGAGCTTTCTATTTGCCGATTCCCAGTTGTATAAGACATCTGGTACTACGCAAGAAATGATAGTATCGTTTATATCTGTCACTTTAATATCGTGAATCATAAACATATTAAATAAAGTAGCAACTAATTGATCGCTGGTGCTTTTCAAGTCAGTTGCCACTCTAAATCTAGCCTTTAAATTTTCCTTATCATAAATACCTATAACGGTATTTGTATTTCCAATATCTATAACCAGTAACATATATTCATCCTTTGTTTAATTTAACTCTTATATGATACGGTTAAAGAGGCTCTTTTTCAAGCTTATTTGCCTAGTTTATACTTTCTTATTAGTTCGTTTATCTCTTCTATGTCTTCTTTTCTAACCTTGACACTTTCACGGGTGTTATTTCCGTCTTTTTTGACAGCCATAACAAGCTCGCCTCTATTCGTATCAAAGCCCCATTTCTTAAGCTCTTTAAAGCTAACAAATCCAGACGCTATTAACATTCCATTTTCAGCTACATATAATTTACTTAAAGTAAAAATCATAAATACTATCGCTAAGATAATCATTACAACTGCGGTTATCATAGAATATTTATCTTCAACCCTATAGCCGTTTATGAAATTCACCCCACCTACTACAAGCAAAATTGAAAATAAAATCATTTCCATAGATGAGATTGGTTTTTTGAAAGCTTTAGCGTTTTCACCAAGAAGTTTTCTATCCTTTGTTTGCTTAAACAACCTATAAATGAAAAATATTGTTATAGCTCCATATAAGACTAAAATAATTCTATCAAATCCTTGCATTTTCTCACTCCTTTTCTTTTTATTTCCAAAAATAAAATAGGCCTTAAGACCTACTTTATCTCTTCTATATCTTCATAAACTGATCTTTTAACTATTCCTATATAGTTTAGGTTTCTATATAATTGATTGTAATCAAGCCCAAATCCTACTACAAATTCATTAGGAATTTTAAAACCAGTGTAGTCAGGCTTGATATCAACTTTACGTCTTTCTGGTTTATCAAGTAGAGTTATAATCTTTAGGTCTTTTGGCTCTCTCTTTAGTAAAGTTTCCTTTATTTTCTTTAAAGTATATCCTGTATCAATTATATCTTCAACAATCAAAACTTCCTTATCTTTGATATCTATATCAAGGTCCATTAAAATTTTTACATTTCCTGATGAATAAGTATTATCTTCATAGGAGGATACTGACATAAACTCCATCTTTGTTTCGATATTTAAATATTTAGCAAGCTCTGCCATAAACATCACTGAACCTTTAAGGATACAAATCAATATCAATTCATCCTTGTCGGCATAATGTTCATTAAGAGTCTTAGCCAATTGTTTGATTTTTAGATTTAGACTTTCTTCGTCAATTAAGACTTTTTCAATCAAATTATCTTTGTCAATTTTCATCATAAACCTCGATTTTTAGTATTTTTTTTGTGCTAGAAGTGACCTTATAACGATCACTTATCCTAAGTGATGGTATCCAGATTATTTTATCATCAGATAATACCAGGGGAAGCTCATCCCTTTTATTTTTATCAATTTTTTGATCTATAAAGAAATCCTTAAGCTTCTTCTCGCTTTTGTGACCCAATGGTACAAACCTATCTCCAGGAAGTCTAGTCCTTATCTTAAGAGGAAAATCTAGCTTATCAAAGTCGAAATAACCTATATTTCTATCTTTTTTGTATTTACCATTATTAATTATACTTGATTTTAGATAAAATCCATCAAATTTAACCTGGTCTTCTGCTTCTAAAAAAATCTCTTTACTAGCCTTATCTTTCTTTTTATTTTCTTCTAAGACATAGTATTTATAGGACTTTCTCAAAGATAGGTCATCTTTAATTAAAACCTTGCCATTATCAAGACTTATTATATTTAAAAAATCGTCCAAATTTTCTTTGGAGAAATTTTTTATATCACCCTTTAATATTTCAACTGACTTCCTCAAAATCCTTCTAAGGATAAAAGGATTAGCCTCTTCAAATTTTTTCTTATCAAATATAATTTTTTTCTTGTTTAGTCTAGCAATTTCATTAAATTTTTCATCGACAACTTTATCTAGAATACTAAGATCATCCCTAGCAATCATTGATAATTTGAACAAGGATTCTATTACATTTGGATTTATCTCTGAAAGTGCTGGTATTATATCAAGTCTGACCTTATTTCTAGTATAGTCGTTTTCAAAGTTTGTAAGATCTATGGCATAGGAAATATTATTCATATCAAGATAAGATAAAATCTCACTCTTCTTGATATTTAAAATAGGTCTAATAATATTTCCACTTTTATAATCCATTGCCCTTAGCCCATCTAGACCAGTTCCCCTAATAATTCTCATCAAAACCGTTTCAGCTTGGTCATCCTTGTTGTGGGCTACAGCTATTTTTGAATCAGTAAAATTACTTGCCAAATCATCAAAAAACTCATAACGCAGACGTCTACCCGCATCTTCTGATGATATTTTTAATTTTTTTGCTAAATCATCCATCGACCTTGATCTAGAGTAAAATTTAAGACCTAACTTTTCCGCTGTTTTTTTTACTAACTTTTCATCCTCTATAGCTTCTTTCCTGTGCAGATGATTTAAGTGCGCAAGAACCATATCAAAACCAAGTTCACTTCGCAAATTATTTAAGATATGAATTAAAAATTGGCTATCTGGTCCACCACTTGCACCGACAATGAGAGTATCTCCCTCATTTATGAGCTTGTTATCGGTAATTGTTTGTAAAACTCTATCTTCCATTAGCATTTGTACTTGCATCTGCCTCAGGATTTGAATTTTGATTTTCGTTTTGATTTATATTATTACTTGTATTAGCTGGAGAATCAGCTTGGTTTTCTGGACTGCCCTGGTTTGTAGTATCTTGATTTTCACTTGCTGTATTATCTACTTGTTTAATTACGGAGTTTTCTTCCTCTGGTTTTTCTGAAACTTCGTCTTTTTTGACCATGCCGAGTTTTTCTTTGGCGACCTTTTCCTTAAATTGATCAGTATTTCTCATTTCATAATCTTCTTTAAGTCCATCTATTTCAGTCTTTACGTCTTCTAATTTTTTCTGGCTAGAAATTATATCCTTGCTCATCTTTTCATTTTCTGCATTCATAGAAGAATTTAGATACAAAAAGCCAACACTTGATAAAACAAGTACCCCAGTAATCATCTTCAGAAATCTTTTATTTTTTACTTTTCTTTTAGAAAGGTAGGAATCTTTCCTCGCCCTCCTCTTATTGTTAGCCATCTATTACCTCATACATACTATCTGCTGTGTTTTTCTTTGCACCTTCTATAAGGTCTAGAACCTTCACTTTTAGGATTGATTTTCCAAAGGTAATCTCTATAATATCACCCTTTTCAACCTCACTGCCTGCCTTGGCTATCTTATCATTAATTTTTACACGGTCATTTTCGCAGGCTTCTTTAGCAACCTGCCTTCTCTTTATTATTCTTGAATTTTTTAAAAATTTATCTACTCTCATATCATAACTTTACTTTTATGGTCTTAAATATGCAATTTAGCCAAATTTATTATAATTAGTATAGTAATCATATGAAATATATCCTCCACATAGACTGTGATGCCTTTTACGCATCCTGCGAAGAAATCAGAAATCCAAAATTAAAGAAAAGACCTATGGCTGTAGGCGGACTTAGCAACAAATCAATAATAACAACAGCAAATTACGAGGCTAGAAAATTTGGGATTCATTCCGCCATGCCAGTTTTTATGGCAAAAGAACTTTGTCCAAATCTTATCCTTGTTAAAGTTGACCATCCATATTATAGGGAGAAATCTTCCCAAGTTTTTAACCTAGTGAAAGACCAGGCAAGGTTATTCGAACAGGTTTCTATAGATGAGGCCTACATAGAAATAGACCTTGTTAACCCACTCTTTTTTGCAAAAAATCTCCAAAAAGAAGTTCTAGATAAAACTGAAATACCTATCTCAATCGGTATTTCCTATAATAAATTTCTAGCAAAACTTGCAAGCGACCGGAATAAACCATTTGGCATAAAATACATAGGAAAAGATGACGTAGGTAAAATCCTTCCAGACCTTCCTGTTGGCAAGGTTCATGGCATAGGTAGACGTGCCACCGAAAAACTTAATAGGATTGGTATTTATAAGGTTTCTGACCTTCTAAAACTCGATAAAATATTTCTAGAAGAACTTTTTGGCAAGGGTGGGGATTATATCTATGAAGTCATAAGAGGAATTGATGATAGACCAGTAAATCCAACTAGAGATAGAAAATCTATAGGAAAAGAAAGAACTTTTAGCAAAAATACCAACGATAAAGAACTATTAAAAGACTACCTAAGAAAAATTTCTGACCTTATTGAGATAGAAATGATAAAAAAAGACATTCAAGCAAAAACAGTTTCAATAAAATTAAAGGATGAAAACTTCAAAAATCAGACTAAGTCAATTACTCTCCAAGAACCAATTTTCCTGGCAGATGACATATATATCGAAGCAACAAACCTACTAGATGAAGCCTTTAAAGGCGAATACATCAGATTAATCGGCATTTCTCTATCAAACCTTTCAGATAAAAATATGAACCAACTTAGTTTTCTATAAAAAATACCCGCAAGCAAAATGCTCACGGGTTCTTCTTATTTATCTTCTAAAATTGATTCTTGTTTGGCTTCTTCAGTTTCTTCTTCCCCTGAAACCCCTACTTCATTTCTAAAAGCAGCTCTCACTTTCTCGTCAATATCTTTGGCAAGTTCGGCATTTTCCTCAAGCATAGCCTTGACATTTTCCCTACCTTGTCCAAGTTTTTCATCTCCATAAGAATACCAAGAGCCAGCCTTATCAATAATCTCAAGGTCAACTGCAGTATCTAGAAGTACCCCAGCCTGCGATATACCCTTGCCGTACATTATATCAAATTCTACTATCTTAAATGGTGGCGCTACCTTGTTTTTAACAATCTTAACCCTAGTTCTAGAGCCTATTGAATTATCTCCTTCGGTAATAGTTTTGATCCTCCTAATATCAAGTCTTACAGAAGAGTAAAACTTAAGGGCACGTCCACCTGTAGTTGTCTCTGGATTTCCAAACATAACCCCGATTTTTTCCCTTAATTGGTTGATAAAAATCACAGTTGTGTTTGATTTAGAAATGATACCTGTAAGTCTCCTTAGAGCTTGACTCATTAATCTTGCCTGAAGACCCATATGGCTATCTCCCATTTCTCCCTCAATCTCAGCCTTTGGAACAAGAGCTGCAACGGAGTCTATAACAATAAGTCCAACCGCTCCACTTCTAACCAAACTCTCTGCTATATCAAGTCCTGCCTCACCGGTATCTGGTTGAGAAAGGATTAAATCGTCGATATTTACTCCTAGATTTCCTGCATATTCAGCATCTAAAGCGTGCTCAGCATCCACAAAAGCACAGGTATCGCCAAGTTTTTGAGCCTCAGCTATAACGTGAAGGGCAAGAGTTGTCTTACCAGAAGATTCTGGGCCGTAGATTTCGATTACTCTACCTCTTGGTAGTCCACCAATACCTAGGGCAATATCTAAGTTTACTGCACCTGTAGGGATAGCTTCTATTGAAACTCTTGGTGCTTCGCCCATTTTCATAATAGATCCTTTACCGTATTTCTTTTCTATCTGTTTAAAAGCCTGGTCAAGGGCCTTTTTTTTATCTGCGTCCATATACACTCCTTATACACTTAATGTCTTCTTATATTATATACCTTTTTCAGTCAAAGTCTAATTTCTAGTTCTAATCATATTTAAAGCAAAAATTATAAATTGAACAACAACCATTCCGATAAGTCCGAGATTAATTTGTTGAACACCAATTATTAATGGCACCATCAAAAACAATAGACCTCCAAAAACGACAATATTAGAGCTAAGTCTATCCTCAATATAAGAGTTTTTTCGCATAGCATTTATAATAATCAAACCTGCGACAAATAAGGATACCAAAAACAAAACCGGGAAAAAATTCCCATAGCCCCAAGTCATTGATGAAACAAAATTAAATTGTTTTATTGTAATATTAGCTCCATCAGTCATGAATCTCTGATGGATAAAGTTGCCAAAGGAGGCGGCCAGGGCTTGAAATACTAAGAGAATTAACTCTATTATTATAAATTTCTTACCTTTTTCATTTTCCATATAGTCTCCTAAATTACAAACTTATATGTTTTCTAAGTCTAATACTTTTTTATTTTTAATTAAATAATCAAGTCCTGAAATGATTGTCAAAATAACTGCCAAGTAGAAAACATAGATTCCAAACTTGTTTAAGGTCTCATTGTGAAGGAGGAGTAACACTAGACTAATCATCTGACTAGTTGTCTTTGCCTTTCCCCACATGCTTGCTGCTATAGTAATACCCATATCTGCCGCAAGAGTCCTAAAGCCTGTGATAATAAGTTCTCTTGCTATGATTATTATTACAGCCCAAGCAGGTATAATCTGTCCCTCTACTAGAACTATAAAAGCTGCCATTGTTAGGACTTTATCTACTAAAGGATCAACAAATTTACCAAAATTTGTAATCAAATTTCTACTTCTGGCAAGGTGACCATCTACCGCATCTGTAAGAGATGCCACCATAAACAAGATTGCTGCTAAGTTATTGCTTGTCCCGTAAGTATAAAAAGCCACTACAAAAATTGGGATCAAAATTAATCTTACCATTGTAACTTTATTTGCTATATTCATATTTCTCTCCTATAAATTTTCCAAATATGTCCTATCAACCAGGACTTTACGTGGTTTGCTGCCCTCATAGCCTCCGACTATGCCCTTTTGTTCTAGCTGGTCTATTATTCTACCAGCTCTTGCATAGCCAATTTTTAGCTTTCTTTGAAGCATAGATACAGATGCGGTTTGATCTGTTATTATAACCTTTATCGCCTCATCTAAAAGCTCATCCTCATCCTCAAGATCTGTTGTTATATTTTCTTCGACCTTTTCGATTGCTTCTTCATTATAATTTGTATCACTACTATCTTTTATATATTCTACTACACTTAGGACTTCTTCGTCAGATACAAAGGCTCCTTGAATCCTTACTGGCTTCATAGAATCTGAGGAAGCATAAAGCATATCTCCCTTGCCTAGAAGTTTTTCTGCTCCTTGCATATCAAGGATGGTCCTTGAATCAATTTGGCTTGTAACAGCAAAGGAAATCCTTGATGGGATATTTGCCTTAATAGTACCTGTAATTACATCAACTGTTGGTCTTTGAGTAGCTATTATCAAATGAATTCCACAAGCTCTAGATTTTTGGGCAAGCCTTGTTATATAGTCTTCAACTTCGCTTGCTGCAGTCATCATTAAGTCTGACAACTCATCAACAATTACCACAATATATGGTAGGTTTTCCATAGAATCATCTGTCTCAGCTGCTTTTTTATAACCTTTTATATCTCTTACATGATTTTCTTCAAAAAGTTTATACCTTTTTTCCATCTCAGAAATCGCCCAATATAGAGAAGACGATGCTTTTTTAGGATCTGTTATAACTGGCATAATTAAATGCGGTATCCCATTATAAATTGAAAGCTCTACGACTTTTGGATCTATCAAAAGAAGTTTTACTTCGTCTGGGCTGTGTTTGTATAAAATCGACATAATTATGGTATTGATACAAACAGACTTACCAGAACCTGTAGCACCTGATACCAAAAGGTGAGGCATTTTTTCGATTGCTGAAATAATTACTTCACCAGAAATTGATTTTCCCATAGCGAAGGGAATCTCGTGTTTTGACTTGATAAATTTACTTGATGAGATTATTTCTTTGAAGCCAACAATTTCTTTTTTGTCGTTTGCAACTTCAATTCCAACATGAGATTTACCTGGAATTGGTGCTTCTATCCTTATACCAGATGTAGCAAGGCTTAAGGATAAATCATCAGCTAGATTTACAATCTTTGATACCTTGACTCCTCGAGCTGGTTTTAGTTCATAGCAGGTTACTGTTGGTCCAACATCAATTTGAACGATTTTGCCTTCTATACCAAAAGACTCCAGAGTTTCCTCGATAACGTCTGCTTTTTGCCTTATCTCATCATTGTCTATTCCTCCATCTGCATTTATATCTTTTAGGAGATTAACTGGCGGATATGAATAATTTGCGAATTCTCTTTTCAAGTCCTCATTCAAATCCCCAAACTCAACTTGTTTTGATTTATAGTCTTTAATTAGTTTTTCTTCTTCATAATTTTCTTCGCTTATTTTATCGATTTCATCTTTTTTTATAGGCCTTTTCTTGATAGCCTTTCTTTGAGGTTTTTTAGGGCTAGGATTATTTATTTTAAGTCTTGGCGTATTTTCCTCAGGCTTTTCTTCCTCAAGTTTTTTTGCTTTTTTCTCTTCTATATTCTCTTTTATATTCCCATAGGCTTTTTGACTAAAATGCTTGATCCCAAGACCTGCTAGAATCAATAAATCTCTTACTTTCAGGAAAAATTCCCTATAGGAATAAGGACTGACATTTATTATCAAAGAGCCAATCAAAGTTATATACAAGATATATAGACCAACATGACCTATGAAGTTTAAAATATAAAATCCTACAAGTCCTCCAAACCATCCTCCTCCAAGACTTCCCTTAAAGGCAGAATATTCTACAGACCAAGAAAGCTCATTTCTTATGTAGTCCTTGGATAAGATAGCAAGGGTTAATAGATAAATTCCATAAATTAAAAGCATACGACTTATATTTTCTCTGTATTTTTCCCTATATACTAAATAAAAACTTGCGAATAATAAAACGGGAAAAACTAGGTTAAGTTTTCCGAATAAGCTTTCAAAAAAACTTGCCAGAGCATCTCCTATAAACCCTGTGCTTGAAGATAATATAAAAATAAATATTAGGACAGATAGAACCATAACAACCATAGAAAAGGTTTTGAGGTCAAAAGATCTCTCCCTTAATTTTTTCTGTTTAGTTTTGTTGGGAGTCTTAGTATTAGTTTTCTTCCTAACCCTCCCAGAATTCTTGTTAGTCATATACACCTCACACCTATATTATATGATAAATTATATAAAAATAAACCACTTAAACTTATTAGATACAAGGCTAATATTTCCATAAAAATACGCCAGACTAGCTGGCGCATAACTTTTAAAACAATAAGTGAGCTAAAATTACTACTACTGGAAGAGTAATTAGAGTTCTTTCTAAGAAAAGAATAAAGATATCTTTTAGGTCAACTGGAATAGTAGAACCCAAGATAACTGCTCCTGTTTCAGACATATAGATAAGTTGAGTTACAGATACTGCTGCAACAACAAATTGAGTAAATTCTGATGTAATTTTTTCACTTGCTATAATTGATGGTACTACCATGTCTGCAAAACCTACTACCATTGTTTGGCTAGCTTCAGCAGCTTCTGGCACTTGTAGTAGTTTTAGAATTGGTAGGAAAGGCATACCAAGCCAGGTAAATATTGGGGTAGCTTCTGATAATACTAGGGCAAGTGTACCTGCAGCCATGATTACCGGTGTTACACCAAGCCATAGGCTTAGGACTGTGTCACGACCATTTTTTAAAAATTCTTTAAGATTTAGGTTCTTTTCTGCCTTTAAAACCGCTAGTTGAGTAGCCCATTCAAGTCTTGTAAAGTTTTCTGGAACTGCTTCCTCATTTGGATTGTCAGGTTCTTTTAACCTTACATCTCTTTTATGAGATAAAGGAGGTATACGTGGTACGATTAGCGCTGCAACTATACCAGAAATACCAACGATTAGGTAAAATAAACCAAATCTATCAACCATGTTTATATTTGATAATACAACCATACAGAAAGTTATTGATACTGCTGAGAAAGTTGTAGATATAATTGATGCTTCTTTTTCTGTGTAGTTTCCTTCTTCGTATTGTTTTGCTGTAAGGGCAACACCAATAGTTCCATCTCCTATCCATGAAGCAACGCAGTCTACTGCAGAACGTCCAGGAAGTTTAAATACTGGTCTCATTACCTTTGATAAAAATATTCCTACAAATTCAAGAATACCAAATTCTGTTAAAAATGGCAAAATAAAACCTGCTACAAGGAAAATTGTAAGAAGTCCACCTATAAGGTCGTATAGGATTAATCCACCTGTATTTTCAGACCAAATCATCTCTGGACCAATTTTAAAGGCTGTCATGTAGCCTATTATAGTACCAGCAATTCTTGCAAAAAGCCAAAATGGTGTAATATCTGATACTTCCTTTAAGATAGGTGATTTTTCTATAAAATCTGGTTTTGAAATTGTATATACAAGCGCAAGCAAGGTTGAAATTGTAATACAAGTGAGGGCTACAACGTGGATTGGAACGATTGAATTTATAGCTGTGTTTAAAAATTTCGAAATAACTGATACCGCCACGGTTGATCCACCGTCAGCTGTCTTAAATGGTGTCATAAGAAGTAGTACGCCAATAACTGATGGGATTATGAATTTCATTATCCTAGCAGCTGATAATTTTTCTTTTTTTACTGTCATTTTTTACCTCTGAATTAATTTGAGAATAAAGCAAAATTATGTAAAAGCTTTATTTCTACAAGCAATTGTCTAACAAAATTGTCTCTATCATTCACCTATTACTTGTTTTATTAATACATATTATAAAGAAATAGTTCTTTGTTAGGTTTAAAAAATAAAGACTTAGGCAAAGTATAAAAGATAAAAATAGCGAAAATATAAATAATCTCACTAATTTTCCTAAATTCCTTTTCCCAATCTTCCCCTATGCCAAAGAAGACGGTTATTTTTTCCTCCTTTTAAATATTTCGCAATTAAAATAACGATTTCTTATATAATTTATGTTATCATATCTTTGATAAATCTGCAACAATATTTATTAGAAGGTGTTATGTTATTTCTCTTTTAATCTATATTTTCCTAAAAATAAAAACTGCTACAGCTAACTGCAACAGTTTTTATCTTTTTATTTATCTTTTCTGTATGGAGATTCATCTACTGGCCAAGCTTCAGCTTTTTCTCCTCTTTGTTCTCTTTCTGGTTTTCCAAGAAGGGCTTTTCTAGAAAGATTAATTCTACCTTGTCTATCTATTTCAGTAACCTTTACTCTAACAGTGTCTCCAACCTTTAGTTCATCTTCAACCTTGCCTACTCTGTGGTGAGCGATTTGGCTTATATGAAGAAGGCCTTCCTTGCCTATTGCTATTTCTACAAAGGCACCAAAGTTCATAATTCTTACAACAGTTCCCTCAAAAATATCACCTGGTTTTGGATCGGTTACTATAGCCTTGATCATTTCTATAGCTTTTTTGCCGCTTGTGCCGTCGTTACTTGCTACAGTGATGTGTCCGTCATCTTCTGTCTCGATTTTAACTCCAGTGGCATCTATAATCTTGTTTATGTTTTTTCCACCAGATCCTATTACATCTCTCACCTTTTCTGGGTCAATGTCGATTGTGTATAGTCTTGGCGCATAGTCTGATAAATCTTCTCTTGGTTTTTCTATAGCAGATTCAATTACATCTAGTATTCTAAATCTAGCATCCTTAGCATCTGCTAGGGCTTGGGTTAGTATTTCTTCTGTGATTCCAGATATTTTCATATCCATTTGTAAAGCTGTTATACCATCACGTGTTCCTGCTACCTTAAAGTCCATATCTCCTAGGTGGTCTTCAAGACCTTGGATATCTGTAAGTATTGAAACAGATTCGTCTTCCTTAATAAGACCCATAGCGATACCTGCAACTGGCTTTTTAATAGGAACACCAGCATCCATTAGGGATAAGGTTGAACCGCATATTGATGCTTGGGAACTTGATCCATTTGATGATAGGACTTCTGATACAACTCTTATTGTGTAAGGGAAGTCTTTTTCATCTGGAAGTACTGGTACAAGAGCTCTTTCAGCTAAGTGGCCGTGTCCTATTTCACGTCTACCTGGTCCTCTAAGTGGTCTAACATCTCCTACGCAGAATGGTGGGAAGTTGTATTGGTGCATATATCTTTTTTCTATATCTTCAACATTTAATCCATCAATTAACTGGCTATCTGCTGGAGAACCTAGGGTTACTATTGATAATACTTGAGTTTGTCCTCTCTTAAATAATCCTGAACCGTGTACTCTTGGAAGAAGGCCAGCTTCAGCAGAAAGTGGTCTGATTTCTTTCATTTCTCTGCCGTCTGGTCTGATTTTATCAATAGAAATCATTCTTCTGACTTCTTTTTTCATAATATCATCAATTCTTCTGTGGATTTCGTCTTCTGTTTCTGGGAAGTCCTCTAAGAATTTCTCTTTAGCTTCTTCTTCAATTCTAAAAATATTATCTTCTCTTTCAGTCTTATCTGTTGTTCTGATTGATGATTTTATATCTTCTTCAAAATTTTCTGAAATAAGTCTATCAAGTTCTGTTTCTTGGTATTCTTCTACTTCTTTTTTAGGAAGACCGATATCATCTATAATTGTTTGGATAAAATCAGAAATATCACCTATTTCATCAAGGGCAAGTAACATTGCTTCAAGCATTTCGCTTTCATCAAGCTCATTTGCTCCAGCTTCTACCATGTTTATAGCACCCTTTTTACCAGCTACAGTAAGGTCAAGTTGAGATTTCTTTCTATCTTCTTCATTTGGATTTACAACTAGTTTGCCGTCAACCTTTCCTACCATACAAGCTCCAACAGGTCCATCAAATGGTATGTCAGAAATTCCTAGGGCAATAGATGCTCCTATAGTTGTGAGTGGGTCTGGAAGGTGGTCGTGGTCCATTGATAGGACTGTGGCAATGATTTGTACATCATTGTAGTAATTTTCTGGGAAAAGTGGTCTAAGAGGTCTATCCATTTGTCTGGCAATTAGAGTTGCCTCATCACTTGCCTTGCCTTCTCTTCTTAGGAAACCTCCTGGTATTTTACCAACTGCATAAAGTTTCTCTTGGAAGTCGCAAATTAATGGGAAGAAATCTATTCCTTCTCTTGGCTTTTCACTTGCAACTGCAGTTACTAAAAGTGTAGTATCTCCACTTTGAATAAGGCAGGCACCGTTAGCTTGCTCTGCATACTTGCCGATAGTTACCTCAAAGTCATATCCGTTTTTTGAAGTGTATTTGTAATTTTTGATCATTATCTCTCCTATATATAAAATAAGGCGGGTAAAATCCCCGCCAAAATAATTAACCTCTTAGTCCAATTCTTTCGATAATTGATCTATATCTATCAATATCATTATCTCTTAGATAATTAAGCATACCTCTTCTACGTCTGATCATTTTGTATAATCCACGTCTTGAAGAGTGGTCTTTTGTATTTGATTTTAAGTGTTCAGTTAAGTCAGCTATTCTTTTTGATAAGATAGCGATTTGTACTTCTGGTGAACCTGTGTCTTTCTCGTCTAATTGGTATTCTTTGATTATTTCTTGTTTTTCTACTACGTTCATAGTTTCCTCCGTTTTTTTATTCAGCCTTTGCCATGTATTAGTCGAGGTCTCATATACCTAGCAAGGCTACCTCGTACATTATACACCTCAAATAAGCTTTTGCCAAGTTATTTAAAGTGTTTTTCTATATAAAGAAGACCTTCTTTTTTATCTTCCTCCATCTGTGCTATTAAATCTTCTGCTGAATTAAATTTATAATCCGGTCTTAAAAATTCAATAAATTCTACACTAATATTTTCATCATAGACAGATTGGTTGAAATCATAAATATAGGTCTCAATTTTTTTATCGTCGCCTTCCTCAAAGGTTGGGTTTGAGCCAATATTTGTAAGCGAAAAGTAGACTTTCCCCCTCAAATTTGTCCTTGTAAGGTAGACACCATCTTTCGGCATAACATAGGCAAAGTTTGCTTCAAGGTTGGCTGTTGGGAAATTAAGTAGTCTTCCTCTTTGTCTGCCGTGAACAACCTTGCCACGAAGCTTATAATACCTGCCGAGATACTTATTAGCCTTGGAAATCTCTCCATCTCTTATAAGCTCTCTTATGTGACCGGAAGAAATCTTATCATTATCATCTTCCATCTCAAAACCAACCACGTCAGTTTTATAGGCAAAGATATCCTCATACTCTTTTAGTGTATCAACAGTCCCGCTAGCCTTGTAACCAAAGCGGTAGTCATCCCCAACTATAATTATTCTAGCATTTAATTTCTCTGCTATAATTGTCTTTATAAAATCTTTTGGAGTAAGTTTCATAAAGTTTTCATCAAAATCAACTAGGCAAAAGGTCTTAATACCTAGTTGAGATAGGATTTCTACCTTGTCTTCTAAGCTAGAGAGGTATCTTTTCTCATCTTTTACAGTTGTAGATGTATTTTCCTTAAATAGGAGAATTGATGGAGTTAGACCGTATTTTTTAGATAAGTCTACATTTCTTTTCATTAATTTTTGGTGACCTAGGTGGACTCCGTCAAAATATCCCAAAGATACCACCTTTTTTTCCAAATCTGGTAGGTCGCTATTTAAATCATATATTCTTATCTTCTCTTTCATAAAACACTTTCTCCATTTTTAAGAAATTTTTATTATTTTCCCTATAACTATTTCCTAGACCAAGGAATTCATCTTCACAATAAACCCTTATAATTTTACCATAATTTTTTCCTACTTCTACAACTTGACCATTAATAAGTTTTTCTAGATAACTTTTATCAAGGACAATCTTTTCAAAATTTTTAAGGGCAGTATCTATTGGATAAAGTTTTTTTAGCAAATCTTCTCTTGAGATTTCTAAAATATCTTCGCTTTTTATGGCATCTTTGATATTAAACTCTCCAACCCTTGCCCTTACCAAGTTATCGACATAGGCAAAAGTACCCAGCTTTTCTCCTATATCGTCAACTAGGGTTCTTATATAAGTTCCCTTGGAACAAGTAACTCTAATTTTTGCCCTTGGAAAATCAAAATCTAAAAGGTCAATATCATAGATATTAACCCTTCGTCTTTTTCTTTCAATTTCGATACCTTCACGAGCTAGGTCGTAGAGTTTCTTACCATTTACTTTAAGAGCAGAATACATGGGAGGGATTTGCTCTATCTCACCAATAAAGGTATTTATCACTTCCAAAAATTCATCTTTTCCAATAACTTTACAAGATTTTTGAGTGATTTCTCCTGCCGCATCTAGAGTAGTGGTTTTTGCCCCTAGGATAAGGTCAGTTTCGTAAACTTTATCCTTGGTCATCATATAATCTGAAACTCTTGTAGCCTTGCCTACAACTATTGGCAAAACTCCGCTTGCTTCTAGATCTAAAGTGCCTGTGTGACCCACTTTTTTGATATCCAAGGCACGTCTTACAAGACTAACAACTCTAGCTGATGATATACCCTTTTCTTTATTTACATTAAGGATTCCCTTAGGCATCTATTTCCTTTAATATAGCTAAAGCTTTTTTGCAAGCAGCTTCTAGACTTTCATCAAAGATTGAAAATCCACTTGCTTTGATATGGCCTCCACCGCCATTTGCCCTAGCAACTGCTGCAACATCAGCAGTTTTACTTCTCATAGATACCTTGTATTCGCCGTCGTCGTATTCTTTTACAATCATTGACACATTTACTTCTTTTAAGTCTCTAAGTTTATTTACAATTGACTCTGCATCACCCATTTGGACGCCGTATTTTTCTACTTGGGCCTTACTTGCAATTCCAAAGGCTTTTTTGTCAAAAAACTCAGCCTTTGATATGATTTCGTTATGAAACTGCATGACAGATACAGGTTGAGATTGGTAGAGATTTCTGTAGATATATTCGTAATCTACTCCACTTGTTATCAAGCTTCCTGCCGCTCTAAAGGTGTATTCTGAGACATTTGAATACATAAATCTACCAGTATCTGTGCAAAGACCTGTAAATAGAAGTGTTCCTATTGTTTCATCCATAGGCAAATTAAGTCTATCAATTACCTCATAAACTATTTCACAAGTTGCAGGTGATGTGTCATAGATCATGTTTAAATCACAGTTAATCTTGCCACCTACATGATGGTCCATAACTATAGTTTTATCTGACCTTCTTGCAATTTCAGTTGCATGACCTATCCTATCAAACTCAGAGCAGTCGACAATTATAAATAAATCGTACTTATCCCTACTTGCCTCTTTATATTGGTCTAGTTCTGGCAAAAATTTTAAATAATCATCAATTGTGTCAATTGCTATAACTTCTACATCCTTGCCGTATTTTTCAAGAGAACGTCTCAAGGCAAGGGAAGAACCAAGGTTGTCCCCGTCTGGATTTACGTGGCTGGCGATGGCGATTGTATCCGCCTCGTCAACCATTTTTATAAACTTATCTAAATGTTCTTTACTAATCTTCTCTAGCTTCATTGGCTTTTTTATCCTTTGCGATTGTTTCTGCTATTAACTTATCCATATAAGCACCACGCTCTATTGAATTATCGAATTTAAAACGAAATTCTGGCATAGTTCTTAACCTCATCCTTTCACCAACAAGGATTTTTATATAACCCTTGGCTTGGTTTAAAGCTTCCATGACATCTTCTTTGTTTTTATTATCACCAAGGACAGAAATATAAACATCTGCATAGGATAAGTCGTTGGTAACTTCGACATCTGTGACAGATACCATGGCTTCAGTAGATAATCTTGGGTCGTTTAGGTCATCCATAATAATCTTGGATATTTCTTTTTTGACCTCAGAAGAAATCCTCGCTGTTCTTTTTTTATTCATCTATAAACTTCTTTCTGTTTCAACCATTTCATAGGCTTCCATCACGTCGCCTACTTTTATATCGTTATATCTTTCAAGTCCGATACCGCCTTCATAACCTGCTTGAAGTTTTGATGCATCATCTTTAAATCTCTTCATTGATGAAATATCTCCATCAAAAATAACTACGTTATCTCTTAATAGTCTTATTTTAGATTTTCTTGTAATTACACCGTTTGTAACCATAACGCCTGCGATTGTGCCTGCTCCTGGAATTTTGAAGGTATCTCTAACTTCTGCCCTTCCTAGGACATTTTCCTTAAATTCAGGATCTAGCATACCTACGATGGCCTTTGATACATCTTCAATTGCTTCGTATATTACACTGTAGGTTCTTATTTCGATATTATTATCCTTGGCTCTTTCTAAAGCTCCTTGGGTAGGTCTTACGTTAAATCCTATAATAATAGCATTTGATGCCTGTGCTAGAAGTACGTCTGATTCTGTTATACCACCAACAGCTCCTGCTATTACTGATACCTTTACTTCTTCATTTGATAATTTAGTTAAAGAAGAACTTACAGCATCAACTGTTCCCTTAACATCTGTCTTTACTATAATATTAAGCTCTTTTAGTTCGCCTTCTTGGATATCTGAATACATATCTTCTAGGTTTGTATTGGCTTTTGCGATAAGTCTTTCTTCACGTTTAAATTCCGCAGCCCTATCTGCATAATCACGAGCAACTTTTTCATCTTTTACAGCGTAAATCTTATCGCCTGCTTCTGCTACATCTGAAAGACCTAAAATTTGGGCTGGTATTGATGGACCTGCATTTTTGATAGGCTTTCCTTTGGAATCAAACATAGCCCTAATCCTACCTGAGGCAGAGCCTGTAACTACATAATCTCCTTGGTGAAGTGTTCCTTTTTGTACAAGCACTGTCGCAACAGGACCTCTTGACTTATCAAGTTGAGCCTCGATTATTATACCAACTGCATCTCTATTTGGGTTTGCCTTAAGTTCCTTAACTTCAGCCACAAGAAGAACCATCTCAAGTAAGTCTTTGATTCCATCACCAGTATGAGCTGACACTGGTACCATTATGGTATCCCCACCCCATTCTTCAGGTACAAGACCGTATTCCATAAGGCCTTGCATTACTCTGTTTTGATCGGCTTCTTCCTTATCCATCTTATTTATCGCTACAATTATTGGAATTTCAGCTGCCTTAGCGTGGTTAATAGCCTCAACAGTTTGTGGCATAACACCGTCATCTGCAGCTACTACAAGGATTGCTATGTCTGTTGACTTAGCTCCTCTCATTCTCATTTCTGTAAAGGCTTCGTGGCCTGGTGTATCAAGGAAAGATATATTCTTATCATTAACTTTTACAGTATAAGCACCGATATGTTGGGTAATACCGCCTGCTTCCCCACGAGTTACAGAAGTATTTCTAATAGCATCTAGTATACTTGTCTTACCATGGTCAACGTGACCCATTACTGATACAACTGGAGGTCTTTCAACTAAGTTTTCCTCCTTATCTTCATAGTCTAAATCATATGATTGCTCTTCTAGGGCGTCATATTCTTCTTCTTTGAAAATTTCCTTGCCAAATTCCATTGCTACAAGGTTTGCTGTATCAAAATCTATTTGGTCATTAAGGCCTGCCATTGTGCCAAGACCTATTAGTTTTCCTATTACTGAATTTGGGCTCTCTCCAAGTTTATCCGCAAATGTTTTAACATTTACAGTTTCTGGTATTTCTATTCTTGAATCTTTATTAGCTTTCATATTTTTCTCTTGCCTATTGCTCTTCTTTGATTTTTTCTTCTTGTTCTTCTTTTTTCTATTTTTCTTTACTGGTTTTTCTTCTTCGTCATCATCTAGATTTTTTGGATCAATTTTCTTTTCTCTTTTTTTCTCTTGCTTAACTTTTGATTTTGCTTTAGGCTTTTTTATTTCTTCTTCGCTAACTTCATCACTTGAATCATCGTTTAATTCACTTAGAAATTCGTTAATTAATTTACGATCTTCTCCACTTATCATGGACATATGAGATTTAATACCTAGATTAAATTCATCATTTAGAATCTTAATCATTTCCTTAGATTCTAAGCCGTTTTCTTTTGCTAATTCGTATACTCTTATTTTATCAGCCATCTAATCACCTCATTTTACTTCATAAGCTTCTAACTCCTCATAAACATCATCATCTATTTTCATTTTAAAGGCTTGGTTTAGCTTATTTGATTTCCTGAGAGACTTAAGGCAAGAATCACTCTTGCAAACATAAGCTCCTCTTCCGTTTACTTTTCCTGTTTCATCTATTAGGATTCCTTCTTCTTTATTTTTCACAATCCTAAGAAGGTCACCCTTATCTTTAAGTTCTCCACACACAATACATTTTCTTTGTGGTATTTTGCGAGTTTTTTTCATTTTTTATTCCTTGTTGAAAGCTTACTCCTAGTTTTCATCATCTTCTGAAGTTTCTTGATCTGAATAATTTTCATCTGCAACTTCTTCATCTACTTCTTCAGTAATTTCCTCATTAGAATCTGTGTCAATTTCATCAATAGGTTCTTCTAAAGTATCTTCATCAGATTCTTTTTCTAAATCTAGATTAACATCTGTTGAATCTTCTAAATCTATATTTTCTTCTTTATTAACCTCAAGAATTTCGTCAATATCTTCTTGAGTTAGGCTATCGAACTCTATTTTTGATTTAATGTCTATCTTCCAACCAGTGAGTCTTGCAGCAAGTCTAGCGTTTTGACCCTCCTTGCCTATAGCAAGGGATAATTGGTCATCTTCTACGACTACAAGGGATTTTTTGTTCCTCTCATTAACATAAACTTCAATTATATCTGCTGGAGATAGGGCGTTTGATATAAAAGTTTCTATATCTTTAGAATAATTTATTATATCAATCTTCTCTCCTTGTAGAGAATCTACTATAGAATTAACCCTAGCACCCTTATAGCCAATACAAGCTCCAACTGCATCAATGGTTTCATCATTAGAAAATACAGCCATTTTTGTTCTAGAACCTGCTTCTCTAGCTATAGAATATATTTCTATAACTCCATCTGTGATTTCTGGCACTTCTAGTTCAAAAAGTCTAGTTACAAGATTTTCTGAAGATCTTGATAATACAATCTGTGGGTCTTTTCCAGAATTTCTCACTTCTTTAATTAAGAATTTCATCCTTTCATTTGGGATATACTCTTCTGTATCAACTTGCTCCTTTAATGGGACAATTCCCTCAATCCTGTCTAGATTTACATAGACATTGTATTTATCAACTCTTTGAATAGAGCCGGTAATAAGTTCATTTTCCCTATCCAAGTAATCACCAAAAAGTGATTCCCTTTGAGCATCTCTAATCTTTTGAATTACAATATTTCTAGCAGTTTGAGCTGCGACCCTACCAAAGTTTTTTGGAACTAGTTTAATCCTAGCAGTATCTCCTACCTTAAGCGAAGAATCAACATTTATTGCGTCTTTTTCGCTTATTTGATTAATAGAATCTTCAACTTCTTCTACAACATCCTTTAGGGCAAAAACCCCAATCTCACCTGTTTCATGGTCGATAACTACGTCTACATTTTCTTGGTTATCATAATTTTTTTGGTAACTTTTTACAAGCGCCTTTTCTAGAGCGTCGAGGATTACTTCTTTTTCTACATTCTTATCCTTGCATAGCTCATCAAGGGCTAACATAAAGTCTTTGTTCATAATATCTCCTTTTAGAACACTATCTCTATTTTTATTTCCTTGATATCTGTCTTTTCTATTTCGATATCTTCGCCATCTTCTTTAGTAAAAATTATCGAATTATCTTTAATTTCTTTCATCTTAGCTAGGATAAGGTCACCGTTTTTAGGCTTGATTTTTAGTAGCTCATCCTTATTTCTAAGAAGGTCCTTATCAGTCTTAAGTGGTCTTGATAGGTCTTGAGAGGATACTTCTAGATAATATGAACTTTTAATAAGGTCTAGTTCATCTAGTCTTTCGTCAAGAAATCCGCTGACCCTCTCGCAGTCATCAATAGTAATTCCTTCTTTGCTATAAATATAAAAAATCAATCTCTTAGCGTCTTTACCGCCAATAAACTCTAGATCTACAAGTTCGTAGCCTAGATTTTCTATATCGCCCTCTAAGGCTTGTCTTAATTTTTCTATTAAATCCATCTCAATTCTCCCCTAACATTAAAAAAAAGTGGTATTTCCGCCCCACTTCTTACTAAAATTACTATACTTTCTTATCATTAATTATCAACGTTTTTAAAAATTAATAACAATTAAAAATCCCAATAATTATTGAATTTTCATTCACCAGCTAACAAAAACCATGGAAATGATTTAGTTATTGAAATTTACAAATAAAGCTTGTAATATTTCCGAATTTATTTTATAATAAATGTAGAATAATAAATAAAGGAGGACACAATGACACTATTTATTATTGGACTTATAATTTTGTTAGGAGGAGGATATCTCTATTCAAAATATGTTGAAAGTCAACTAGAACCAGACGATAGAGAAACTCCAGCAGTCAAAAAAGCCGACGGTGTCGACTTCGTTGTCATGAGCAAAACTAAAAACTGGCTCATAAACCTACTAAATATAGCAGGTACAGGACCTATCTTAGGACCTATCCAAGGTATCCTATTTGGCCCTATTGCATTTATTGCAATTCCTATTGGTTGTGTAATTGCCGGTGCAGTTCACGATTACATGACAGGATTTATTTCTATGAGAAACGGCGGTAGCCAAGTACCAAAACTAGTTGGTAAATATCTTGGTGGCGGAGTTAGAGGATTTTATAACGTAGTTATAGCTATCTTACTACTCTTAACAGGTGTTGTATTTGTTTATACACCAGGCGACTTAATTGCTAAATTCGTTTTAGGAAAAGATCCAGAAGGTGCAGTTATTTGGATCATCTATGCTGTAATCTTTGCTTACTACATACTTTCTACAGTAATGCCTATTGATAAGGTTATAGGTAGAATCTACCCAATCTTTGGAGCCTTTTTAATCATCTCCGCTATAGGCGTATTAATTGGTATCCTAACTAAAGGTAGTGGCCACTTAGCATTTGAAGGCCAAGGTCTTCTTGCACAACATCCAAAGGGACAAAGATTTATCCCAGCATTCTTTATTACAGTTGCCTGTGGTATCCTATCAGGCTTCCACGGTTCACAAGTAACCCTTGTTTCTAGAACTGTTAAATCTGAAAGAGAAGCAAGGATGACCTTCTACTCTACAATGATTGCTGAAGGTTTCATAGCTATGATTTGGGCAGCAGGTGCAATGGTACTATTCTCTTCAGGAGAAGCAGCTCTTGATACTCCTGGTACAATCATGGTTGGTAATATTTCTAAATACTTCATGGGTAATATCGGAGGACTTCTTGCAATTATCGGTGTTATAGCACTTCCTATTACATCTGGTGATACTGCATTTAGATCACTTAGACTTATAATCTCTGAAGAAATGAATATCGACCAAAGAAACGCAGGTAAAAGAGCAAGTCTTGCAGCAGTATTATTTATACCAGCAGCAGGTATCCTTTACTTTGCAAAAACAAACCCAGGTGGATTTAATATCCTTTGGAGATACTTCGGATTTACAAACCAATTCGTAGCAATCTTCGCTCTAGCAGTTGCAAGTGTTTACTTAATCTATAACAATAAAAACTATCTAATCACCTTAATACCAGGTGCTTTCTACTGCTTCGTAGTATTTTCATTTATTATAAACGCAGACCCTATCGGATTTAGACAACCATACACAATTGCCTATCCAATAGCAGGAGTACTAACAGTATTATATATTGTATGTGTATTAAAACTTGGTAAGAAAAATAGATCAAGAATTGAATCAATAGTTCTAGAGTAAAGTTTTATAAAAGGGTGGCTAATGCCACTCTTTTTTAATATAATGAAATCAGGAGATATTATGAAATTTATAATTACAGAAAAAGCAAAAACTTATATTACTAATAAAAATATTAAAGAGATTTATATAAATCCAGACCTTGATAGCAAGGAAGCTTGCTGTGGTATTGCAACGGTGGATTTTGATGTGTCAACTAAACTTGTTGGAAATAAAGAGACCTACAGAAAATTTTCCGATAAAGACATAGATATCTATGTCAATCCAAACTTCTTCTCTTTTGTAAAAGACGATATGGAGATAGAGATATCTGCTTTTGGCATTGGCTCTTTTAAGAAACTTTATATAGAAACTGAAATAAATACAATAGAGAGATAAAATGAAGAACTTATATAAGAAAATAGAAGACTTCAAAAATAAATATCCTATTGATAAGAATCTAGAGGACAGGATTCCAAATCCAAAATTCCTATACATGGGCAACACCATCCTAGAAGAAGCGATAGCAGCAATTCTTGCCGGCAAAAACATCCTCCTTGTAGGTGATAAATCTACAGGAAAAAACGTCCTCGCAGAAAACCTTGCCTATCTATTCGCCCGCCCTATGTGGAATATTTCCTTTCACGTAAGCGTTGATGCCTCAAGCTTAGTAGGAGATGATACCTTAAAATCAGGTGAGGTAATTTTTAGAGAAGGACCAATAAGTCTTGCGAGTCGTTATGGCGGTTTCGCTGTCCTTGATGAGATAAACATGGCAAAAAACGAAGCCATGGCAGTCCTCCATTCTGTTCTTGATTATAGGAGAAGAATTGATATTCCAGGCTATAAGCTAATAGAAGTCCATCCAGCAACACGCTTTATAGCAACTATGAACTACGGTTACGAGGGTACTCGTGACCTAAACGAGGCACTCTTGTCTAGATTTGCCATAATAAAAATGCCAAGAATAGCTGATAGTGACTTAAAATATCTAATAAAAACCCACTACCAAAAGCTAAGTGATGATTTTTTGACCAATCTTATAAACTTTTTTAAAGACCTAAAAGATAAGGCGGAAAGTCATGAGATTTCAAATTCTGCACCAGATTTAAGAGGTATATTCGATTGCCTTGATTTAGTCAAGGAAGGTCTGGAATTTAAGGAAGCTATGAGACTCTGTCTCGTAAACAAAATCTTTGATGAATACGAGGCTAGCCTTATAGAAGATTTATTAAAAGCTCGTTTTCCAGATAATATTTACCAAAAAGACATTACAAATGGATAAAAGTCAAGAAAAAATTAATGAAAACAGAATATTTAACCTCCAATGGGCAGGTGCTAGTAATTACGATTTTGAAAATTTCATCATAGGAGAAAATATCGACGGCAATCCTGACTTTTACCTAAATCTAATAATCGGCCTTGCTGTTAAATATCTAGGAGATGAGCCAATCAAAAACCTTTTTGATTCCTGGGCCTATAATATTAAAAGAGATAAGTACGACCTTGCCCTCCTATATATACTCGAAGAGTTCACCTACAAAAAAGAAGTTAAAAATAGACCAGTTCTAAAGTCTCTAAGAAAAGCCTATGCAGAGAAATTTTTAGATGACAAATATGACCTTCAAAGGCGAAACCTCGCCCTAAGGCAAAATCAAATCTACAGGTTAGAGCTAATTAGAATGAGAGAAATTCTTGGCCAAAATCAGGGAAAACTATCTTCTACGGACATTAACCTATATAATAAATTATGGCTTGCTGATGATACTAACCAAAGTAATTTAGAAGAAAGAGTAATAAAGCTTTTCAAAACCCATCTTTCTTATAAGGAAAATAATTTTCTAAATAAAATCCCTTCCTTAAATTTCTCCATTTTTGAAAGTGCAGGAGTGATAAGTCTTGAAAGATCAAATATGCCAGCAAATTTCGCGGGTAAAAGTCAGAAAGCTTATGGACTAACATCTTACATCCTAGATTTTAAAATTAGAAAACGAAAAGAAAGCCTATCTCACATAGAAAAAACTTTTGGCAAGTCTCTTTTTGGCGAAAAAATTAGCCTTGGAATTGAAAAAGATTTGTGCACAGGTGGCCATAAAAAATCTAGATTATTATTCACCAAAGGGATAAGTGAAAACGATAAAAATCTAGACCAAGATTTAAATAATAAAACTATTGAAAGACATCTGATAAAATTTAAAGCAAACAAGGCCGCCTATACTCAAGCTATTTCCGTTTTATCTAAGGAAATTAAATTAAAATTAAATCTCACATCATCCCTAGATTACGATGTAGCAAGAAGGGGCAAACTTATCCCAAGACTTGCCTACAAGGCAAAAATATCTAATAGGGCAAGGATTTTTAAGAAAAAAGGCCTAGTAACATATCCTTCCATGAAGGTAGACCTTTTGGTTGATGCATCTGCCTCCCTTCTTGATAAGGAATCAGAGGTTGCCATAGAAGCCTATATCCTAGCTAAATCTCTCGAAAATAACAATATCCTAAATAGGATAATCTCCTTTCAAACACTTGGAGATTTTACTATTCTTACTATCCTTAAAGACTACGACGAAAATACTGATATGAAGAAAATATTTCGTTTTAAATCCATGGGTTGGAACAGGGACGGTCTTGTCTTTCGCGCCTATAGGTCTCTTTTAGATAAGGATATAAAAAATACCCTAAGTCTAATACTAACAGATGCCAATCCCCAAGATCTAAAACCCCTTACTAGAGAAGGACTTAGGTTAAATAAACCCTACCAAGACGAAATAGGACTTAAAGACGCTAGTGAAAATATAAATATCCTAAGAAAAAAAGGTCTAAAAATTGCCGCCATTATAAATGGTGACCACATAGAAAACTCTAAAACTCTTTACAGAAATAATTTCATAAAAATAAATTCGCCTACTGGCATAGCTTCTGCCGCTGGTAAATTTATCAAAAAACAAATATCATCCATGGAAAAAAGCTGAATTCAAAAATACCTGAACTCAGCTTTTTTATTAAAACAATCCATCAAATAAAGAAATTTGGTTTTCTTCTTGGATTCCTTCTATGATTCCCAAATCTTTTAGGCTCTTAAGGGCGTTTTTATTTACAGATGTTCTAGATGTTAAATCTTCTACCGAAATAAATTCCCCCTTGACTCTTTCTTTAACAATATCCCTTGCCATAGCCTCACTTACATCATCAACTGCGGCAAGTGGTGGTAGGATTTCTCCGTCTTTTATTAGAAACTTTGTGGCATCGGATTCATAAATATCAGCCTTGGTTATTTTTATTTCCCTGGCGTGCATTTCTTCTGCAACTTCAAGTACTGTTTTTAGGTCGTTATCTCTTTGACTTAGGTCAAAATTATTCCTATAGGAATCAAGGGTCATCTGGACTGAATCTAGGCCAGCAAGGATAGTAGAATAAGAAAAATCGCCTAGTTTACTTGAGTAATACGAAGCATAGAAAGCTTCTGGATAGTAAACCTTATAGTAAGCAATCCTGTAGCTCATAAGACAATAAGCCACAGCGTGAGCCTTTGGGAAAAGATATTTTATCTTTAGACAAGAATCTATATACCAATCCTTAACTCCATTTTCTCTCATATATTCAATGGTCTCTTCGCTTAGAGGTTTTCCCTTACGCACCTTTTCCATGATATTAAAGGATTTTTTCTTATCTAGGCCTTCTTGGATAAGAGCATTCATGATGTCATCACGGGTTGAAATTATCTCATTAAATCCTGCTGTATTTGACTTTATCAAATCCTGAGCGTTATTTAGCCATACATTCGTACCGTGAGATAAACCAGATATCCTTGCCATCTCAGAAAACTTCTTTGGATAGGTATCCTTAAGCATGCCACGGACAAAGTTTGTTCCAAATTCCGGTATACCAAGGGTACCTATATCGTTATTTGAAAAATCATGTTTGATTTTAAGTGGTTCTGTAGATGAGAAAATCTTCATTACGTCTGTATCATCCATCTTAATTTTAAGTGGATCAGTCCCTGTTAAATCCTGAAGATTTCTTATAACAGAAGGCACATCGTGGCCCAAAAGGTCAAGTTTTAGGAGGGTCTCCTCCATTACCCTATACGGAAAATGAGTAGTCCTATTTCCGCTAGATGGATCATCTGCCGGATACTGGATTGGGCAGATATCAAAAACTTCTATATCATCTGGCACAACGATAAGACCTCCTGGATGTTGACCTGTTGATCTTTTTACGTCTTTAAGTCCTCTTTGAAGTTTTCTAACCTGAGCATTAGTTAGATTTAGATTATTTTCTTCCATATATTTTTTGATATAACCAAAGGCCGTGTTGTCTTGGATTTTTCCTATAGTTCCAGCCCTAAATACCTTACCCTCACCGAATAATTCCTCGGTGTATTTATGGATTGTAGGTTGATATTCACCAGCAAAGTTTAAGTCAATATCTGGTTCCTTATCGCCCTCAAAACCTAAGAATACTTCAAAGGGAATATTGTGTCCTTCTTTTTGCATTGGAGTGCCACATTTAGGACAATCTTTATCTGGATAATCTATACCAGAGCCTAAAAGGTCATCTTCAAAAAACTCCGAATGTTTACAAGATGGGCAAATATAATGAGGTGAAAGTGGGTTTACTTCTGTAATATCAGCCATGGTTGCTGCAAAAGATGAACCAACAGATCCTCTAGAACCAACCAAATATCCATCTTCATTAGATTTTTTAACAAGTTTTTGGGCGATTATATATAATACCGCATAACCATTTGATATGATGGAATGAAGCTCCCTATCAAGCCTATCTTTTACAATCTTTGGCAAAGGATCACCGTAAATTTCGTGAGCCTTGTTAAAGCAGGTTTCCCTTAACATCTCTTCAGAGCCTTCTATTTTTGGTGGGAAGGTTCCAGGTGGTATAGGTCTTATATCCTCAAGACTCTTTGCGATTTTTTTAGGATTTCTAATTACAAGCTCATAGGCTTTAGAATCACCCAAGTAGGCAAAATCTTTCAACATTTCTTCTGTTGTTCTTAAATAATAAAGCGGTCTGTTTTCCCTATAAAAGAAAAATGAACCTTTTTTAAGAACATTTCTAAGTTTAAAGTCGCCTGGCTTTAAGTATCTAACTCCGCCAGTAGCTGCCACTAGCTTATTTTTTTCTTCTCCAAAATCAATTATGGTTTGGTTTATTTTTTTAACTTGATCTATGGAGTCGATTTTTCCACTTTCCACCTTATCTAAAAACATGGATACTGGTTCTACTTGATAGAAATCAAATAGGTCTAAAACTCTTTTTATATCCTTATCGTTTCTCTCATTTAGGATATAATCATAAAGCATTCCTTCTGCCCCACCTGCTCCTAAAATTAAACCTTCTCTGTATTTTTCAAGAATAGACATAGGAGTCCTTGCTTCGCCATTTGCCATGTGGTTCATTCTTGATTCTGAAATTAACTTGTAAAGATTCTTAAGCCCTGTTTTGTCTTTTGCAAAAGCAAGCGCAGAAAAAGTCTGATGTTTTGCCTTTGGATAGTTTGTTTTAAGGCTATTTATCTTTGAAATATCAAGGCCTTCTTCTTCCATAATCATCTTATACATCTTGATAAATATCTGAGCAGTTGCTCTCGCATCATCAGATGCCCTATGGTGGTTAAAGGCTGGTATATCAAGCTTTCTTGCAATTTTATCTAGAGAAAATTTCCCCATATCATCAAAAAGAGCTCGGGCCATTGGTAAGGTATCTAAATATATTGGATCAAATTCAAGACCCAATTTATGAGCGTTATGTCTTATAAAACCAACGTCAAAGTCTGTATTTTGGCCTACTATCAGACTGTCGCCGCAAAAATCCAAAAATTCTGGCAAAACCTCTTCTATTTTTGGTTTATCAGCTAGCATAGCATCTGTAATTCCAGTAATTTCTACGATTTTTTCTGGTAAAATTCTCTCAGGATTTATTAACTGGTTATAAATTTCTGTTATCTCACCATTTTCTACTCTTACTGCACCGATTTCTGTAATGGCATCCCTGTATTTTAGAAGTCCTGTGGTTTCTATATCGAAAACCACAAAAGAACCATCTTCAAGATTTTTAAAACTTGGTAAACTCTTTCCTGAAAGATTAGTCAAAATCCTTAAATCATCTTCCACAAGGAGGAGTTCTACCCCATTTAAAACTCTAATGCCATTTTTCTTATAGGAATCATAAACATAAGGCAGAACCTGGAGGTTTTCTGTATCTGTTATACCAATTGTATCCCAACCCCAGTCTTTAAGAACAGGTAAAAGTTCACCATCATCCACAAAGCCATCTAGGTTGGTGTACTTGGAGTGAAGCTCAAGTTCAAATCTCTTATCAGCTGCAAGGTCTACTTTTTTAGAAATAAGAGCATCCACCATAGAATTTACTGTAAAGACATCTTCTTTGGCATAGTCATCAAAATTTAGAACGCCCTCAACTTGAACATCTATACCATCTTTTAGACCTTCAAACTTAAAGTTATTTTTTTGATTGGCAAAAAGTTTGCAAGAAATAGCGTCAGTTTTATCTTCTAGGTCAAAAGTATATATATAATATCCGCTTTTTGTTTCAAAACAAGTAAGACCATAAATAGTACCAATTAAAGAATTTGTCACGCCCTTTTTGTCGTAAATATCTTCGATTTGTATAGGGTCCGCCTTTATTTTCCTTCCAAAATTAAGTCCATCGGTCTTTTTCTTGGCTTCTTCCTTTTCCTTTTTTTTATTTTGATAGTTTAATGCTTGAGCGATTTTCCTTTGAAGTTGGGCTTCTTTAGCCTTTTTTAAATCATCAAATTTAGATGAATCATTGGCTAAAGACTCATCCTCTTCCTTTGCTTTATCTGATTTTTCATCTTCAGTACTAACAGAACCATCAATATTTTTTTCATCCGAATCTAAATTATCTAAACTGTTTTCTTGTAAATCGTCAATGTCTTCTGATTTTTCTTCTATTTCTTGATTATGACTTTCTATTTCCGCTTGGTTCTTATTTGGATTTTCTTCTTTTACTTCATCTTTAAAGACCACATCATTTAGATTATCTGGAACATCCTCATAAATCTCCTCACCCTCATATTCTGGAATGTAATCATCATAAGAATGAACTTCTAATCTTTTATATAAAATCTTTAGATCTAAATAAGAAAAATATTCTCTTAAATCTTCTTCAAGACTAGATTCCAAGGGATTTTCCGACTCTATCATTATTTCAAGTAGGTTATTATCCTTATAATAAACCGCACTTATAATTATATATAAATTTTCTTCAACATTTATCAGTTGTGCCAGGTCAATTTGCATTTTTTTCTTCTTTTAAAACTTCAATTAGAGTATCAACTATCTCTTCTTCTTTTACTTTTTTAATTGTTTTTCCCTTTTTAAACAAAAAACCCATACCATTTGCGGCTGATATACCATAATCTGCTTCCTTTGATTCTCCAGGACCATTAACTGGACAACCCATGATTGCAACCTTGACATTTACATCAAGTCCCTTTGATTTTTCCTCAACTTCAGCTACTATCTTTGGAAGATCTACTGTAGTACGAGAACAAGTTGGGCAGGAAACTATATCAAGACCATCACGTCTAAGACCAAGTGCCTTAAGAATTGCCTTTCCAGCTCTAACTTCCTCAACAATATCCCCTGTTATAGAAACTCTTAGGGTATCACCAATTCCATCCTTAAGTAATGTTCCAATACCAATTGAAGATTTAACAAGGGCTTGATATAAAGGTCCTGCTTCTGTAACTCCTAGGTGAAGTGGGTAATTAACCTTAGATGATAAAAGTCTATAGGAGTCAATCATGGTATTTACGTCGGATGATTTTACAGAAATTTTTATATCATAAAAATCCATGTCCTCAAGAATTTTTACTTCTTCTAAGGCACTTGCTACAAGGGAATCTTTGTTGACACCCCCAAACCTATCAACAATTTCTCTAGAAACTGATCCAGAATTAACCCCAATTCTAATTGGAATTTTACGTTTCTTACATTCTTCTACTAAAAGGGCAACCTTATCACGGCCTCCGATATTTCCTGGGTTATACCTTAAACAATCGCAACCATTTTCCACAGCTGCAAGAGCAAGTTTATAATCAAATTGGATATCAGCTACAAAAGGAATGTTTGTAAGCTCTTTTATTTTTGGTATTGCCCTCGCATCTTCTATTGTATTTATAGCAGACCTAGAAATATCACAACCTTCATCCTCAAGAGCCCTAATTTGCTTAACTACCGCTTCTACATCAGAAGTCTTCGCTGTTGTCATTGATTGGATAGAAATAGGAGAGCCACCTCCAACAGCAACATCTCCTACAAAAATTTTTCTTGTTTCTTTTCTCATATTTACCTTCTTATCTAAATAAATTTATTATATCTTTTATGGAAACAACCAAGATTAGACCTAATAAGATAAAAAATCCAATCATGGTGATTTTTTCTTCTAATTTTTTGTTAATTTTCTTGCCAGTAATCATCTCAATTGCACTTGTTAATAGTTTTGAACCGTCAAGAGCAGGTATAGGTAGCAGGTTAAAAACTGCAAGGTTTACTGAAATATATGCCAAAAAGTACAGAAGATTTGCAAGGCCGTTTTGAGCTTGGTTACCTAATTCCTTAAGAACACCTACAGGACCTGATAGGGCTCCTAGGGCAAGTTTACCAGTAAAAAGTCTACCAAGGATAGTAAAAATCATCTTGATATTTCGTCCTGTTTCCTTAAAACCAAGACCAATCGCCTCAAAAAATCCTGGTGTACGTCTTGCTGGTATTATCCCAATATAGACATTTTCCGCTTCAACCTTTGGTTTAAACTCAAAGTCTAAAACATCACCATCTCTTTTTACTTCTACATTTATTTCTTTTTCAAAATTCTTATCTTTATAAAAATCACTTACTACTTTTGAAATCTCCGTAAAATCCGAAATTTCTTCATCATTTATTTTTAAAATGTCATCGCCTTTTTCAATTCCCGCAATCTTTGCTGGAGAATCTTCGATAAAGTCAGAAACTTCTGTTGTTACAACTCCACTAATTCCACCGACGATGGTAAAAACTAGAACAGCTATAATTAAATTTGCCACAGGTCCTGCAAGGATTGTCAGAAATCTCTTGAAGGCAGGGGCGTTGTCAAAGCTTCTTGGGTCATTTGATTCGTCATCCTCACCTTCCATAGCGCAATATCCCCCGATAGGAACCAGCCTAAAAGAATAAGTAGTCTCTCCTTTCTCCTTTGAATAAATAAGGGGACCCATGCCTACAGCAAACTCATTTACTTTTATTCCCGATTTTTTAGCCACAATAAAGTGACCAAACTCGTGAAAGACTATCAGTAGCAAAAATAAAACTACCGCTAATAATATTCTCATTTACACTCCTTAAATTCTAGAAAAAAGATAAAGAACAGGGGCAATAAACATGATAGAATCAAACCTATCAAGGATACCGCCATGTCCTGGTATCAAATTACCAAAATCTTTAATCCCAGTTTGTCTTTTAATATAAGATGCGATAAGATCTCCGATTTGAGACATAATCGCCGCTATAATTGTAAAAATAACTATTTCTCTGATATAATTTTCAAGTCCAAATTCATGGCAATAGACAATATTTAAAACTGTCGCACCAATAATACCGCCAATAGAACCTTCTATAGTTTTATTCGGACTAATATGAGCCATCCAATTCATCTTATGCTTGCCAAAAAGACTGCCAACCAAATAAGCAAAGGTATCTGAACCCCAGGCAGTAATATAAAGCATCCATACATAAGAGACATTCTTAATCCTCAATATATGGGAAAATAAAAGCGAAACATAAAGCATCACAAAGGCTGCTGCAAAGGCATCATACAAGCTGTAATGACTTGTCAAAATTATATACATAAATAAATACAAAACGGAAGCTACAATTGAAGCTATATACATATCCGAATTATTTATGAAAGCCGCAAGCATAATTATCCCATTAATAAAATATAAGGCTTTTATAGGCAAGTGAAGATCTATCTTACTTAGAGCCTTATCCATCTCATGAAGAGCTATATAGGAAAAAGCTGTCACACCAATAGCAAGAGGGATCCTGCCAAGATATGTGATAAGAATCAAAACTGTGAGAATTACAATGCCACCAAAGGCCCTATTTAAAAACTTAATCATAATCCACCATATCTTCTATCTCTTTTAGTAAAAGCTACTATCGCTTCCCTAAGATTATCTTCTGTAAAATCCGGCCACAAAACATCTGTAAAATATAACTCTGTGTAGGCAAGCTGATAAATTAGGAAATTTGAAAGTCTAAGCTCTCCCCCCGGCCTAATTAAAAGATCTGGGTCATCTTGACCCTTTGTATACAGATTATCAGCAATCAATTCTTCTGTAATATCATCTGGCCCGTAGCCCTTTTTCATAATTTCCTTAAAAGAATGAACAATCTCGTCCCTACCACCGTAATTTAAAGCAATATTTATAAGTAAAGACTCGTTATCCTTTGTTTTTTCTAGAGCAAATAGACAAGCTTCTTTTGTCTTATCAGGAAGTTTAGAAATATCTCCCAAGAAATTTAATTTGCAATCTTCTGCCATTAATTCATCTATCTTAGAATTTACAAATTTAATCAGCAAATCCATCAAAAACCCAACTTCACTAGCAGGTCTTTTCCAATTTTCTGTGGAAAATGCATAAAGAGTCAAAGTCTTAACACCAAATTTCTTAGCAGACCTTGCTATCCTAATCACATTTTCCGCACCTTCCTTATGGCCGAAGGTCCTAGGCTTATTTTGTTTTTTTGCCCACCTACCATTACCGTCAAGGATAATGGCTATGTGGTTTGGTATTTTTAATTCAGTCATAATCCCTCACTATATCCTAACCACTATACCCAAAGGAAGTCTTATTTTCTATAAAAATAAAAAAGCAGCTTGCAAAAAAAGCTGCCTTTTGATTAAATTTTCCTTGTCAAGCTTCTCCCAAATAAGTAAAAGACAAAAGCCAATAATATTAAGTAAAGCGAAGCAAAATAGGTATCAAAATGTCTTAGACCATATCTTATATAAAGGCTAGCATCAACTATTTTTTCAGGAAGAAAATAGCTAATTGGATTTAAAAATGAATAAGATTTTCCTATATATAAGAATACAAACATTAGTAATAATACAAAAACTAGGCTAAGATAAGTTTTAAATATATCCTTACAAATTAGACTTAACAATTGAGTTAAACTTACTAAAAATACTAGCAAGGAAAAACTTAATATAGATAATTCTAGTAAATATTTCCCTAGGGAAATATAAGTGAAATTCTTTGAATAATCAATAGCAAGATTTGGATTCTCTACCCTGCCTATATATTTTAATATTGGGAAATCCAAGGTATTTCTCGGGTCTTTAATTAATCCTAACAAGAAAATTGCTCCCAAAATAATTAGCAAAAATTTTAAACAAAAGATAAGACTTGCGATAAACTTTTTATCGTAAACTTTTCTCTTATCAATAGGCTGAGTCTTTAATAAATCATAAGAGTTTTCATTTATAAATTCATACTTATAAGCACCTGCATATATAAATACGCTTACCAATAATAAAATAATTGAGATTTTGTATTTGTAGATCAATCTAAATAGCAAAATAAAAGATGAAGTATCCTTTGGTATCTGAGCATTTATTGCCGTATCTAATATTTCTCCATCTTTAGTTTTATCATAGAAAGTTAGAGTCCTATCATAAAGAAGGTTCATCGGCTTAAGATTTCTTTTAATTAATTCTCTTCTAAAGGTATCGCTTGCTTGGATTGAAAATTCAGAAATCTGACCAGCGACTAAATTCCTCTCTGATACTTTAAAATGTTCATCCGCGAGGGCAGGGTTAAAGTCATCGCCCAAACTTTTTGAAAATAAGCTAGCCTTTGATATAATCTTATAAAAGTTTTCCGAATCTGAATCGCGCCTATATTTATCAAGATCATCTAGCTTATCAAGATAAAATTGGGCCTTTTTTCCCAAATTATTATCTTTTTCAAATTCTGCCATATCTCTTACTATAGAGATTGTCGTAAAGGTGTTTTTATAAGCATAAAAATCCTTACTTGACATTTTTGATCTAAGATTTATAGAAAATACTAGTAAGAAAATTGCAATTAATGTAAAGTTTAAGCCTACATTTTTGTTAAAAGATTTTATTTTTAGTTTCTCAAATGAGAGTAAGCCATTTATTTTTCTATTAAATTTATTTTCTATCCTTACTCCACCCAATTTCCTATCTATTTTAATAAATAGAAATCCAATTGTAATAAAAATCAGTCCTAAAATAATTAAGAGCAAAATTATAAATAGGCTAAAGCTTGGACTTTGATAGGAAAAATCTACCCCGCCCATAGAATTATTAGCTATTTTATTACTACCTAAGAGAAAGTCGTAATATGAAAAATAAAATGGGTTAGAAATTGTTTGCATTTTTTCAGAGAAATTTGTAAATGCAGCTAAAATTCCACTTAAAAATGCCATCATCTGTAAAAATATATTGGTATTTTTAATAATCAAAGAAACCAAAAGCGAAAAGCCAGTAAAGAAAAAAACTCTTGCCATAAATAAGCTGAGGGATTTAAGCAAAAATCCCAAAAATAAAACTTGGTCTGGATTTTCCCCAAAACTTGCTATAGGTAAGGAGAAAATCCAATCATATTCTCCCCTTATCTTTCCAATAATTATTGATGTAAGAAAAACCAAAACAAAATATAAAAATGACAAAAAAAGTCCCAGACCCAACTTGTCTAATAAAATTTTTATCCTTTTCTTTGTAGAAGTTAGTTTTAAGAAAACTTGGTCATTATCATATTCCTTACTTAGACTTGCTCCAACAAATAAACTAATTATCAAAACTGGAATAATGCCAAAATAAGTTTTCATATTTGAATAAAATATATTTTGACTAGAATCTTTAATATTTTTTATAAAGGATTCTGGATTTATATTTCGATTTTCCAGAATTTTATAATAATCTATAAGAAAATCTAATTTTTGTTTATTTAGCTGGCTTATTTTTAAATCGTATTTATTAATAAATGTAAAAATACTATCAATATAAGAAAAAGAAACAATAGGTGGATTTTCACCAAAATATTCATCGCTAGCAAAAACTAAATCATCGGTATCTACCTCACTTATAATTTTCTGATAATCTTCATTAAACTTATCACCTACATCATTCCAAATCATTGTTGGTGGGTAAGTATGAGATATATGAAAGTCTAAATCATTATCCTTCTCCAAAATACTATCTATTATGAGCACATCTTCCAAACCAGTACTTAAGCTGAAATTTATGTCGGCTTTTTTGATGAAATTTATAAAACAAGTGAAGACTATAGCTATTAGAACAAAAATATGGAAAAATTTATTCTTAATAATCTTTTTAAACTCAAAGGTCATTTCTATCTCCTAATATATAATAAAGCCTGTGCCTAAAATAACCTATCTATCTACTACTGTACTCATAATCATATTCTTCGGATATTTATCTACATATCCTCCATATCTATAAACTCCTAATCCAGTATCATCATCAATCCATAGGAATTTTTCTATATATAACCAGCCTTCATAATAATACTCTCCTTCTAACCTTTTATATCTCCATCTATCAGGTGGTTTATTTATTATACATTTTACAAAGTCCCACTTATATGCCTTTTCTGGTTTGTAAATTTGTACAGAATCGTTTTCCTGATTTTTAACTTCATCAGCTTCAGTATGGTAAAAAGGAATAAATATCATTAACAGCAACAATAATCCTAGTCTATATACTTTTTTCATTTTAATCTCCCTTATAAAAAAGGCACAGGCTTTATAATATTGATTTTTAATCAATTTATAATATATTAATACTATACTTCGATAAAAAATTATGTAAAGGAGCAATAGTCATGGTCTTATCTATAAAAAATCTAAAAAAATCTTATGGCAAAAACCAGGTTCTTAAAAATATTTCTTTTGACTTAGAAAATCCCACTATCTTGGGTCTTGTAGGTCCAAATGGTGCAGGTAAGTCGACCCTTATAAATTGTATTGGAAATCTCATAAGCTATGATGGTGGGATAGAAGTCTTTGGTATTTCGAATAAAAATCCTGATGTTTTTAAAAATATGACTATCCTTAAAGATAATAGGGTTTTATATCCATACCTAACAGGCCTTGACCATCTAAAATTTATAAGAGATAGCCACAAATTATCCGAAGATAGGCTTTCATACATTATTGATTTTTTAAAGATAAGGTCTTATATAGACAAAAAAGTATCTTCTTATTCTCTAGGTATGAAACAGCACCTCCTTCTTGCCATGGCGATAATGCCTGACACCGACTTAATTATAATGGACGAGCCCCTAAATGGACTTGATCCTACAAGTATTTTAAAAACAAGAGAGATAATAACAGAACTTTTCAAAAATGGGAAAACTCTTATTATATCTTCCCATTCCCTTTTAGAAATTGACCAAGTTACAAACGACATACTTTTCATCAAAGACGGCAAACTTATTTACGAAAACATTAATGATTTTAAAAAATTAAAAGCCAGCATAAGTTTTGTAAGTGGTGAAGATTTAAAAAGTTTTAAGAAATTTTTAGATAATGATAGTAGTTTCGAAAGTAAGATAGACCGCGATAAGATGTCTCTTGAAATAAGTATGAAAGAAGAATCTTACATTGATTTTATAAATATATTAGCTAAATCAAATCTTGAAATAAAAGACTTTCAGACAAAAAAATTGGGTGCTGAAGATAGGTACAAAGAAATCTTTACTATATAATGAAAAAGCCCCTAGGCTCTTAAAAGCTAAGGGGCTAATTTTTATTAGTTTCTATTTCTATTACCTTCTTCACACAGCCATCATTAGATGGGATTTGTGATTGATCTTTTCTTGAGATTTCTATATCGGGGATGGTGTAGGTCGATTCTTCTATTGTTTCTGTTTCCCTAAGACCAAGCTGGTGAGAAAATCTTAGGATATATTTTGTGTTTGGAAGTTTGACCATAGCTGGTGTAGTTCCTATCCCATCTCCTCCGGTTTTTTCACCTATAACCACCCCAAAATTATTATCCCTAAAAACATGGGCTGCAATTTGGGCTGATGAATAGACGTCCCTATCTACCAAAAGATATAAATTGCCATTAAATTTATATTCATCACCAAATTCCCTAGCGTTTTTATTTGCTGGATTAAAGATAATATGGCTAAACTTCGACCTTATTTCTGCCATCATTTCCTTATCAGTCTTTAAAAAAGGAATATTTTCTTCCATGTATTTAAAGTCTGCTTCCTTAATTTTCTTTATAGAAGCTTTAAGTTCTGGATATTGGGGATCATATTTAAAAACTTCGTTATTTCTATAGAGAATATATTCGTGACTATCCTTAAAATCCTTCTTCCCCATTAGCATCGGGTAAAGATAGGCGTTGGTATAATCAGAATTACCCCCACCGTTGCCCCTTAAATCTATAATTAGAGCTTTTTTGTTTTTAGATTTTTTTAGATAAGATTTCAAAAGCTTAAAATCATCCTCAAAAGCATCAGATTCTGGATCTATCATGGACCTTATTTTTAGATAGGCAATGTCATTATTTATATCTTGAACCTTGAGATTTTGGGTATTGGCAAGGCTTTTTTCAAATATTCTATCAATAATATTAATCTTTGAAATCTTTGTCTCAAACAAATAATTTATAAGGTCGATATTTACAGAATTTGGATAATAATCATTTGCCAAGCTGAATGTTTCCTTAATATGATAGGCCTCCCCTGTTTCTAAAAGATTGGTATGACCATCTTCAAGGTCAGATAAAATTTTATTCATCTTGTCAAAAAATTCCCTATCAGTCCTTATATTTTTAAGCTCTTTCTTGTAAGCTTCTCTATTTTTCAAAAAATCATAGGTCCCATTCCTATAAAATAGAGCGTAGTATTTTTCTAAGGTGTCAAAAGCATAGTCAAAGTCATTTTCATAGGGACTTTGCTTATCAGAATAATATTTAGGGTCAATTTCATAAGCAAAAGAATCATCTTTTTTCCTAATTAAGAAAGATAGTGAAATTCCAATTATTATTGAAATTGAAATTAATAGTAGTCTTTTTATTTTTCTATTCATAAAATCCTCAGTAATATAGGACAGATAAAATTTCTTCGAAAGAAGTTTCACCTTCTAACACTTGGATTAGACCGTTTGTTATCATTGGTCTAAATTTATCTTTTTTAAGTTTTTCCTTTATTTCATCGCTTTCTAGACCATAATTTCTTAAAATGTCCTTAAATTCATTATCAATCGGCATAACTTCTTCTACTGCTTGGCGGCCTCTGTAACCACCGTTGCAATATGGACAGCCATTTGGGCGGTAAATTTTTCTTTCCCTGTCGACTTTTATGTAAGATGACATTAATTCATACTCAAAATCAGTCATCCTGTCCTGCTTTTTACAGTCACAGAGTTTTCTAACGAGCCTTTGACCTGCTAGAAGATTTACAGCTGATCTTACTAGATAATCATCCACTCCCAAATCTTTTAATCTAATTAAAGCAGAAAAAGCATCACGAGTGTGGGCTGTTGATAAAATTAAATGTCCCGTAATTGCAGCTCTTATAGCAATTTCTGCAGTTTCGTTATCTCTTATTTCGCCAATCATTATTATATCTGGATCTTGGCGGAGGATGGATTTCAAGATTACGGGATAAGTTAGACCGATTTTTTCATTTATAGAAATTTGGTTTATATTTTGAATCTTATATTCCACTGGGTCTTCGACTGTGATTATATTTACACCTTCTGTGTTAAGTTTTTCAAGAAGAGCATATAAAGATGTAGTTTTGCCCGAACCAGTTGGCCCTGTCATTAAAATAATTCCAGATTTTTTATTTATAGCCCTTATTAATTTCTCCTTGCTATCATCTGAAAACCCTAAAAGTCTAGCATTTTCCATAAATACATCAACAGATAAAATCCTAATCACTATTTTTTCGCCTAGTATTGTTGGCACTGAAGATACTCTAAAATCAATGCCAGGAAAAGATTTAAACGTCATAGACTTATCTTGGGGCATTCTTTTTTGAGATATATCCATGCCACAGGATAATTTTATTTTGGATGATAGCATGTCAAAATTTTCCCTATGAAGCTTCATTAAATCTACAAGAGTCCCATCTATCCTAAGTCTGATTTTACCAAAGTCTTCTTCTGGTTGAAGGTGTATATCTGATGCAGCTTTATTTACTGCATAGCCTATTAAATTTTCTATAAATTTATCAATATCAGTTTTAATTTGTCTTTGATCAAGCATTATACACTCCAATATTTATCATCAAGTGACCTATATCTTACGGCTTCTAATAGGTGTTTTGCTGTGATATCTCTACTTGCCTCTAAATCAGCTATTGTCCTTGCCATTTTTAGAATTTTGTTATAGCTTCTTACCGAAAAATTATATTTATTGAAAGCCATTTGACCAATTTTTTTAACTTCAGGACTAAGTTTAATATATTTTTTCATCTGTCTTGTTGATAAAAGGGCATTTGTCTTGATATTCTCATTCTTATATCTTTCAGCTTGAATTTTCCTTGCCCTTACAACTTCGTTTTTAAGCTCTGCTGATGATTTTGATTTAGAATTATCATTTAAATCGTCATACTTTACCGGTTTTATCTCAATATGAATATCAATCCTATCTAGAATTGGCGATGAAATCTTATTTAGATACCTTCTAATTTCGTTAATAGAACAAGTACACTCCTTTAAAGGATTGCCGTAATTTCCGCATGGACAAGGATTCATTGCCGCAATTAGGATAAAATCTGAAGGATATTTCACACTTGCTTGAGCACGGGCTACATTTATTTCTTTATTTTCTAAGGGTTCACGCAAAGCTTCAATGACATTTTTTTGGTATTCTGGAAATTCATCAAGGAATAAAACTCCCCTATGGGCTAAGGTTATCTCACCTGGTTTTGGCACGGAATGACCGCCACCTATTAGGGCAACCTGACTTGATGAGTGGTGGGGAGCCCTAAAAGGTCTTTCATTTACTAAATGGCCGCTGGATAGAAGTCCCATTATAGAATAAATTTTGGTAACTTCTACCCTTTCCTCAAAGCTCATGTCAGGAAGAATTGTTGGCAGGTGTTTAGCTGAAAAAGTCTTGCCAGATCCAGGAGGACCTACCATTAGAAGATTGTGACTTCCTGCAGCCGCTATCTGAAGAGCTCTTTTGAGATTTTCCTGACCCTTAAGGTCTTTAAAATCCAAATCATAGGAGATTTCCTCTTTCAGTAGAGCAGGATTTATTTTATAAAAATCCTGCTTCAAGTCCCCATTCAAAAAAGCAACAACGTCATTTAATTTATTAAAAGGATAGACTTCAATGTCAGAAATTATCGCACATTCGTCCTTGTTCTCTTGTGAAATAATAAACTTAGTAAAACCCTGCTCTCTCATGGAAATGACCATAGCTAGAGCACCTCTAATAGGCAAAATCCTCCCATCTAAGGATAATTCTCCCAAAAATATGTAATCATCGTAAGGTCTATCTATTACTCCCATAGAGCTTAAAAGCGAAATAGCAATAGGTAAATCCAGCTGAGTTCCCTCTTTTTTTAGATCTGCTGGTGATAAATTGATGGTAATCCTCCCTGCAGGAAATTTATAGGATGAATTTATAAGGGCCACTCTAACCCTATCTTTAGATTCCTTTATGGACGAATCAGGAAGACCGACAATATTAAAGGCAGGCATCCCCGATGTGATATCACTTTCAACTTCCACTAACTTGCCCTCAAGACCAATTAAAGAAGTAGTATTAGTTTTAGAATACATTTTCCCTCCATTTCTTATAATAATTATAACATAAATTCCAGAAAATTATGGAATAATATGCATATCAAAACTCCCACCAATTGGTGGGAGGAAGGAGAAAATACCGAACCTGATTTATCGGTATTGTTATTAATTTTTATCTAGTAGGAACAATTAGACCGTAGTCGCCTTTTCTCCTTTTATATACAACTCTTACTTCCATGTCTTCTGCGTCTTGGAAAACAAAGAAGTTATGGTTTAGTAATTCCATTTGTAGGATAGCCTCTTCTGCACTCATTGGTTTAACAGGAATTGTCTTTTCTCTTGCTATCTTAATATCGTCTTCCTTTTCATCATTCTTTTCTTCAAGGTCAAAGGCTTCAAATTTTATACTCTCGCCAGTTTGTCTACTTCTTTGTAGTCTTGTCTTGTTTTTCCTGATTTGTCTAACAAGAGCATCTATAACCCTGTCGATAGCATTCTCATAAGTTTCCTCATAGGCTTCAGCTCTTAGAATTGTACCACCATCTAAAAACATAGTAGCTTCAACTTCGTAGCCTATACCTTCCTTGGCAAACTTAAGATCCATATCTTCTTCATCATGGAAATATTTATCTAACCTATCAAATTTCTTTTCTGACTCGATTCTAATGTCTTCTGTCAATGTGAAATTTTTAGCTTTGATATTTAGTTTCATAATTCCCTCCTATGTTTAGATAGCTTTCGCTAACTTTTATACTAATAATATACCCAAAAACCTTTTCCCTAATCTTTTTATATAAAAATTATTTATATTGTCAAATTAATATACCCTTTCATCACTTATCCCATCTCCAAAGTGGTATAGTGATAATATTAATATACAAGGAGAAAATATGACTAAAATCAATGACTTAATGGAATATGAATTTCTATCAGAAATTTCTGTATCTAAAGATTCAAATAAAATTGCTTTCAAAAAAACTAAAGCAAATCTTAAAGACAATAAATATGACTCTGACCTTTATATTTATGATCAAAATCTTTTAAATTATTATAAGATAACTGACAAGAAAAATGCTTCAATTTACACTTTTGATGGAGAAAATAATCTTGTTTATAAATATGACTCTGATGATTCTTATGACTATTTTTATAAAAATGATGGTCATGGTATAGGTGAATATGTATTTAAGTTTGATAAAAATATAAAATCAATAAAATGGCTTAAAGATGACCTTTATTTGATAAAGGCAAAAGATAAGAAAACTCACGAAGAAAAAAAGACCGAAAAAGAAGAATCTTTCTACAAGGAACTTACAACCCTACCATTTTGGTTAAATGGACTAGGATATATCAATAAGGAAGAAGAATATTTTTATCTTTACGACGCAAAGAAAGATACCCTAGAAGAAATCCTAAAATCCGATAAAGATAATGATGTAAATGGCATGGATATCAACAAAGATTTAGATAAGATTGTCTATGTAAAAGGTCATTCTGACAAAAACGATGTAATGGAATTTCTTGAATCAATTATTCTAAAGGATTTAAAAACAGGTGAAGAAAAAGTTCTTGTCGAAAAAGGATATTCCATCTATACCATAAATTTTATTGAAGATTGTATAATTTTTGTTGGTACTGATATGAAAAAAGGTGGAATTAATGAAGATGCTTTTATCTACCAAGTTGATTATAACGGCAATGTTAAACTTGTAACTGACAATAATTTTGATAAATCATTTGGAAACTCAATCGGTACAGATGCAAGATGGGAAGGTAACAGAACCTTCCAAGTCCATAATGATAGACTCTATTTCATTGTGACAGAATTTGAAGAATCCAAACTTTATTCAATTGATTTAAAGGGAGACTTAAAGTGTGAACTTACAGGTTGTGTGGAAGATTTCTATGTGACAGATCAGGATATTTATTACCTAGAAATGGGAGCAAACCACCTTGCTGAACTAAAAGCACAAGCAAGAGATGAAGTTCTAATAGAAAATAAAATAAAAAATGTTCATCCTATTGAAGAATTTACTTTTGACTCAAACGACGAAAAACTAAGGGGTTATATTCTTTTCCCAAAAGATTTTGATAAGGATAAAAAATATCCAACCATTCTTTCTGTGCATGGTGGACCAAAAACCGAATTTTCTGATATTTTCCATCACGAACACCAAATGCTTGCTTCTGATGGCTATATTGTTATTTATACCAACCCTCACGGTTCAAGCGGCAGAGGAGTTAAATTCTCTGATATTAGAGGAAGATATGGGGAAATTGACTATGAAGATTTAATGACCTTCGTTGATAAAGCAATAGAAAAATATCCTCAAATCAATCCAAACAAAATGGCTATCTATGGCGGTTCTTATGGTGGTTTTATGACAAATTGGACTATCGGCCATACCAACAGATTTAAAGCAGCAGTAAGCCAAAGGTCTATTTCAAATTGGACAAGTTTCTATGGAGTAAGCGATATTGGCTACTACTTTGCTCCTGACCAAACTGGCGCAAATCCATGGGATGATATAGAAAAAATGTGGGATGAATCCCCTATTAAGTATGCAAATAAAGCTAGTACTCCAACTCTCTTTATCCATGCAGATTGCGACTATCGTTGCCCATTAGAACAAGGCCTACAAATGTTTAACAAACTAAAACTTAACGGCGTTGATACAAGAATGGTAGTATTTCATGGAGAAAACCACGAACTATCTAGATCTGGCAAGCCAAAAGCTAGGATAAAAAGGCTTACTGAGATCAAAGATTGGTTTGACAAATATCTAAAAAATGAAGATACAAAAGAATAAATTTAAAGATTTTTTAAAAAATTTCATAAATAGGCTAAAAACTCAAGATATAATGACCTATTCGTCAGCCCTGTCTTTCTACTTTCTGCAAGCATCTATACCTCTAATGATGGTGCTAGTGTCAGTAGTATCAACATTTCTAAAGGGTAATGAAGGCATAATATATGAGTTTTTAAACCTAGTACCAAAAACAACTGCAGATATAATTATTAAGGCCCTAGACATTATGTTTGCCTCAAGCCAATCCGCAGCTGTTACTACATTTACCATTCTCTTTGCCCTCTGGTCTGCTACAAGTGGTGTAAATAAGCTAATAATGGCTATAAATCACGCTTACGGTCTAGGCCATCAAGCACAAGCGATAAAACAAAGACTAATGAGTATTGTTTATACAATAATTTTTATAATCTTTATAATGTTTTTGTTAGTATTTCAGATTTACGGACCAACAATCCTTAAAATCTTAGATAGCAAAATACTAAATATAACTGAAAAATTTTTGGGTAAAAATTTGGAATTTATAATTGACATAGTATCTTCCCCAATTTTTGCAGCATTAACTACAGCTATCCCACTTTTGATAATGGCAGCTGCCTTGGGTATTTTTTATAAGTATGCCCCAGGCAACTCTGAAAATAGAATACCATTCAAACAAGCATTAACAGGTGGGATTTTTACAACCATAACCATTTACGTTACGACCTTTGTTTATTCTTATTTTATAAATAATTTCTCAAACAAATCGCTAATTTATGGAGCCCTTGCCGGAATCCTTGCACTTTTTATCTGGCTTTTGATTGTATCATCTCTGTTAATTATTGGAGCTGAAATAATTGCGGCCTTTAGAGAAGGATACAGGGACGAATATTTTGATACCAATATAAAACCTGTTAATAATAAGAGCAATCCGATGAATAAATTGCTTTCAAAGATAAAAGGAAAAATAAATGAAAAGTGAATTTAGAAGATTTTTCTTAAATCTCAGACGAGAAATGGATGAATCTTATATCATAAAAGACTCAGAAAAAATAATAGCTAACCTTCTCTCTTCTGAACTTTACAAAAATTCAGAAACTATCTTTGTCTATGTTTCAAAAAATAAGGAAGTTAATACAAGAGATTTCATCGAAAAAGCTTTAGATGATAAAAAGAAGGTATATATCCCAAAAATAATTGATAAAAAAATGTATGCCGCACGTCTTACTAAGCTTGATGACCTAAAAATCGGAGCTTTTGATATACCAACAAGTATAAATGATGAGTTTATTAAAAATCCTGACTTAACTATTTGTCCTGGTCTATCTTTTGATTATGACAAAAACAGATTAGGTTATGGTGGCGGATACTATGATAGATTTTTATCTGAGAACATTACTCAAAAAGTTGGCCTAATGATTTCTGATTTTGCATCAATAAAAATTCCATCCGAAAAATGGGATGTGAAAATGGATTATATAATTACAGAAGAAAAAATATTTTAAATTAAAAAGCTCTATTTATAGCCTTCTATAAAAAAGCTTCGAATAAATATTTGACTTTATAAAATCTCTATGTAAAATCTTGGTACAGAAAATAAATTATGAAAAGAAAAGTAGATTTAATTGACCTACCCAGAGAGGCTACGGATGGTGAAAGTAGTCTAGTGAGATTAGATTAAAAGCACCTCGGCCAGAGGTGCTTTTGTATTGCAAAAGTTTATTTAACTGTAGGTACGATTTTTTCCTTACCACCCATATACATTTGTAGTGGTTCAGGTATCTTAACTGATCCGTCTTCTTGTAGTAGGTTTTCAAGGAAGGCTATTAACATTCTTGGTGGAGCTACTACAGTATTATTTAATGTGTGTGCAAAGTAGTTGCCGTCTTTTCCCCTAAGTCTAATGCCAAGTCTTCTAGCTTGTGCATCGCCTAGGTTTGAGCAAGAACCTACTTCAAAATATTTTTCTTGACGTGGGCTCCATGCCTCTACGTCACAAGATTTAACTTTAAGGTCTGCAAGATCTCCTGAACAACATTCTAGGGTTCTTACTGGGATTTCAAGACTTCTAAAGAATTCTACAGTATTTTGCCATAATTCATCATAGAATTTCTTAGAATCTTCTGGATTACAGATTATAACCATTTCTTGTTTTTCAAATTGGTGGATACGGTACACTCCACGTTCCTCAATACCATGTGCTCCTACTTCTTTTCTAAAGCATGGAGAATAAGATGTCATCTTAAGTGGCATTTTTTCTTCTTCGTTGATTGTATTGATAAATTTACCAATCATTGAGTGTTCACTAGTTCCGATTAGGTATAAATCTTCTCCCTCGATTTTATACATCATATCTTGCATCTCAGCAAAACTCATAACTCCTGTTACTACTTCAGATCTAATCATGAAAGGAGGAACAAAATAAGTATAGCCCTTATCTATCATAAAATCTCTAGCATATGAAAGAATTGCAGAATGAAGTCTTGCTATATCTCCTTTTAGGTAATAGAAGCCTGCACCTGAAGTATTTCTTGATGAATCTAAATCAATACCATCAAAAGTCTCCATGATATCTATATGGTAAGGAACTTCGTATTCTGGAACAACTGGCTCACCAAATCTTTCGATTTCAACATTTTCTGTATCATCTTTACCTATAGGTACAGTTTCATCGATGATTTGAGGGATCACTTGCATCCTTTGTTTAACTTCTTCATTAAGTCTATCTGTTTCTTCTTCTATATGAACTAATTCGTCATTTATTTCCACTACATGAGCCTTAGCAGCTTCAGCTTCATCTTTTTTGCCTTGACCAAATAACATACCAATTTCTTTAGAAGTTTTATTTCTCTCACTTCTAAGTTTGTCACCATCGGTCTTATATTGACGTAGCTTTTCGTCAAGTTCTAATACTTCATCTACTAAAACAAGTTTTTCATCTTGGAATTTTTTCTTAATATTTTCTTTTACGAATTCTGGATTTTCTCTTAATAATTTAATATCAATCATTTTCTCTCCTTAAAAATATGCATAAAAAAAGCCCCGCCCAATTGGGACGAAGGTCTCGTGGTGCCACCCAAATTACACAAGCAAGGCTTGCCTTAATTTATCATTTGCTCAAAGACGGATTCACTGGTTCAAACAAGGAATTTACACCAACCATTCCCTCTCTAAATGTCCTAGACAGTTACTACTTCTTATCATAGCAATATTCCATTAGTTATAATATACAGCATATCGAAAAAAAATGCAAATCTCTTTACATAAATTTAATCTCAGAAACATTATTTAATCAAAATAATTAGTTAAAATAATGTTAAATCGTTATTATGAGAGTATAATGGATTCATTATGGAGAAAAATTTGAAAAGAAAAATAAGAAGAAAAATAAATTACAGATACCTAAATATCCTTAGGGGACTATGCCTAATTGCTGTATCTACCTACCACCTCTTTACCCACGCTTTACCTGGTGGTTTTCTAGCAGTAATTGGTTTTTTAGTAATGTCAGGATTTTTGATGGAGAAATCCAATTACAATAAGGACTTGACCTTAAAAGATATCGTATTAAGTCTTATACGAAAACTAAAAAAAATCCTACCCCCTATTATCTTAATTATGTTTATAAGCCTAGTTATAGCACTAATTTTTGCAAGAGATATATTCGATGATTCGATTAAATCAAGTCTTTCTGTAATATTTGGTTTTGAAAATATAAGGCAAATTATAAAAGGAGCATCTTACTTTGATAGAAATGGTAATTTTAACCTTTTCGTCCACCTGTGGTACATAGCTGTCTACCTCCAATTTGTTGGTATTTTCTATATTTTAAGATACTTCGGTAGTAAATTTAAATCCCTATCAATTAAGATATGGCTACTAATTATTTTAAGTCTCATAAGTTTTGGCTTATCCCTCTACTTTAGCTTAAATAATAGTCCTATAATAAGAATTTACTATGGAACAGATACCAGGATTTATGCTTTTTTCTTTGGTATGATTTTCTACCTACTTTATTTAAAATACAAAGATAGGCTAGAGTTAAATAAGAGAAACTTAAGGATTTCAATAAGTATTTTGGGTCTTGTACTATTTGTACCGATGTTTTTTATTAACGGAGAGAAAATTTGGATATATAGGTCATTTTTCCTTATCTACACTCTAAGTTTTGCTCTTTTGGTACAAGTCTTATACAGGTATGAAATAGAATATGGATCAGCTTTTTCAAATAATATCCTAGGTGGCTTTTTAGAATATCTTGGCAGAAGGAGTTTCTACCTATATATTCTCCAATATCTAGTTCAGGTATTTTTCTCTTATTTCTTAATAAATTTACTAGAAAATAAGTTTTTATACTATGGCTTACAAATTGCATGGATAATATTTCTTGGGGAAATTTGCCATATAATTTTTGATAGAAAGAAAATTAATAAATACCTAATAATAATTCCCCTATTAGGTCTAGGTGTTTTAAATATAGTATCACTTGCAATTGGAAATCAAAAAGAAAAAGAAATGGCAGAGCTAAAAGCTAGATTTGAACAAAGCGAAGCTGAGATTAAAAAGAATAACGAATCAATCCAAAAAAAGAAAAATCAAAAAATAAAAAAAGATGAAGAAAAATCTATTGAAGATAAAAATGAAGCAAATCCTGAATCAAGTTCTAATGAAAGGGAAGAAAAAAATCAAAAAGATTTAGAAGAAACTAAGGAAGCTAACAAAAATTTCAAAGAAAAAGCCTATGATAATTTCGACTTTACAGAAAATGAACTAAACTATGTAAAAGATTTAAATATCACCGCAATAGGCGATTCAGTTCTTATAAATATTGATAAATACTTAAGAGTCTACACACCAAACCTCTATCTTGACGGTAAGGTTGGTAGAGACATGATTGACGGACCAAATGTGCTTTCAAGTATTAAAAATAATGTTGGTCTCGGTGATATTGTCCTAGTATCCCTTGGTTCAAATGGTTCTGCTAACCACAACGATATGCAGGCAATTATGGACTTAGCTGAAGGTAGGGATGTTTATTTTGTAAATACTTCCCACCTCCAATCCTACATGGACAAGGTTAATAACGACATGAAGGATTTTGTAGATAACAATCCTAAAGCTCACCTAATAAATTGGAGAGCTTATGTAAAAGATAGGCCAGAACTTTTAGCAGTTGATAGAACCCACCCAAATGTTGAGGGAAGTGAAGCTTACGCTAAACTTGTTATAAGAAAAATTTTAAATGTAAATAAAATAAGCGATTAATTAACAAAAAACCTAGATTCAAAGTTAAATCATATTGAATTAACTTTAAAGTCTAGGTTTTTTTATAAGAAAATCTTAAGTTTTTTTTATTAAAAATATAACTATTTGTACTTACTAATTATAGAAATTACTTTTTTTAAGTTATTTCTTATTTTTGCTAAATTTTTTCTTCACTCTAAAAATCACAAAGATGATTAGAAGGATTATTAAAATAAATGGCCAATATAAGACAAATCCTACGATAACTTGGGCAAAAAATTCTTTAACTATCCCTAGTGATTCGCCGCTAGCTTCTTTTATCCTCTCCCCAAGATTAGGATTATTTGACCTTTCATCATAAGAATATACTTCCCTAAGGGTCAGATTGTAGGTATCGTATGTCACCCTATCCTTAAGATCTGCTTTTGCTTTTTTGATAGAATCTATCTCCCCTTGTGCCTCTATAATCTTTGAATTTATCACAAGGGTGTCTTCTATATTATCTGAGTTTTCAAGTAACTCATTGAATTTTTCTAGTTGTTTTTCCTTAATTTCTAATTCTTTATCTACATCTCTAAAAGAATTTTTGAGATTGTTTGAATTTTTGGATATATCTTTAGTTTTCCCAACCTTTTCTAGAGCCTTGTCGAATTTATCGACATTTTCTCTTGGGATTTTTATCACAAAATCACTAGACCTAAGTTCACTACTATTATCCCCGTTGTATAAAAATGTAGACTCATTTTCAATTAGACCGGAAAGATTTTTTATAGAATCTCTTAATATTTTTTGGTCTTTATCAAAGTCTATTGTTTCTAAATCCAAATAAACAAATCTTTCTATATAATCATCAGGATCTTCTACTAGGTTATCTGTGCTCCCTTCATCAGTAGCTGTCTCTTTTTCTATAGCAGCTTCTTCATTATATCCTTCAATAGATTTTTCTTCTTTAGCATAATCGGAAGCTTCATCTGACTTATAATTGTTGCTCCCACAAGAAGATAGAGCAAAAAGACTTATTAAAATTAATAGAACTTTATTTTTCATACATTTTACCTCTTTTCTTTTATTATATTAGCAAAGCAAACGATTGCAACAAGTCGAAAAATTTGTTTTACTTTAATAATCTAAGTCATATAAAATTGTATCAATAGCTTTTTGAGGGATACCTATATCTTCTATAACGCATTTTTTATTATAATTTGCTCTCTCATAGATACCAGTTTTCATAAGTTGCATGGTCACAATAAGATCTGCATCAACCACTTCTCCTAAGTCTTGGCCTGTACTTGCATCAAGACCTGAAGGTAAATCTATCGATATTTTATACTTCATTACATTATTTATAATAGAAATTATAGTGGCATATATACCTGTTACCGGCCTATTTAAACCTGTTCCGAAAATCGCATCTATTATCAAATTTACATTGGCGAGCCTTTTTGCCATATTTTCCAAGTCTTCGATACTTTCTACATAATATATTTCCTCGCAGAGCATCTGGCAAGACTCTAGGTTTGTCTTAAAATCTTCGCTTGCTTTATTTATATCACCAACTATATAAATTTCAACGTCCTTATATCTTGCAAGGAGATTTCTTGCAAGGGCAAGGCCATCAGCTCCGTTGTTGCCAACACCGGCAACCACCGCAAAATAGCCAAACTTGTTGAGATTTATGTGTTTAAGCACAGCCAAACTTGCCCTTTCTACAAGGCAAAGGCTTGGGATTTTGAGCGTCTCTATGGCGTATTTATCAATTGCCTGCATTTGATCTCTGTCAACTAAAATCATAATCTGTCCCCTTTAATCTTAAATCTTCACCAAATATTTCATATGTCTTTGAATTATTACCCAAAATTCTAGAAAATACCCTAGGTCCATAGATTTCTTCAATCATATCCTCATTGAGGTTTGATGATAATATTATCGGAAGCCCCTTATTCATCCTCTCATTTACAACATCAAAAAGATTGGATTGGTCAGTTGACCTGTGGGTTTCTGCACCAAGATCATCTATGATTAATAAATCACAATCAAAAATCATCTCATATTGACTTTCGAGATTTTCTCGCCTGTCTTCAAAGGCCCAGTGATAATCATTTAAAAATTTAAAAAGTTTAGTTGAAGTCATATACACTACTGAATAGTTTCTATCGAGAAGTTCCTTGGCTATTGCATTGATTAGGAAGGTCTTTCCCCTGCCTACTTCACCTTGGATGTATATATTGCCAGTTTCTTTGTCAAAATTGTTGATATAATTTTTAATATCTTTTACAATTCTTACGATATTGTCATATGGACTTACATTTGTACCCATGTATGGATTTTTAGAAAATAAAGAATAGTCAAAAGTTGAGAAATTTTCTCTATTGATAGCAGCTCTAAGACCAGATTTTTCATAGTTATCTTGGATAATTAAATTTAATCTGCAAGAACATGGCTTAGTATCAATAAAACCTGTATCTTTACAAGCTTCATGGTGGTATTTTAAATCCATGTAATCTCTTTTGTAACCATTTCTAACAAGGAGTTTGTCTTTTTCTTTTTTAAGAGTCTTTATTTTCTCTTCAGCTAAACTAGTGTCCATATTATTGGCTGCAAGCTCTAGACTCTTAAAACCTGTTTCCTTTATAAGGGCGTCAATTGCCTTGATTTGTGGGATTTTGTTATAAACTTCTTGTATTCTTTCTTCTTGCAGAATTTTATTTACCCTGCGTCTTTCTTGTAAGATTAGAGTGGCTCTTTCGTTAGCTTTCATACTAATTCTCCGAATTATTCAATCTTTCTAGTCTCTTACGTCTAGCTTTTTCAGCTATAGACATTCCATCATTTTGTTTTTGAGAATCTGACTTTCTCCTATAGGTTCTTACACCATTTGCCCTCTTTAGCTTATCTCTTTCTTCCTTCATCCTCAGTTCATTTAGGCTAGATATCCCCATATCACGCCAGCTTTTAAGATAGCCCATTACGTATTTGACGTCAACATTTCCCGCTTCTCTGGCCTGCCTAAAGGCTTCTGTGACAAGCTCTGGTTCTTGGTCATATTCGCCCAGAGTTTCGTGGATCCTTGTAATATCAGCTGGAGTTAAATTCCTAGCTATTATCCTTTCAATATTTTCAAACATTATTGACTTTCTTTGAGCTTTATCAAAATTTATTTCGTTGGATGGTGTCTCGTTACTTTCACCAAAATACATTTGTCTTAATGATACAATTTCGATATAATTTGTTCCATCAGAATTCTTTTTTTCTCTAAAGATTCCCATATTTATCCAAAAATTTACAGCATCTTCAAATCTTTTATCATCAAAATTTAGCTGACGTTTTATCTTTGCTTCGTCAACTGTTTGATTGTTATAAATTTCTTTATAGATTAACAGATAAACCTTGATAGCATCACCATCAGCCATTTGAAGATAGGTATTTAGGAACATATTCTCAAACGGGGTTGTACCCATATCCAGTTTTAATTCTTGCATTTCAAAGTTCATTATAATCATCCTTACTTATTTTCATATTTATTATCTTGGAATAAATTAGTCCGTGAAATTTTTCAAAATATCTCTCATCTATTTCTACATCTTGGTTTTCAAACACTTCTCTGCTATAAGAAACAATCTTAAAACCACACTTTTTATATAAATTCAATGCTCTTTTATTAAAAGTATTCACATCAAGGGTCAAGGTCCTATAACCCATCTTATCAAAAAACTCTTTCATTATAGCCATCACAGCCTCATAACCGAAGCCTAACGATACAAAATTAGGATCAAACACTATCCCAAGTTTGGCTCTTTTTAAGAGTGGATTTATATTTTTAAGACCTATAAAACCAATAAAACGATCATCACTTACCCTTCTTACTGCAAAATATCTTTTATTTGGCATAGAAATAGAACCCTGCCAGAGTTTGATTTCAAAATCCGTAAGGTTACCATAATTATAGCCTATAAGCCTTGGATCGGTAAATATCGCCCAATTTTGAAGCTCAAAGGCAGTTTCTGTGTCTATCTTGTCTAAATATATCCTAGGCATTTTCATCTCTTAATGATAGGTCTGTAAAGGTTGTGCATTGCTTGTTAAAGAACAAATCTACAGTTCCTGTCGCACCATTTCTGTGCTTGGCAAAGATTACCTTGGCTTGGTTTGGTTCCACTTCCTCATCGTAATAGTCTTCTCTATATAAAAGCATAACCACGTCTGCGTCCTGCTCTATAGCACCTGATTCTCTGAGGTCAGATAAAATTGGCTTATGATCTGCTCTCTTGTCAGCTTCTCTTGATAATTGAGCCAAGGAAAGAATTGGACAGTTTAATTCTTTTGACAAAGATTTTAATCCACGAGAAATAGAGGCAATCTCATTTTGCCTATTTTCCTGTCTGCCATCTGCTTGCATCAATTGTAGATAATCTATCACAACTAAATCTAGTCCTCTTTCTGCCTTCAATCTTTTTAGTTTTGACTTCATTTCTGATAGTCTAATACCTGGTGTTTCATCAACATAGAGGTCAGTCTTAACTATTTTTTTAGTCGCATCTATTAGTAGAGTCCAGTCATCATCTCTAATTGATCCATTAATAATTGACTCTAAACTTACTAAACTTACCATAGAAAGTAATCTTTGGTTAAGCTGATAAGTGCTCATCTCAAGCGAGAAAAAAGCAACTGACTTGCCTATTTTAGCTGCATTCCAAGCCATAGTTAAGCCTAAAGCAGTCTTACCCATGGCTGGTCTTGCCGCAAGTAAGATTAATTGGGAATTTTGAAGTCCAGATAACTTATTATCTACAACATCAAGTCCAGTTGATACTCCAGTAATTTTTCCATCTGCAAGGGTTAGCTCGTTTATTTGCCTAAGAGTATCATCCATTGTGTCAGATACTCTTACTAATCCTTGATTATGACTATCTTGAGATATTTCAAATATTCTATTTTCTGCGATCGCAAGGATATCACTTACATCATCCGCTTGTTTATAAGACGAATCTATTATATCCTCACTTGCCCCAATAAGACTTCTTAGAAGTGACTTTTCCTTAACTGACTTACAGTAAGTTTCAATATTTGGAGTATAAAATGAGGAGAGGGTAATCTCAGTGATAAACTCCTCCCCTCCAACTTCTTGCAATATATTTTCACTCGATAACTGACTTACAAGCGATACATAGTCTACTTTAATGTCTTTTTCAAACATCAGGACTATGGACTTATAAATCCTCTGTGTTCTCGAGTCATAAAAGTCTACAGGTTTTATAATTTGATTTGCACTATCAAAAGTTTCATTTTTTGCTAAAATACAACCTATAATAGCCTGTTCTGCTAAGAAATCATAAGGTAATGGCCTTAAGCCATCAGTCATTATTCTACCTCAGCAACTACATTAACTTTAAGGTCTGCATTAACTCCTTCATATAGTCTAGCATTTATAACAAATTCACCAACGCCGTCAATTTTTTCAACTTCTTCAATTCTCTTTCTGTCAAGTTCAATTCCTTGTTCAGCTAGAGCTTCAGCGATGTCTTTATTTGTTACAGAACCAAATAGTTTGCCATCTTCACCAACTCTTACTTTTTGTTCGATTGTAAGATTTTCGATTTTTTCCTTAAGAGCTTCAGCTTCTTTTCTATTTTCTGCTTCTTCTTTCTTAAGTTCTTCTCTCATTTTTTCAAGTTCTGCCATATTTTCTTTTGTAGCTTTAACAGCTTTTCCTTGTGGGTCAAGGTAGTTTCTAAAATATCCTGGTTTTACATCTACAAGGTCTCCCTTAACTCCAACTCTTACAATATTATCTGTTAGTATTACTTTCATTTTCTTCTTCCTCTCTTA
>URUJ01000007.1 GCA_900551095.1 uncultured Anaerococcus sp. | reverse complement strand
CGATTGTTCCGATATTAATATGTGGTTTACTTCTTTCAAATGATTGTTTACTCATATTATTTCTCCTATTTTTTTATTTATTTATTACTTCGTCTCTTACTGATGCTGGAACTTCTGCGTAATGGTCAAAGCCCATTGAGTATGTTGCTCTACCTTGAGTTTTACTTCTTAGGTCTGTTGCGTATCCGAACATTTCAGATAATGGAATGAAGGCGTCTAGTACGTGGATTCCGTCTTTTGGATTCATGCCGTCTATCTTTCCTCTTCTTGATGATACATCTCCCATTACATCTCCAAGATACTCGTCTGGAGTAGTTATTTCAACTTTTTCTATTGGTTCTAGTAGGACTGGGCCTGCTTTTTGTACAGCGTTTTTAAATCCGATTGATCCTGCTACGTGGAAGGCTACTTCTGATGAGTCGACTTCATGGTAAGATCCATCGAATAATGTTACGTGTAGGTCTACCATTGGATAGCCACCAAGTACACCTGCTGCTGCAGCTTCCCTAACACCTTCTTCAACTGGTCTGATGTATTCTTTTGGTACTGCACCACCGACAATTTTGGATTCGAATGTGATTCCTGATCCTTCTTCGCCTGGTTCTACCTTTAACATTACATCACCGTATTGTCCAGAACCACCTGATTGTCTTACAAACTTACCTTGAGCTTCAGCTTCTTTGGTGATTGATTCTCTGTAAGCAACTTGTGGGTTACCGATGTTTGCTTCTACTTTGAATTCTCTTAAAAGTCTATCTACGATGATTTCAAGGTGAAGTTCTCCCATTCCTGAGATGATTGTTTGACCTGTTTCTTCATCTGATCTTGTTTGGAAGGTTGGATCTTCTTCTGCAAGTTTTTGAAGACCTATGATCATCTTATCTTGAGAAGCTCTTGTTTTTGGCTCTATTGCAACTGAGATTACTGGGTCTGGGAATTCCATTTGTTCAAGGATAATTTGATTATCTTGATCACATAGTGAGTCCCCTGTTGTTGTATCTTTTAATCCTAATAAAGCAACGATGTCTCCAGAATAACCTGTTTCGATTTCTTCTTGCTTATTAGAGTGCATTTGCATGATACGTCCAACTCTTTCTCTCTTGCCTTTTGAGGCATTGTAGATGTATGAACCAGATTCGATTGTACCTGAGTAGATTCTAACGTAGATTAACTTACCTACATATGGGTCTGTTACTACTTTAAAGGCTAGAGCTGCTGTTGGTTCATCATCTCCTGGGTGTCTTTCTAGTGTGACTTCTTCGTCTTTTGGATCAACACCTTCAATAGCTGGTACATCTACTGGAGATGGCATGTAATCTATTATTGCATCTAGTAGTGGTTGTACTCCCTTGTTTTTGTAGGCTGAGCCTAGTAGACATGGGAATATTTTTTGTTCTATAGTTGCTTTTCTGATTGCAGTTTTGATTTCATCTTCTGTTACTTCTTCACCTTCTAGATATTTCATCATGATTGTATCATCTACTTCTGATAATTCTTCTAGTAGGTTGTTTCTGTATTCTTCAGCTAAATCTTTAAGGTCATCTGGAATTTCAGAATATTTTGGATGTGCTCCTAAGTCTTCAGATGAATATGTTACAGCTTGCATTGTAACAAGGTCAACTGCACCTTCAAAGCTTTGTTCAGCTCCTATTGGAATTTCAACTGGAACTGCGTTTGCTTTTAGTTTATCTTTTATAGTATCTACTGCCATGAAGAAGTCTGCGCCTGTAGCATCCATTTTGTTGATGAAACAAATTCTTGGGATGCTGTATTTGTCAGCTTGTCTCCAAACAGTTTCTGATTGTGGTTCTACACCACTTTTAGCATCGAATAGGGCTACTGCTGAGTCTAGTACTCTTAGGGATCTTTCAACCTCTACAGTAAAGTCAACGTGGCCTGGTGTGTCGATGATATTTATTCTATGGTCTTTCCAAAATGCTGTTGTTGCAGCAGATCCTATAGTGATACCACGTTCTTTTTCTTGTTCCATGGAATCCATTACTGCTGTTCCATCGTGGGTATCTCCAATTTTATAAATTTTACCAGTATAGTATAGCATTCTTTCTGTGACGGTTGTTTTACCGGCATCGATATGGGCCATAATTCCTATATTTCTGGTATCTTTAAGTGCAACCTTTCTAGGCATTTATCCCCCTAACTTAGTATCTAAAGTGCGCGAAAGCCTTGTTGGCTTCTGCTGCCCTATGCATCTCTTCTTTTCTTCTTACTGCGGCACCCGCATTGTTTGATGCATCGATAATTTCTTTAGAAAGTCTTTCAACCATAGTTTTTTCGCCTCTTTGGCGAGCGAAGTTTACAAGCCATCTTAGGGCTAGTGTTTGTCTTCTTTCTGGTCTAACTTCCATTGGTACTTGGTAGTTTGCACCACCGATTCTTCTTGCCTTAACTTCTAGAGTTGGCATTATATTTTCCATTGCTTGGTGGAAAACTTCAATAGCTTCTTCGCCTTTTTCTTCTTGTACTTTATCAAAAGCATCATAAACTATTTTTGTAGCAAGGCCTTTTTTGCCGTCAAGCATAACATTGTTGATAAGTTTAGTTACCACTCTATCATTATACTTGGCATCAGGCATTACCTCTCTTTTTGGTATATGTCCTTTTCTTGACACTTTTCTTCCCTCCTTTACCAATTATGTGTAATATCTTGAGTACTCGGTCATAGCCGTTAAGTGTGCACATATACCTTTATATTAATAGGCACATTATGCACTTATTTTTCAACTAATTACTAGCCTCTTTTTGCTCCGTATTTAGATCTACCTTGTTTTCTTCCTTCAACACCAGCAGTATCGAGTGTACCTCTGATGATATGGTATCTAACACCTGGAAGGTCTTTTACCCTACCACCTCTAATTAGTACAACACTGTGTTCTTGAAGGTTATGTCCAATACCTGGAATGTAAGAAAGCACTTCAGCACCATTTGTAAGTCTTACTCTGGCAATCTTTCTTAGAGCTGAGTTAGGCTTTTTAGGTGTAACTGTTCTAACTGATGTACAAACTCCACGTTTTTGTGGTGATTGGTTAGGAGTTATTCTACTCTTAAGAGTATTGTAGTTATAACCTAAAGCTGGTGTATCTGATTTAGATTTTTCACTCTTTCTACTTTTTCTAACAAGTTGATTAATTGTTGGCATAATGCACCTCCTATTCTTTAAAATTTAATAAATTGGCATATTCTTGCCAATCCTTAAATATTTTACACGCTTATGAGCCTATTGTCAAGTGATTTACTTATTTATCCAATATTTTGGGTATAATAAAGACAAGTAAACAAAAAAGGAGCAGATATGAAAATAGCAATAGTAGGTTTTGCCCTATCGGGTTTTACCTTTCTCAAAACAATTTTAAATAATAAAATAACCGATAACATACAAATTGATATATACGAAAAAAGAAACGAATACCCAGTCGGACTACCATACGAAAATGATAGTCTAGACAAACTCCTAAATGTAAACCACAACGAAATGATCTATCCACCAGAAAATCGTTTTGCCTTTGCCAAATGGATGGAAGAAAGCAATAAATACCTTGATCCTGTAGAGAAAATGGCACCAAGGGTGTATCTGGGAGAATATTTCAAAGAAGAAAGCAAAAAATATCTAGAAAATCCTTGTGTAAAGTTAATAAACGAGGAAGTTTTAGGGCTAAAAGTAGACGTAAAAAACGGTACCCAAAAATACACCCTAAAGAGCAAAAATCATGAAAATAACTACGACCTAGTGTATCTTTCAACCGGCGCGACCTTCTACCAAGACCCTTACAAGCTTGAAGGAAAAGATAACTATATAGCAAAACCTTATCCTCTAGAAGAAAATTTAAAAAATCTCCCAGAAGATAAGATAATCGCAATACTCGGCACATCTGCCTCATCAACAGATGTCTTTAGATATCTAGTAAAAAACAAAAATCTAAAAAAGCCTATAAATTTCTTCACAGGACCAAGTGAATATAAAATAGTAGACATCCCCTTTGATGGCGATATCTATGACTACTATTCTCCAAATGGGTCTTGGATAGAAAAAGAATTAAAGGAAAATGGAGAAATTTCCAAGAAAAAACTTATAAATACAATCGAAAATGACTTCAAAAAAGCAGGTTTCAACATAAAATATGCCTACGAAACCTACAATGAGCACACTCTAGAAATATCAAAAAAAGCAATAAAGGAAAACGACCAAGCCCTAGCCTTTACAGAAGACTACTTTATCCAATTTGCCCTTTATGTTGCCGACCTTGTGAACTTCATGAACCCAATAGATAGAAGTGATTTTCTAGAAAATTACTATCCATATTTATCATTTTTAGGAGGAAAAACCCCATATTATTCAATGAAAATGCTCCTAGAAAAACACGACGAAGGGAAAATGGATATAACAACCAACCTTGAAGATATAAAAATAAATACTGACGGCACATACACTTTAATTGGGGATAAGAAAAAAGACGCTGATATCATCATAAACTGCACAGGTTTTGAAATGAATCTAGAAAAAATCGCCAAAAAGCTTCCTTTATATGAAAGCCTGCTAAGAAATGAAATGATAATGGCAGATCAAAATGAAGAAGGGATAGCAGTCACCTGGCCTGCTTGCAATCCACTAAGCAAAAAATACGGCGCTCTTAACAATCTATTCGTCACAGGTATGTTAATAACCCAAACTGACGTAGACAACAACGACGCTAGATGTATCCAAAAAACCGCCACAAGAATTGGAGAAATTGTTCTAAAAGAGAATGATATATAATCAAGCAAATATTTTTATAAATAATATCCGATAAACTATATATATTAAGATTTTTTGGGTATAATGATACTGTTAAGAAAATTTTCAAGTGAATTATTTAAAAGGAGATTATTATGACAATTACATTTGCAGGAGACAAAGTAACATTACTAGGAAAACAAGTTGAAGTTGGAGAGAAAGCACCAGCTTTTAAGGCAACAAAAAACGATCTTTCAGAATTTAACTCAGAAGATTTAAAGGGAAAAGTAGTAGTATACTCTGTCGCTCCATCACTAGACACAAGCGTATGTGCTATCCAAGCAAAGAAATTTAACCACGACGCCCTAGATTTATCTGATGACGTAGTTATAGTAACCATCACAGAAGACCTACCATTTGCCCAAGCAAGATTTTGTGCAAACGAAGATATAGAAAACCTAGAAATGGTATCAGACTACAAAGAAAGAGAATTCGGAGATAAATACGGCTTCCTAATCGATGAACTAAAACTACTCACTAGAGGCGTAGTTGTAGTAGACAAAGAAGGAACCATCCAATACGTAGAATACGTTCCAGAAGTAACAAACGAAGTAAACTTCGACGCTGCTTTAGAAGCTGTTAAGAAATTAGTTTAATTTAAAATTTATAATCACAATAGGGAGGTTTTATGGAATATAAAAGATTTAAAGAAAAAATTATAGCAAGATTTGACAGAGGCGAAGAAGTCCACGAAGCTCTAAAGAAAATCGCCCTTGCAGAAGACATAAAACTCGCATCTATATCAGCTATCGGCGCAACAGATGACTTCACTATTGGTGTTTACAAAGTAGATGATAAATCCTATTCAGAAAAAAACTTCCAAGGAATTTTTGAAATCCTTGCCATAAATGGAACAATAACCACAAAAGACGGCAAGTATTACCCACATCTTCATATTTCTGTGGCAGATGATAAGGGAAATGGATTTGGAGGCCACCTCATAAGTGCAAATATTAGCGTAACTTGTGAAATGGTTATAGATATAATTGACGGCAAGGTTGAAAGAAAAATGGATGATGAAATAGGAATAAACTTATTTGACTTTGAGTAAAATAAAATCAAAGACCTTAGCAATATCAAAAAGCTAAGGTCTTTTAATTTATATATATTTTTCTAAGTATACATACTAAAATCTAAACTCAAATCCTATTTTTCTTATTTTAAAAAATATAATTTTGATTTAGATTTTAAAAAAATCTATTTTACAATCAATAAAAGACATTATCTCATAATTTTAAACTAAATTCAGTCTACCATCTTTCATCTCATATTGACAGTCTGCTTTTTTTGCTAGGTCCATATCGTGACTTACGATTATTACGATTTTCCCGTCTTTTTTGGCAAGCTTATCGAATATCGAATAGATTTCTTCAGAATTTTTGTCATCAAGATTTCCAGTTGGCTCATCTGCTACAATTATCTTTGAATTAGAAGCTAGTGCTCTTGCTATAGCGACTCTTTGCTTTTCCCCTCCAGATAATTTTTCTGGTAGTTTATCAAAATGAATATCATCAATTGCCACAGATTTTAATAATTCTTTCGCCTTATCCTTCGCCTCATTTTTATCGATTTTATCAAGGAGCATCGGATACATTACATTTTCCAAAACTGTCCTTGTAGGAAAAAGCATATAAGACTGGCTAATAGTCGATACAATATTTCTCCTATAAAGCCTCAAATCTTCTACTTCTTTGCCATTATAGGAAATTTTACCAGCCTTTGCCTTGGTAAATCCAGAAATAATATACAAAAGTGTAGACTTTCCTGCACCAGATTCTCCTACTATTGATGACACAGTACCCTCTAGAAAACTTGCAGATACGTCTTTTAGGATAATTTTATCTGATTTATTATATACATAATCAACATTCGATATTTCTAATTTATTCATTTAATCCTCCGTTTTCTGATATAGGATAAAAATATCTTTGTAAGTTACTAAAAATAAGCAAATCGCTACTATAATCAGGTTTACTAGCAAGTTTGTAGCAATATCTTTTGGGGAAATATAGGCTACTGCATTTACAAAAATGAAACTTAAGCTGTTTATTAGAAGGATTATCAATCCTAGGCTTAAAAAATAAGATCCAAAAACTCTTCCTTCACTTTCTCCAAAAATTTTCCTAATAAGTATAGAATTATGCTCCTGTCTAACCTCTAGAAATAGTACCAACGAAGAAAATATCACTAAGGCTATTTTTATAATGACAAGCAACTTCTCCTCGTCTTTAATTTTCTCTTCTAGAGGTTTTATAACATTATAAAAATCTTTAGCATTTGTTGGTGCAAGATACTTTTTCCCTAAAATTTTGTCGATTTTTTCCTTGATTCTTTCATAGTCATTGTTATATTTTGGGTTGATTTTAAAATGAAATCCTAAGTAAGATCCATAGGTTTCTTTGTAAAAACTATTTTTCATAAGATTATCATCAAACATAGTCTTATTATTTACAATTACAGAATCTAAGGCAAGGACCGATTGTTCTAGATTTACAAAGTCTTTTACCAATAAATCCATGTATATGTCTTCTTTGCTTTCTATAGCCATCTTTAGTCTAAACCTATCAGATTTTTTAAGACCGTATTTTTCTGCAAAATCCTTAGATACTAAGGCTTCACCTTTTTTTAACCTAGTATCTCCTTCATAGGATACGAAGTTTCTTTTAATTAGCTTACCAACATTATTTGATGCAAAAACATCTACTCCGCCGTCTTCATTGGTATCGGTAGGTTTAACGATTTTATCTATATCCATAAAGCCTTTGGCAAAGGCTCTGGTATAGATTTCTTGTATTTCTTCTTGCAAAAACATTGGATATAGATCATAATAATCTAAGCTCACTTCCCCGCTAACACTAGTTGCTTCCTTTACTTGACCTTTGATTTCAGTATTTTCATAGATATACTTATACTCATTTTTATCTGATTTAATATTTTCATTTATCTTAGATAGTCCCAAAAATCCAAGCAAGATTAATATAGTATAAAGAATGATATAAAGAGGTTTTCTTAAAAATGTTTTAATCATGATTTCATAAGCTCCACTATGTCTTTTTTATCTAATTTTCCTATTCTTTTTTGGTTAATTATTAGTGCTAAAACTACGAAAACCAGACCTACAAGTAGTAAAATTACATAGTCAATATTATTAAAAATATAAGTCATATCATTTTGAGAAGATGATATAAATTTATCCGCAAATCCCAAAATTGTTCCAAAAGCTATTACAAAACCTATGCAAAGTGCAAAGATCAAAGATACCTTCAGACTTTGATTTATATGGTGTTTGTCTCCTGCAAATATTCTTCTTAGAACATATTCATTTTTATTTAAAGCAGTATTTACAAATACTAAAATAAATATGCCGACTACACCAATAGCGAATCCATATATAAGATTTTTTACCATGGATTTTTTTATAAGGTCAAATGATGATTCTACCTTAGACCAATTATTATCAGCAGACACTACCATATATCCAGCTTCCTCAATTTTAGGTTTTAGCTTTTCTTCAAAACTTCCTATATTATCTACCCCAATTTTTAGAGATAAATTGTGAGGAGTAACAAAACTTGTGTTTAATTCTTCTTTAAATTTTGGGATAAAAATATCGTTTAAAGAAAAAAGCATAGGACTATTTTCTATATTAAGGTTTGAAAAATCATAGATACCTACTATTTCAAAAGGCTTAGCTTCTTTAAAATCGTACCTTCCCTCATCAAGAAGATCTGGAAAGGCAGAAACATACCCGTTATCGTTCCTATATATAACGTCCGATAATTCAATATCAACCTTATCCCCCAATTTATAATTGTGTTTTTTTGCCAAATCAGTAGATATCAAACATACATCTTTACCATAATCATCGTTATCTATCCGCCTGCCCTCAAGTAAAAACATATTTTCATTAGCCACAGGCAAGACCATATTCATATCAGAAACAAGTCTTAGAGTATAAAGGTCATCTTGATTTTCAATTTCACTTTTAAAAAAAGAAATAAAGTCCTCATCCAAATCTTTTTCATCTTCTAGGACACCATTTGTATAAAAATATGTAAGTTTGTCTGGCTTAGCTTCTGCTGCCATCAATTTTTCGCTAATTCTATTGACAAGAAGAGACTTTCTCATATAGCCAAGGCTAGTAGGCTCGGCAGCACCTATAAAAACATAAGACTCACCATTATTAAGCTTAATTCGAGAATCCTTCCCCATATAAATGGACACGCTAACACTTTCGCCTTCCCTTAGCCAACTATCCTTGGCCGCTATTATTTTATCTATTGTAACAATAGCATTTATACCTTCTGCAGGACCCATGTCTTGCCTATCTGTTACTTCCTCAATCTCTCCCTTAAAAACCGCTATGGCATTAGATGGCATACTACCAAAGCTTATATTTGCATTATTAACTCCATCAATCCTACCAGCTATAGTATCTCTAATCTCCACCCTATCAACAAAGTCAGACTTATTAATCTCATCAAGCAAATCCTTGTCTATATCTTTATACTCTAAAGGTTTCCCATCCTTACTAGGGTTTGCCTTAACTATTGTAGAAATTTGAGCATAATTATCCTTCATCCTAACCAAATTATTCCTAGAAGTAAGGAAATTAAAGACCATAAGCAAAAAGGAAAATAAAATGATAGTAGAAATAACAAGCATTACAATAAATTTCCAAGGCTTTCGTAAAATCAACTTCAATTCATCTTTAAACTTCATATTCCCTCTCCTTTATTAAAACTCACTTTAACTTTTTTAATATTTTGCCTCTTCTTAATTAATATTATATATTATAAAGGATAAATATACAAGGTATTATTTGTCTATAGACTTTAATATGATATTATGATATAATTAGAATTTGGAGATAATTATGAAAGATGTTGACATTATTTTTGGTAAAACTTTAAAAAAATATAGAAAAAATAAAAATCTCACTCAAGAAGAATTGGCAGATCTCTCCTATATAAATATAAAGACTATTTCAAACATGGAAAATGGAAAGATCGATATTGACTTAGATAAACTTGAAACTCTTTCAGAAGTATTAAATGTAGATTTAATCTATGAGTATCTTAATATTATCCTTAAGGATTCTATTATCATCAATAAAATAATAAGTAATCTTAATTCTAAAGATAGAATTCCAGGATCAACCCAAAAGTATGAAATAGATATTATTTCTGATATTGAAAATAATTGTAAACGTAATATTACTAAGTTAAAAGCAACAAAACTTAGACTTTTTTTTGAAAATATTGAAGCAAAAAATAGAAAGGTAAAACTTGATAAGATAATTAAAGCTTTAAATCTTGGTAAGAAATTTAATTTCTCTAATCTATCTTCAAATTCTTATGATTATCTAGACTATAGATTGACTATGAATTATGCAATTAATCTAGATAATTTAGAAGAAAGACTGAGGTACCTGATTTTTTTAGATAATGCAAATATTAAAGATGATAATTTAAATTCAATCATTTATCATAATATCGCCGTTACATATTATAGACTATATAATAGCGAACTTGCCTTAACTTACATTAACAAAGCCTTAAGCACTAACTCTAAAAACCCAATCTCTCCCTCCATGTTATATATGCAATCACTGATTCTTTTCGATTTATCCGATAACGATTATTTAAATTCAGTAGATCTAGCATTAAAAAATGCTAAGGAGAATGACATAAACCTTTACAACGCCATACTTAATAAATACAAAAAAATACATAAAGAAAATCCACGCTTTAAACTCAATAATCGAGTAGGAGGTAAATGATTAATTCATCTACCGACCTCTCACACCACCGTACATACGGTTCCGCATACGGCGGTTCTACAGTTTAATTTAAACTTTATTGTAATAGCTGACTAGGGATATATAGCCCCTTTCAGCTATTCTTTTGTCGTTAAGAGCTTTGCTAAGTACTGGGCTTTTTGCTATTCTCCAATAGGATCTGCGTATATTTGCCCAAAAAAGATTTTGTGCAAACGAAGTAAATTCGAAAAAGCTCTAGAAGCAGTAAAAAAATTAGATTAAAATAAAGACCAATAGGAAAGGTTTTATAGAATATAAAAGATTTGAAAATAAGATTATAGCAAGATTTGACAGAGGCGAAGAAGTCCACGAATCCCTTAAAAAAATCGCTATAAAAGAAGACATAAAACTCGCATCTATATCCACTATCGGCGCAACAGATGACTTTACTATTTGTGTTTACAAGGTAGATGATAAGTCCTATACTGAAAAAAACTTCCAAGGCATCTTTGAAATCCTTGCTATAAATGGAACAATAACCACAAAAGACGGCAAGTATTACCCACACCTTCATATTTCTGTGGCAGATGATAAGGGAAACGGACTTGGCGGCCACCTCATAAGGGCAAATATCAGCGTAACCTGTGAGATGGTTATAGATATAAGTGACGGTTTTGTTGGAAGAAAAATGAATGATGAAATAGGAATAAATCTACTTGATTTTTAGTAAAATACAACCAAAACTACCAGCTTGGCCGGTAGTTTTGGTTATTTTAATTTTAAGTATTTATTTTAACCACTAGAATAGATAATCATTATTATAATATATAAAAGCTAATCTCTACCCTTTAGAGCTTCATTCTTTACTTTCTTTATACATAAAAATCACATATATTATAATCATCACAGAACCCAGAACAATAAATTTAATGTTATCGCTCTGGTCTACAAATATTTTTCTTACCCCAGCAATTATATATACTATCCCTGCCAAGATTCCACAGATATTTGCAATTATTTGTCTCTTGTTTTTCAATATAAATCACAGCCTTTCTTTATAATAGCCTGATTGTTATTATATAAATTATCATTTGAATTAGTTTTTCTATATTGGAAGGCTGATACTCCTGTACTAGAAATAAGCACATCCCCAACATAATCCCTTAATGATCTATATGGATATATAGAACCAACTTTTACTTCTTTTTTATTATAACAAGTAGTAACATACTTTCTAACTACTTCCGCTTTCGATGTAACTAATGCACCACCTATACCTGCTGTAAAAGCAACTACTGACTTAATAGCAGTCAATGGAAGTGAAAAAAATGCTGATATAGCAGTGAGTGCAACTCCCACAGCTATATATTTATCGATTGATTTATAAGCCCCAAAAGTTCTTGTATAATATAGATTACCTGTTTTTCCGTTATATGTGCCTTTAGCTAGGTAACTATCATAAACAGATGCTCCATATTTATTTTTAGCTTTCTGAATAGCTTTGTCACTCTCAACACTCAATGGTTGTATACTATTCTGTACGTCTTCATCAATATGAAAAATTTCATCACTGTTATATTGTTTAACCTCTACCATATTATTATTTAAGCTAATAAAATTAGGATCATCAATCGATATTATTTCCTGTATACAATTCTCTATGTCCTCAAAATACAGATCTTCAGATGGTTCCATTTCTAATAATTCATCCTCTGAATTATATATATTAATATATCCATTAATAAACTTATTTTCTTTATCAAGGGTCATTGTTACAACTTTATCTTCTAATTCAAGATATATATACTTAAACCCGTTAAACTCAACAACTTCACAAGTATCATCCTTTATTAAACAGTTAAAATCGGTATCTTTATCAACAGTGGTAGTAATTGAATTATTAGCATAAACATAAGACTGTGATGTTAACAAAATAGAAATTGTTAAAATAATAGATAGTATTTTTTTCATAATCATTCTCCTTAATTATACAATTTTATTGGCATCTAACTATTAATTATTATTCATACATACATAAGACTCCTCCTTTTACTCACAAAATCAACTGAACTATGTAAATACACTCTATACTATTTTTGGATAAATAAATTACTTCTTCACTTCCGTCCTCAAATGGAACTATAAAAAATGCATTCAATAAATTAATTATATTTAGTGTAATAAAACAATTTTTTAAATTCATATTATCCTTAGTACTGGCAAATTTTTAATAGAGTAAATATTTGGTAAAATATTATAACTATATCAGTACATAGCTAATACCATATATATGATTATTGTTATGTGTATTACATAGTTCTATACTATCATCACTTTTATCGTAAAAAGGATATAAAAAGAACATAAACACGGTAATTAATAGTAATTTTTTTATAAAGTTTCTTTTCACACTATCATCTCCATCTAAATAAATTATAATACAGATAAAAATTTAAATTAATATATAATTTATCTATAGACAATTTAATAAAATTTTGATATAATAAATAATTGGAGATATTTAAATGAAAAAATCTAGTATTATTTTTGGTAAGATTATTAGATATCATAGATTAAAGAATCGACTTACTCAAGAAAAACTATCAGAATTATCTTATATAAATATAAAAACTATTTCAGATATTGAGAACGGAAAATATAATATTGATATAGATAAGTTAGAAATTTTTTCTAATTTATTAAAAGTAGATTTAGTAGAAGAATATTTAAATATTTTTTTAGAAGATTCAAAAATTATAGATAGTATTATAGATAACCTTAATTCAAAGGACAATGTAGCAGGTTTTTCTTATGCAGATGAAATAGAAACACTTTTTCAAATCGAAAATAATACTTTCAGAAAATTAATAAGAATTAAAGCCAAAAAGTTAAGATTGTTTTTTGAAAACATGCAAATAAAGGACGATAAAGAAAAACGAAAGGCTATTATAATCGAAGCTTTAAATACTGGAAAAGCTTTTGATTTTTCAAATTTAGATTCAAATACCTATGATAGCTTAGATTGCAGACTTATTATGAACTATACGCAAATAATGGATTCTTACGATGATAAACTTAAATTATTGCTTTTTCTAGAAAATTTAAAATTAAATGACACTAATTTTAATTCCATTTTATTTCATAATATCGCAGTTAGCTATTATAATTTAGATCAGAGTAAAATAGCTCTGGATTACATAAATAAAGCCATTGATTTAAACTCTAAAAAAAGATCATCTCCAATTATGTTATATATGAAATCAATTATCTTATACGACTTATCTCTAGAATACAAAGAAGTAGCACAACTTGCTATTGAAGAAGCTAAAAAGACCGATGAAAATCTTTATTCATTAATCATGAAAAAATACAAAAGAAAGTCGCAATATCAAAAGAATTTTGAAATTCCATAAAAAAATCTTCCCAAAATATCAGGAAGATTTTTGTTTTATAAATTTTTTTATTTATTATTAGTAGATAAAGGTATTTGTGCTAAATCTTTTATCTTGTAAGAGTTTTTCTTTTTGAAGGTTAAAGTTTTTAGGTTTTTTTATTTTGCCTGTTGTTTCAACAGCTACTATAGCAAACCTATCGTTCAAATCTGAACATGTAGACAGGGTAATAAGTTTATCATCTTTTTTTGGTAGGGGTTTTCCTTCGAGGATGTTATTTTCCTTTATTAATTTAAGATAGTCTTCAAATTCGTCATCATCATAGTAGTTAAACCTATAGTCTGCGTCCACATTTACATCCATGGCACATATTACATCAAAGGTTTTTCTTTCTATCGGGGTATCTATAATTATTTCTGAATGATTTTTGACGAAGTTTTTGTCCCTAAACTTATCCAAATCATGGAAAATATAGCCAATTCTAACATTGTGACCATAAATTACCGTATTTTGGTCAGAAAAATCCCCCTTGTGAACATAGTCTATGAAGACTCCGCCATTTATATAATAGGAATTATCGTAGTCGTGATCTAGGTAAAATTCGTTGTCATCTCCTTGGACTACTGGAAAATCTATTTCTGTCCCATCTATGATAATCCTTCCCTTTACTTGTGGGTAAGTTTTCGCTAAGTCTCTTACATAACTTGCAGCTTTGTCGGATTCTTTTTTTATATTTTCTTTTATATTTGCTTCTAATAAGGCTTCCGCCCTCTTCTCTTCAGCTTTTTTAGTTATTTTTTTTATTTCTTCTTCCCTATTTTTACTAATTCTAGACCTATAAAACCTTTCCTGCTCTAGTCTTGCAAGATAAGCTTCATTCCGAGACTGACTGAATTCATTGGTTTTTTTTAGTGTCAGAAAAAATACTAATAGGGCAAGAAACCATAGAATATAAGTATAAGTTTTTTTCATAAAGTCTCCTGGCTTATATTCTACACTTTTCCTTTAAAATCTCTAGGAAATCTCAAGTTTTGAAACTTAAGAAATCTTTATAGAATAATAATAAAGAAAAAAATCTTCCCGGTAATTTAGGAAGATTTTTTTGTTATTAGAAGCCTTTCATAGAGGTCTTCGTAGAAGGGTTTGGATTTCATAATTTCCGCCACTAAGTATGCCGCTAAGGATACGACAGCTAGGGCTAAGATATTGGAAAATGCACCACCTGTCATTTCTAAGATTAAAATTACAGCTGTAATAGGTGTCCTTACTATGGCTGAGAAATGACCCGCCATGGCTATTAAGGATATTGCAAAAATCATATCAACAGGTATTAGTCCAAGATTAGAAAGGATTATCCCGTAGATATTTCCTAGGATTGCCCCGATTGCTAAAAGTGGCACGAGAGAGCCGCCTGATAGACCAATTCCAAATGCAAGTGATAAGAGGATGATCTTTGCTAGATACATATATATAAGCGTTTCTATTCCTTCATTTCCCAAGCTTGGTAAGTAGATTAATTCCTCACCAGATGCGAAAAGTCTTGGGTCAATTATTAAAACTAGCCCTGTCAAAATAAATGGAGATAAGTATTTTACTATTTCTGGTAAATGTATTTTTTTATAAAGGTCTTTAGAGCCTATTACGACCTTGTTAAATAAAACTCCAGAAAATCCTGTTAAAATTCCTAGAATTACTATTAACCATAAAGAGGATTGACTAAAATTAGCAAAGCTCTGGATATTTTCAAGACTAGGAAAGTCTCCAAAAACAAGGCCACTTGTGATAGTCGCTGAAATGATTGTTACAGCTGACGATAGAAATGTATTAAAGCTATGGGTTCTAAAAATTTCCTCAACAGCAAAAATCATAGACGCTACAGGAGCATTAAAGGCAACTGCAAAACCTGATGATGCAGCAGATCCTATGAATAAATCCCTGTCAGTTTCTGGGAAAAATTTCCCTACTATATCTCCAGCCAGCCCTCCGAGTTGGACTGATGGACCTTCCCTACCGACTGTAAGACCAGAACCTATTGTTAGAACTGATGCGATAAATTTCCTAACAATAGTTTTTTCACTATCTACGTTAATTGTCCCTTCCATCATGCCTGTCATCACGGGGATACCAGAACCTTTTGTATTTTTATCTTTTTTTAAAATAAAATATGTAATAATTCCAATAGCTATGATTAATGCCATAAAAATAAGCTTATCCTGATTTTCTCCTGTTGTTAAAAACCCATCCATAAAGCTTGAAATTATGCCGATTATCTTCTTGAAAATTCCTATTAATAGGCCTGTTATTATACCCAAGATAATAAAGGCTGGTAGTGATTTAAATGATATTTTTTCTTCCATAATTTCTCCTTTACTTTTACTATACCAAATTTCCAACATTTTTTAAAAATTTTTATAAATTATGATACAATATAACAAGAAGAAAGAAAGGATTTTTATATGAGATATTTTAACTTTAAAGACGAAAAGATTTCTAGACTCGGTTTTGGTTGCATGAGATTTAAGACAATAGATAATGATGCAAGTAAGATTGATAAAGACCAGTCTTCACAAATTATAAAAGATGCTATTGATAAGGGCCTTACATACATTGATACAGCTTATCCTTATCATGAAAAAATGAGCGAAAAATTTGTCGGTGAGTTTCTAGAAGAAAATAATCTTAGAGATCAAATAAAGCTTGCTAGCAAAATGCCTTGCTGGTTTGTTAAAGAAAAAGATGATTTTTATAGGATTTTTAACGAACAATTAGAAAACTTAAGAACCGACTACCTAGACTTCTACCTCCTCCACTCTCTAGATATCAAGCGTTTTAGACAAATGGTAGAACTTGGAGTCTTTGATTTTATAAAAGAAATCAAGGAAAAAGGTCTAGTAAAAAACATTGGATTTTCCTTCCATGATGAATACGAAGCCTTCGAAGAAATCATCAAATCCTATGATTGGGACTTCTGCCAAATCCAGCTAAACTACCTAGATGTCAACCTTCAAGCAGGACTAAAAGGCTATGAGCTTGCCAAAGAAATGGGGATTCCTGTAATAATCATGGAACCTGTAAAAGGCGGCAGACTAGCAAATCCACCTCAGGAAGTAAAAGACCTATTGGCTGATTTTACAGACCTAACCCCTGCCCAACAGGCAATCAAATTTCCACTAAGCCTTGATAATGTTATGACAGTCCTATCAGGAATGAACGACATTGACCAAGTTAGGGAAAATATCGAAATAGCAAGTGCAGATCCTACTTTAACTGAAAAAGAAAAAGAATTTTATGATAAGGCACGCAAAATCTACAAATCAAGAGAGCAAATCGCCTGCACAGCCTGCGAATACTGCCTTCCTTGTACTGTAGAAATCAACATCCCAAGAGTATTTTCAATGTGGAACAATGCTTTTCTTTACGATGAAGAAGAAAAATCCAAAAAAGCTTATGAAGAGTATGTAAAAGAGGGAGTAAATCCAGAAGCCTGCATAAAATGTGGCAAATGCGAAAACATATGCCCACAAAGCCTTGAAATAATTGATGGCCTTAAAAAGGCTAATGAGTTTTTGAGTAAGTAAAAATATGATAGTGATGTTGTAAATTATCTAAATATAGTCTACAACATCACCATTTTTTGTTACTTACAATAATTCTTATAAAACCTATACGATATAGGTAAAGATATTAATATATATAGTATAGTTACAATAATATTGTTTAATTCCATATTTTGTTGAGAAAAGAAATTTATTTGATTATCAATATTTAGGATTTCTATCTTGTCTTTGAAAGTAATTAATGACTGAAGTACAGGTACACCAAAAGCAAAAATTTTATAAATTTTTTTCTCTTTGATTAACGAACTAATTAATATCGATATATTTAAATTAATTGAAAACAACGTTATTAACTTAATATTAGTTATTTGTTCGTTAAAATCTAGGTTGACATCCATTTTCTTTAAAATTAGTAAATAAAGTAAGGATAGTAAACACCCCATCAATGAATAAAGAACTATAACTAAATACTGAGTTCTTATTATATTCCTAACCTTAACTGGGATTAATCTTTCAAATACAAACTTTTTATATTTTTGATCATAGCTATAGGCAAGTAATATAGTAGGTAAAAAGCCTAAATACAATAATACCAACTCATGAGCAGATTCAAATATACTGATTAAAATTACTATTATTAGTAATGACATAAATAGGAGAAATCTTCTTTTTGATAGATTAATGTAATATGAAAACAATCCTCTCATACATCCTCCTTAAGTTAATATTCTTTTTTCATAAAAATTAGTATAGACACTAAATACGATATTAGGAAAAATACTATAGAAAAACCTATAAAAGCTAATATTATATTGGTGTAGCTATAAAAATCAAAAACATTGGTTAAACCGAGAACTTTTTTTACTATTTCCATAAATAGTCTTACAGGAATCAAAGTAAATATGAAAGCTGCAATCCCTATTTCCTTAATACGATCTTGTCCGACTACAAACATCATACATAGTACTAACCCACCATATATGAGATTCATTCCAATCCCTGTTGCTAATAAATTTATTTGATGACTTTCAAGTTGAGTTTTATCAAATAATTGTTTGGCATAAACCATTATATATATTAATGTAATGCAAATTGAAGATATAAGGAAATATTCCAGAAACCTAGCTCTTACTATTGTTCTTTTTCTTATAGGAAAAAGAATTTCTGTTTTATAATCATCATTTTCCATATAATTCGATATACTTAAAAAGAAAATAAGAGGAGCAAACAACATAAATCCATAGGAAATAAGCGGTATATATTCTCTTGTTATTTCAAGAAAGAACAGTCCTATAATAAGCATTAAAAATACAAAGATGTGCTTTAATTTAAGTCCAGACACCATTAAATCTTTTTTTATTAGTCCCATCATAATATTGTACCTTTAGAATATATATTCATAATTTCTTCAAGTGTCGGATTTTCTATTATAATATTATCAATAGATTTGTCTAGGTCATCTCTAGATTTCAATAAAACGACTACTTGGTTATTTTTTTGTAAATAAGCTATCATATTTGATTTATTTAGTTTATTAAAACTTTCGGAAGTACACCTGACAATACAATTTCCATACAAGAGTTCAATTGTAGGACTCGCGAATATTAAGTTCCCCTTGTTTATAAAAACTACATAGTCACAAATATGTTCTATATCAGTGGTTATATGGCTAGAGAAAACTATTGATCGTTCTCCATTTTCTATATATTCTTGAAACTTTTCTAAGACTTCACTTCTTTTTACAGGGTCGAGTGAACTTGTTGGTTCATCTAAGATTAATAATTCAGGTGAATGTGACATAGCGATTACTATGGATAACATTTTTTGCATCCCTTTAGAATAATCTCCAATCTTCTTCCCATTATCAATTCCAAAATTACTTAAACTAGAAAAAAAATAATTTTCGTCCCAGCCTTGATATATACTTTTATATATTTTTGAAATTTCTTTGGCATTTAGATTTGATGGTAGGTAAATTTCATCAAAAGATACACCGATTTTTTCTTTAGTGTCTACATCGTCTATATGAAATTCTCTACCAAATATTTTGGCAGAACCACCATCTTTAGATTTTAATCCTAAAATTAAATTCAAAGTAGTAGTTTTCCCGGAGCCGTTTTCTCCTATGATTCCTACTATAGATCCTTTAGGAACATTAAAATTGATTTTATTTAATTTAAATCCATTATTTGGATATGTTTTTTCTATATTTTTAACTTCTAATATGCTATCCATTATTTCTCCTTTATCGTATCATCAAAAAGTTTAACTTGTAAATTTACCAAGTCTAAGAACTCATCAGAATTAAAACCATTAATATATGCAAATTTAATTGTTTCTTCTATTTTTGTAATAAGATTTGCTTTTTGATTAATTTTTAAATCATGCATCTCTGGCATTTCTACAAATGTACCTTTTCCTACAACTGTGTTTAAAAACCCTTCATCGCGTAAGATTTCATATGCTTTTTGGACAGTTATTACACTGACACTTAAATCTTTGGCTAAAGTTCTCATTGCAGGAATACTATCACCAGGTTTTAATTTTCCTTCTAATACAAGTTTTTTAATTTGCGATACTATTTGAATATATATGGGGTCTTTAGACTGATAACTTATAAGTATTTCCAAACTCTACCTCCGTATAAATGAAAAAATTAGAGATGCATACATTTAATTAAGTTTAATGTTCGTATAAATTTATGCTGTTTTCATAAAAAGTTACCTTTATTATATTTATTTTAAGTATATTTGACTAATAACTTGGTTAAAAGACAAATTATAAATGTACATAATGTACTTGTTGTATAAGCACATTATACTTATTAAAAAAAATAAATCAATCCCTTAATTAAATATAGAACAACGCCGATAAAGCTAATTCTTTTGTTGCTTTATCGACGTTTTAGAACCAACTAGGTCTATTTTTTGACTTATTTATTGACAATATCTAAGCTAATCACTAAAATCGGTCTACATATCCTAATTTCAAAACTTTGGAGTATAATTCCACCTTATCTAAAATCTTAATTTCTCAAAAATATTTTCATATTATGATAGGTAGGAATTCACCTTGGTTAACTTTGACGATACGTGAATTATTACTAAAAAAAAATTTTAAAACGAAATACTCCTTAAATACTTTTAACCATTTTTACACTATCATATATTCTTCCATCCTTTAGGATAATAGCATTTGGAGTTTTTCCTGTCTCCATAAATCCAATTTTATCATAAAGAGCCCTGGCTCTTTTATTTCCTGAATAATAATCCAATTCTATCTGGGAAAGAAGTAAATCCTTAGCATAGCCTTCAAGACAAAGAAGAATCTTTTTTCCAATTCCTAAATTCCAAAATTCTTTAAGCACTGCTAACGCTACATTTCCCCTATGATGCATTTTAATTTTGCCTAGTCGTATTATAGTGCCACTTGCTATAATCCTTCCATCCATTTCTACAACAAGCATGAGGGTAGTATCTGACTTATTAAAACCTTTTATCATTTTTTCTTCCTCTTCGGTTGTCATAGTTATTTCTTCTGGATAAGAATTCATAAAATCAGATTCTTCCATAACAGTTTTTAAATAAGAAACCATATCTGCTGCATCATCTACTTGGATTTCTCTGATTTGGCAAACTCTGCCATCTTTTAGCTTAAATTCTTCCGGTACAAATTTCATTATCTCAACTCCCACCAATCATTTTTTCGTTTATATAATATTTTTCTAAAATAAAATCTACAATTCTTCGATACGCTCGTAGTAGAGTAATCGAGTTAAAGTCTTAATATAAAACTTCTTTGTTCAAACCTGTATCACTACATGAAAGTCTATATGCATTTTTACTATTGTTAGCTTTAATTATCTTGATTTCATAATTATCCCAAACAACAGCCACTTGATTTTCTATTGCAATAGCATCTGCGACTTGTCCATTAAAAAACTCATCAAAGCCTGCTCTTTCAGGCTCATCATAATGTGGACAATGTAAATAAGGAATTATGCCTAAACCTTTAACCCATTTATGCTTTGGTCTTTCAACACCTTCTATAAACTCACTATCGCTATGGCCCGCAATAAACCAGCATATAGATCCAGCACTTAAACCAGAGAGCACCTTTCCACTTGTATAAGCTCTAATTAGTGCTTTATCAACAGAATATTGTCTCCAAACTTCCATCATATAAGAAGTATTTCCACCACCAACATAGATAATGTCTGCATTTTCTATCTTTTGATTAACCTCTTCCTTGTTAACCTCCACATTAGATAAATACAAGGTGTCAGTTGTGCATCCTAAGTTCTCGTATAAATTATTGATGACCTCTATATAAGCCTCAGCATCTTTACTTGCTGTAGGAATGAATAGAAAATTTGGATTTTCTTTTTTTGATGACTCAACAATAAATTTATCTATCTCATAAGTTTGATTTTGGGATACTTCCCCACCACCAATAGCTATAATCATAATTTATCTCCTCTTTATAAAAGTCATTTAATTGTAGAAGCATTTCTCTTCATGATCAATTATATATTCACCTATACAATCATTATAACACGAAATCCTCTAATAACATCAAGAAATCTTTGTGGTTTAGAAGTTTTTAGTCAATATAATCTCCTCAAATAAAAAAGACCTCGCAGGTCCTTTTAATAATTATTAAAACTCTATAACTTGGTATCCTTCATCTAAATATTTTATCACCCCAGCGTGGCCGTTCATATCTTCTAAAAAGTTTAGGCCTAAGTTTTTATTTATTTCATAAACTTCTAGCATTTTCTAACAAGCCTTGCATACTCCCACTATAGTTTTGTTTTCAAGTAGTTTTTTATAAAGAGGGTTTCCTTCTCGATCCAATATTTGAGGGAGTTTTACTGATTTTCCTTCAAATATTATTTTGGCTTCTCCCCCATTTTCTATAATTTGATTTGCGTTCATAAGAGCGTGCATGGCGCACATTTTTTCGCTCTTCATCAGGTAGAATAGTACTTTTTTCATTTTAATACCTTCTATATTCTAAGAAAGGGGGCATTTCGCCCCCTTTCTTATACTTCTTCTGTTTCTTCTTCTGCTTCTATGCTTTCAAGGTTGGCCTTGATTTGTTCGTCTTCTAATTCTTTGGTTTCGTAGTCTATTTCTACGTTGTTGTAGTATTTTAGACCAGTTCCTGCTGGAATTAGCTTACCGATGATGATATTTTCCTTTAGACCTCTTAGGTCATCTACCTTGCCTTTGATTGATGCATCTGTAAGAACTCTGGTTGTTTCTTGGAAGGATGCAGCTGATAGCCATGAATCTGTAGCTAGAGATGCCTTTGTGATTCCTAGAAGTTCTTGTTCGTAGATTGCAGGTTTTTTGCCAGCTTCCTTCATCTCATCGTTTACAATATCAACTTCACGTCTTTCTTGTAAACTTTCTGGTAAGAATTCTGTATCGCCTGATTCTATGATTTTGACTTTCTTTAGCATCTGGCGAGCAATTACTTCGATGTGTCTATCGTCGATTTCTACACCTTGTTGTCTGTATACTTTTTGGACTTCCTTGGTGATATAATCTTGTACACCGACCTTGCCTAATACATCTAATACGTCGTGTGGATCTAGAGAACCTTCAGTTAGTTGAGCACCGATTTCAACTTCTTCGCCATCTTTTACTAATATTCTTGAACCAAATGGTATATTATATTTCTTGCTTGTGCCGTCAGCACCTGTGATTTCTACGTCAGTTTTCTTATCGTTTTGGATTAGAGAAACTGTACCTGAGTTTGCTGCGATGAAGGCAAGTCCCTTTGGTTTACGGGCTTCAAAAAGCTCCTCAACCCTTGGAAGACCTTGGGTAATTCCAACGCCTGCGATACCACCGGAGTGGAAGGTTCTCATGGTTAGCTGAGTACCTGGCTCACCAATTGATTGAGCGGCGATGATACCAACTGCTTCTCCCATGTTAACGTGTTTGCCTGTTGCAAGGTTTCTACCATAGCATTTTGCGCATACGCCTTGTTTGGCCTTACATTCTAGAACTGATCTTAGTTTTACTTCTTTAATGCCAGCTCCTACAATTTTATCAGCTAAATCTTCATCTATTACTTCGTCTTTGTGAACGATGATTTCCCCAGATTCGTCTTTGATATCTTCAAAAGATGTACGACCGACAATTCTTGTTCTCAAGTCTTCGATTAATTCATTGCCGTCTTTAAATTCGTGGGCAAGAACATATCCGTCTGAATGACAATCATCTTCTGTAACTATTACGTCTTGGGAAATATCTACCATTCTACGTGTAAGATATCCTGAGTCGGCTGTTCTTAGCGCTGTATCTGTTAGACCCTTACGAGATCCGTGGGTTGAGATAAAGTATTCTTGTACAGAAAGACCCTCTCTAAAATTTGCCTTGATTGGAATTTCGATAATCTTACCATCGGCCTGACTCATAAGTCCACGCATACCGCCTAGCTGTCTAATCTGGTTTGTAGAACCACGAGCACCAGAGTCCGCAAAAATCTTGATGTTGTTGTCATCTTTTAGATCTGTTAGTAGGGCATCTGTTACCTTGTTTGTTGTTTCTTGCCAGATTTCGATAACTTTTTCGTATCTTTCTTGGTCAGTTATTAGACCACGTCTATATAGTTTTTCGTACCTATCAACAGCATTATCAGCCTCGTCGATTAAGTGCCATTTTTCCTTTGGAATCTTTACGTCATCCATGGAGACAGTTAGACCTGATAGTGTTGAATATTTATAACCGATACTCTTGATATAGTCTAGTACTTCTGCTGTTTTGATATTGCCGTGTTTTCTAAAACACTTATCAATTATTTCTTTAAGCATACCAGAGTCAATTAGGGTATCAACTTCAAGTGAATATGGATCTTCTTTTCTATTTACATAGCCTAAATCTTGTGGAAGACCTTCATTGTAGATAAATCTACCTACAGAAGATTCTACAATTTTTCCTGGGTCCATGTCGTCTTTTTTGATTCTTACACCAATTTTGGATTGATATTCTACAATGCCAGAAACTAAGGCTTTTTTCATCTCATTTGTAGATTCAAATACCATTCCCTCACCCTTAGCGCCTTCTTTGATTGTTGTTAGGTAGTATGCACCTAGCACCATATCCTGAGATGGGGTTGTGATTGGTTTACCATCTTTAAGGCCAAGGATGTTGTTGGTTGACATCATTAAGAGTCTTGCTTCGATTTGAGCTTCGTTTGATAGTGGTAAGTGGATAGCCATCTGGTCACCATCGAAGTCTGCGTTAAAGGCGTTACAAGCAAGTGGATGTAGCTTGATTGCCTTTCCTTCTACAAGGATTGGCTCAAAAGCTTGGATACCAAGTCTGTGAAGAGTCGGAGCACGGTTTAATAAAACTGGATGGTCTTTGATTACTTCTTCTAAGACTTCATAAACTCTTGGGTCTTTTTTCTCTACCATTTTCTTGGCAGTTTTTAAGTTGTGGGCCATTTCTTTTTCTACAACTTTGTTCATAATAAATGGCTTAAATAACTCAAGTGCCATCTCTTGTGGCAGACCACATTGGTTAAATTTAAGGTCTGGACCAACTACGATTACAGAACGGCCTGAATAGTCAACCCTCTTTCCTAGAAGGTTTTGTCTAAATCTACCGCTCTTACCTTTTAATAGGTCTGATAGAGATTTCATATTTCTATTTGATGCGCCTGTTACAGCTCTACCCCTACGACCGTTGTCTATTAGGGCATCTACTGCTTCTTGGAGCATTCTTTTTTCGTTTCTTACGATAATTTCTGGTGCACCTATATCTAGAAGTCTTTTTAATCTGTTATTTCTGTTGATAACTCTTCTGTATAGGTCGTTAAGATCTGAAGTTGCAAATCTCCCACCTTCTAGTTGAACCATTGGTCTAAGCTCAGGTGGCATTACTGGAAGAACGTCTAGAATCATCCATTCTGGCTTGTTGCCACTTGTCAAAAAGGCATCTACCACCTCAAGTCTTCTTGAAACTCTAACCTTCTTTTGGTTTGAAGATTCGTCAAGTTCTTTTAAAAGTAATTGGTATTCTTTCTCAAGGTCAATATTTGCTAGAAGTTCCTTAACAGCTTCAGCACCCATAGCTGCTTTAAATTCTGTATCATCTGGATATTCTTCTAGGATGTCTTGGTATTCAGTTTCTGAGATTTCTTGCTTAACAGCAAGGTCTGTAGAACCTGGGTTTATTACTACATAGGATGCAAAATATAAAATTTTCTCTAAAACTCTCGGGCTCATGTCAAGTAGAAGTCCCATCTTTGATGGGATTCCCTTAAAGAACCATATATGAGAAACAGGAGCAGCAAGCTCAATGTGGCCCATTCTCTCACGTCTTACTTTAGACTTGGTGACTTCTACTCCACATTTTTCACAAACAACACCCTTATATCTCATTCTCTTATATTTACCACAAGAACACTCGTAGTCCTTGGTTGGGCCAAATATCTTTTCGCAGAAAAGGCCGTCTTTTTCAGGTTTAAGGGTCCTATAGTTTATAGTTTCAGGTTTTTTAACCTCGCCATGAGACCAGCTTCGTATTTTTTCTGGGGATGCAACTTTCATCCTCATCCCATAAAATTGATTTAATTCGCTCATAAACTTCCCTTCTCCTAAGCTTCGCTACTTTCAGCCTCTGCCTCTTTTTCTTCCTTAGGGGCATTAGCTTTTGCAAGTAACTTACTTTGGTTTCTTATCTTTGACGCATCTATCTTTTCTACTTGTGAGAACCTATCTTGTTCGTCAATATTTTCCTTAAGCTCAACTACATCTCCACTATCATCTAGAAGTTCTACGTCAAGGGCAAGTGATTGAAGCTCTTTTACTAAAACTTTGAATGATTCTGGTGTACCTGGCTCAGGGATATTTTCACCTTTAACAATTGATTCGTAAGTCTTAACCCTACCTGTAACATCATCTGATTTAACAGTTAGGATTTCTTGTAAGGTGTGGCTTGCACCGTAGGCTTCTAGTGCCCAAACCTCCATCTCACCAAATCTCTGACCACCAAATTGTGCCTTACCACCTAGAGGTTGTTGAGTTACAAGTGAATATGGTCCAATTGATCTAGCGTGAATTTTCTCTTCTACCATGTGGTGAAGTTTAAGCATATACATGACACCTACTGTAACAGGGTTTTGGAATGGTAGACCTGTTCTACCATCACGAAGTCTAATCTTACCTGTTTTATTTACGAAAGGAGCGATTTTTTTTGCTTCCTCTAAAACTTCTTCTATTTCAGTATCCATAGCACCATCAAATACTGGTGTTGCTATCTTCCAGCCTAGAGTCCTTGCTGCAAGACCCATGTGAACTTCAAGTACCTGACCTAAGTTCATACGGCTTGGGATACCTAGTGGGTTTAGGCAGATTTGGATAGGTGTACCGTCTGGCAAGAATGGCATGTCTTCTCTTGGGAGAATCCTTGAAACGACACCCTTGTTACCGTGACGACCGCACATCTTATCTCCTACCATGATTTTTCTCTTGGTAGCTACATAAACTCTAATTACTTTATTTACTCCTGGAGATAATTCGTCTCCGTCTTTTTTGTTATATTCTTTTACATCAACTACGATTCCCTTTTCACCATGAGGTACTTTAAGTGATGTATCTCTAACTTCTCTAGCTTTTTCACCGAAAATCGCACGTAGAAGTCTCTCTTCTGGAGATAATTCAGTTTCTCCCTTTGGAGATACCTTACCAACTAGGATGTCACCGCTTGTTACTTCAGCGCCGATTCTAATAACACCATTTTCATCAAGGTCTTTTTTCATATCGTCGCCGACATTTGGTATATCCTTGGTTATCTCTTCTGCACCAAGCTTGGTTTCACGTGCTTCACATTCGTGCTCTTCTATGTGAACTGATGTAAGTACGTCATTTATTACAAGCTCTTCGTTAAGAAGCATAGCATCCTCGAAGTTATAGCCTTCCCAAGTTGTGAAGGCAATTAGGATATTTTTACCAAGGGCAAGCTCGCCATTGTCTGTTGATGGACCGTCTGCAAGAACTTGACCCTCTTTTACCTCTTCGTCTAATTTTACAATTGGTCTTTGGTTTATAGTTGTACCTTGGTTTGCTCTTTCAAACTTAAGCAAATCATAAGTGATAACTTCACCATTAGGATCTTTTACTTTTATCTTATCAGCTGCAACATAAACAACTTTTCCGTCTGTTTTTGAAACCACACATACACCAGAATCCTTAGCAGCCCTATGTTCAATACCTGTTGCGACAATTGGTGCAGCAGATTTGATAAGTGGAACTGCCTGACGTTGCATGTTGGCACCCATTAGAGCCCTGGTTGAGTCGTCGTTTTCAAGGAAAGGTATCAAGCTTGCTCCAACTGATACTATCTGTTGAGGAGAAACGTCCATATATTGGATAGAATCTCTTGGGTAAATATCATTTTCACCCTTATAACCACGACCAGATACTCTTTCGTTTATAAATTTGTTATTTTCATCTAGAGGTTCGTTGGCTTGAGCTATGATGAAATCATCCTCAACATCTGCTGTTAGGTAGTCAATCTCATCTGATACTACTCCACCTTCTTTAACAACCCTGTAAGGTGTTTCGATAAAGCCGTATTTATTAACTCTAGCGTAGGTTGTAAGAGAAGTGATAAGACCGATGTTTGGTCCTTCTGGAGTCTCTATCGGACAAATCCTGCCGTAGTGGGAATCGTGAACGTCCCTTACTTCAACCCCTGCCCTATCTCTTGAAAGACCGCCAGGTCCTAGAGCAGAAAGTCTTCTCTTGTGAGTTAACTCACTCATTGGGTTAGTTTGGTCCATGAACTGTGAAAGCTGAGATGAACCAAAGAATTCCTTAATTACAGCTGTAACTGGCTTGATATTGATTAAACCTTGTGGGGTTGCTATATCAGGATCTTGGGTTGTCATTCTTTCACGAACAACTCTTTCCATCCTAGCAAGACCTACTCTAAATTGGTTTTGAAGAAGTTCTCCAACTCCTCTTACACGACGGTTTCCAAGATGGTCGATATCATCAGTTTCACCCACACCTTCAAAGAGGTTAAATTGGTAATTTACAACTGCAAGGATATCAGATTTTGTAATGTGCTTTGGAGAAAGTTCTTTCTTTCTTCTTTGCATCATCTTTACTAGCTCTTCATCACTTTCAGCTTCTTCGATAATTTCCATCATTACTGGATAATAAATTTTTTCGCTAAAGTCATCAAAATCTATATCAAGTCCTTCTAGTCTATCAAAGGCATGGATATCAACGAAATTGTTGCCTACGATTTTAAGGACTTTCTCTTCATTATCTGAATTAATTTTTCTAATATAAACAGAAACTATACCAGCGTTTTCTATTGCAATAGCAACATCTTCTTTAATAACTTCGCCTTCTTTAACAAAGATTTCGCCAGTTTCTGAATCTATTACATCTTCTGCTGCAACTTCTCCTGTAATCCTTGGAGCAAGAGCAAGTTTTAGGTTGTATTTATATCTACCAACTCTTGCCAAATCATATCTTCTATCATCAAATAGAAGGTTATTTATAAGAGTAGTAGCTGATTCAAGGGAAGCAGGGTCCCCTGGTTTTAATTTTCTATAAATTTCTATTAAGGCTTCTTCACTATTTTCAGAATTTTCTTTTTCAAGAGTATTTCTTAAGTGCTTGGTATCACCAATAGCCTCAATAATTTCTTCATCTGTATCAAATAAAAGCGCACGTACAAGGGTAGTAGCTGGAAGCTTTCTAGTCCTATCAAGCCTTACATTTACAGTGTGGCTTGCGTCTGTATCAAACTCAATCCAAGCTCCTCTGTTTGGGATAACTGTAGATGAATATTGTTTATCCCCGCTCTTGTCGGTTTCTTCTGCATAGTAAACACCTGGAGATCTTACTAACTGGCTTACTATAACTCTTTCCGCACCATTTATAACAAAGGTTGCAGAATCAGTCATCATTGGGAAATCACCCATGAAAACTTCTTGTCTTTTGATTTCACCAGTTTCTTTATTAAACAATATAGCCATCACCTTTAGGTCTCTAGCATAGGTTAAATCTTTATATTTCGCTTCTTTTAGGCTATATTTTGGTTTTTCGTCAAACTCAAATCCTGTAAATTCAAGACTAAGCTTGCCATTATAATCTTCTATAGGAGAAATATCTTCAAGGATTTCTCCAAGACCTTCATTTATAAACCACTCATATGAGTCTTTTTGAACTTTTAATAAATTTGGTAAATCTAAGACTTCAGGAAACTTTGAGAATGACATTCTCTCTGTTTTCCCATATAACTTTTTATGATATTGGGCCATTCTTACTCCTTACTGTTTGCAAAATAGGACAAATAAAATTTGCCTTTTTGAGATAAAAAAATCTCGATAAATAGATTTCTAGCAATTGTATATTATACTCTTAAACAATCAACCTTCAACTAATTTATCAAGATTTCTCCTTTGATTTAGTGATTTTCTTCTTACTTTTTTACATACTATCTAAATATGATATAAGTTTATTAGTATTTGTCAATAGTTTTTACCTTTTATCTAAGAAAATTAACAAATAAAGCAGAAGAAAAATGAGACTTATTAAACAGTTTTTATTAGAAAATAAATTTAATTAAAATTTTTAAAAAAACCTTCTATAAATAAGTCTACTCCCCTTGTCTTTTACTTATTTCTACTATACAATTATTTAATATATAAACAATTCAAATTTTGTGATATAATGTATATAATGGAGGACTTATGAAAGACTTTATAAAATTTTTTAGCATAATAACTGGATTATTCAGATCTGTAATTAGTATTCTTTTACTTTTGTCTATTGGATTTGTAATCTTTGTTGATAACAACTTATTTCTAGCAACCTTTGACCTTTTGGGCATAAATAATATATCCGCAGTGGCTCTTAAACCAATTGCACTTGGGATACTTATCGTTGCCTTTGTAATAAACACTGTAATTACTAGGTCTATCTTTAAAGCAGGAGAAAATGGCAAGAGTCATTTAGCCAATGTATTTTTTGGTCTGCTATTTTTGGCTATAGATGCCTTTCTTTACCTCTACTTTAGAGAGAAACTGCTCTATATCCTTTTAGGTTTTAATGGACTATTGGTTCTAAATTCTCTAATCGGTCTTATCGCAAAATTTAAGGGAGTTTATAATACAAATATCCCAGAAAAAAAGACTGAATATATAGAAGTAAAAACCGAGACAAACGATAGTGACAAAAATAATAACCCTATAAAACTTGACTTCAAAGATAACAAAGACGAAGAAGTCGAGATATTAGAGAAAGACAATACAGAAATTGATGGCAAGACTGTTATTAGGTCAAGCAGGCTTATAAAAAAAGATACAGACCTTAATACAAACTCAAAACCAATTGATTTTAAAGAAGAAAGAAATAAACTAATAAATAACGAAGAAAATCCAGAAGTAGAAGATAAAACTCTACAAAAATCTGATGCAAAAGTTCTAAAAGAGAAAGTTTTTGAAGGCGAAAAGACAACTGCCGAAAAAGAAGCAGAAGAAAAACTTGGTGAAAATTCTCCTAAAACTCTCGGAGATGTAGAAAAAGAAAATAAAAAAGTAAACAAAGTCGTAAAAGATTTGGGAAGTACAGATGACACCTATGACCCAGACCTTGCTGATGATTTCAAAAAACATGAAGAAGAAAAAATTTACCAAAAATCAAACTTTGTTAAAAACGAAGACTAGGGGCTGTGTGCTCTTAAGGAAAAATCCCTTAAGAGCCAGCCCCTTTAAAAAATGATAAAGGAGAAAAACATGGAAAAAACTTATCAAAACCTCATCAAAAGTCTATACCCAGACAAAAACTCTATCAAAGACGACCTTATTTTATTAAACGCCCAACAACAGCTTCCTAAGGGAACTGAATATTTCTTTTCTGATATTCATGGGGAAAGCGATGCCTTTTTGCATTTACTAAGGTCTGCCTCAGGAAATATTAGAGATAAAATCCAAAAACTTTTTGGCGACACTTTAGAAAAAAAGAACCAAGACGACCTTGCCCAACTTATCTACGACCCAGATTTAGTCTACAAAAATCTCAAAACATCTGGCAAGATTACAAACGATTACCTAACCATAACCATCCACAGGCTAATTAATCTCTTAAAATTTGTCGCAACCAAATATCCAAAAGACTACGTAAAAAGAAAATTCCCTCAAAAATACAGCCTAATCCTCGACGAACTTCTCTACACCAACGATTCCGAATACAACAAGCGTGCCTATTACGAATCTCTCGTTACAAACATTGTAAAATACGAAGTTGCCTTTGACTTTATCAAAGTCATCTGTACCCTTATCCAAAGAATAGCTGTAGATAAACTCCACATCGTTGGCGATATCTACGACAGAGGTCCGTCACCTCACATAATTATGGACGAACTCTTGAAGTTCCCAAATGTTGACTTCCAATGGGGTAACCACGACATAGCTTGGATGGGAGCTTGTTCTGGAAATACCGCACTAATTGCAGCCTGTGTGGCAGATGCTATCAAATACAACAATTTTGACATGCTCGAAGACGGCTACGGCATAAACTTAAGGAAACTATTTGAATTTGCTATGGCAACCTACGGCGATGACCCATGCACCCATTTTGCCCCAAGAATTTACGATGACAATATCTACGACAACATCACAATCGAAGCAGCATCTAGAATGTACAAGGCCATTTCTATAATAAGGTTTAAACTAGACTACGCCCTAATCGAGAGAAATCCAGACATGAAAATGGAAGAAAGAAACGCCCTTAAATACATCGATTTTGAGACTATGACCTATAAGGGAGCAAAACTAAAAGATACCAATTTCCCAACTATAGATCCAAAAGACCCATCAAAACTTACCAAGGAAGAAAAAAACGTCATCCACATCCTAAAACAGGACTTTATCAAAAACAACAAACTCAACAAGCATATGGATTTTCTCTATAAAAACGGCGCCATGTACAAGGTAGAAAATGGTTCTTTATTATTCCACGGCTGTATTCCTCTAACAAAAGAAGGCGACTTCCAAGAAGTTGAGCTTGATGGAGTAGTCTACAAAGGAAAATCCTTGATGGATTATTTTGAAAAATTAGCGAGAAATGCTTATTATACCAACGACCAAAAGGCCAAAGATATGATGTGGTATTTGATAAGCGGTAGATTCTCGCCAATATTTGGCAAAAGCCAATATTCATATTTCGAAAATATTTTTATAGATGATAAAAAATTAAGAAAAGAGCATCCAAATCCATACTACGATCTATGCGAAAAAGAAGAAATCGTAGACAAAATCCTAGATGAATTTAAAGTAGAGGGAAAAAGACGCAGGATAATAAATGGCCACGTACCAGTAATTACAAAAACCGGCGAAAGTCCAATCAAGGCAAACGGCAAACTCTACGTAATAGACGGTGGCATATCAAAACCTTACCAAGCAAAAACTGGTATCGCAGGATATACCTTAATGTTTAATTCCCACCACGTCGCCCTTGCCGAACACAAAACCTACGAATCAATCACCGACAAAGTCTCATCCTACACCCCAAACATCAAGGAAGTAGAAATAATGAACCCAAGAATGTTAAGAAAAGACACTGACGAAGGCAAGGTCAAAGCCAAAAAGATAGCAATCCTAGAAGAACTACTAGAACTCTATGACGATGGTGACCGCTGGTAAAAAATGTTTTAATTAAAATATGACCATAAATCGTTTTAGTTTAAGAAGTAAAAGAAATGCAGAAAAACAAAACTAAAATTTTTGTATAAAATAAAAGGCTATAACTTAACATATAGGTTATGGCCTTTTAGATTATCGAAAAGTATATCCTTGATAAATATGACTAATATAAAGATACTATTTAAGTGAAATATAAAAGGCTATGATTTAAAATTATCATAACCTTTAACATCAGATAATGTCTTTATTTTAAACTTTATGCTATTTTTTAGAAATCCACTTTCCAAACTTTTTCTGCAGATTCAAACATCTTGTCTATTAATTCTTTATTTCTATTATAAACTTCTTTTAAATTTTCATCCGTCTCTATAAGGTTCATATCCTTATCTAATTTTATTTGATACGTTGTATCTCCGTCTTTTATCCTTGCACCATACTCATAATTTTTTCCAAAAAATCCCGGCCATATTATAAGTCCAGACCCTTCATTATTTGAAACTCCTAAATTACCTGTGAAAGATGGGAATCCAGGTGACTTAACATTGAAAGTATAATTTGTCTTTTCATCATGAAGAACATATAAGCCTGATTCATGTTTTGGAACTTCTTTTGTAAAGGGTGTGTAAACATATCTTGAATTTGCAAACCATAGCAAAGAATAAGCCAAGGCTAGTCCTACTATCCCTATTATTATTTTTTTCAAATTCTTTTTCATAAATTAACCACCCTATCTCCTAAAGTCTTTATATAATCATCATGAGTTACCAAACAAATTGTCTTTCCCATTTTTTGATATTCTTTTAAAATAGAAATAACCATATTTGCATTTTCCCTATCAAGTGATCCTGTCGGTTCATCTGCTAATATTAACTTGCACTTTTTTATTAAAAGTCTTGCTAGGGCAACTCTTTGCTGTTCTCCTCCAGAAAGTGTGTAGACTTTTTGATTCTTCTTGTCAGAAAGTCCTACTTTTTCCAGAGCTTCTTCTATACTTATATCTGTTCTGCATCTTTTTTTGACAAGCTTTAGATTTTCATAAACTGTCTCTCTTTCAATTAGGGCAAAGTTTTGAAAAAGAAATCCCACGGTATATCTAAAATAATCAAGTAAATTCTTATCCTTAGTTATGTCTTGATTATCAACAAGAACTTCTCCAGAATCTACTTTTTCAATTCCTCCTATAATATTTAAAAGTGTTGTTTTGCCACTACCGCTCTTACCCGATAGGACTACAAATTCTTGATCTTTAATTTCTAGGTTAAAATCTTTAAAAATTACCTTGTCTCCAAAGGATTTATTCATATTTTTTATTTCAATCATCGAAATTCTCCTTTTAGTACCAGTTGTATATTATGGTTTTCTATTTTTTTTATTTCTCTATGGATAATAAGCTGTTCGATAACAAAAACAAGACCTATTATTGCTATTCCATAAGCAAATGGAATTAATTTGTACTTTAGATTTATTAAGATAAAGATAACCATAGCTAAGATACTTCCTACAATAGAAAATATAATTAATTTCTTATATCTTTCCCAGAAATTATATCCAAGTATCTTCATAAGAGAAATTTTGTAAGCATTTATCCTAAATTCAAGCTTTGTTAGGGTAAGTAGGATAATAATTTCTAAGCTTATTAATATCAAAGATATAACGACTTCCATTTTTAAAAGTCTTTTCATCTTTAATTTACCATCTAAATAGTTTTCATAAACATTGGTCTTTCCATGAATTTCTGACTCAAGTTTATACTCTTTAATAAAGTCATTAAATTTATCTTCTTTTATTTTGTACATGATATCCCTATCGTAAGTAGTTCTAAAAGCATTGCCTACAATATTTTCTTCTACGAATTCTGGCACTCTATTATCAAAAATAACTATAGGGTTTTTACTAATTTTACTATTAAGTGGCAATAAATCATCAACATTAATTATCTTAGCCTTATCTTCATAATAGATTATTTCTTTATTTTTTACAGCTTTTTCATCAAGATGATCCTCAACCCTTAAATCTAGTAACTCAATCTTTTGATTTATCTCTTTGGTTGATTGAGGAATAAAATAGTATAATTTTTCTTTAAATTCTTTATCCTTTATTGAAATTATCTCAGATTTTAAATAATCTAAGCTATTTCTATTAGTTAAGACCATGTCTTTATCGCCTATACTATCAAAATTTACAAGCACTAAAGGATCAAATTCTTTGAAGTATTTTTTGTAGAAAATTTCTTTTACTCTAGCACCATCTTCTATTACATTTTCACTTCCTCCCGGATAATTTTCTCTAGGTATATATCCTAAATTTGTATAGTAGTAGTCTTTGTGTGCTTTAAAGAAATCTTCTTCAGAAATAAAGTCTAAGGACTCTTTGATCATAAGGAAATTTATAGCAAGGGCAAGAGAAACAAGACTTACGCTTATGACTTTTAATAAATATAGGGCTGAAATAGTTACAAAAGAATTATCTTTATAGACTTTTCCTACATCAAATCTATAAAAAGAAAAATAGGTCAAAGAATTCATAAGAGCAAATATACCAAGCATTAAATAAAAGGCATTTTTATAAAAATCTGTATAGGTATAAGCTTTTAAAAGCTGTAGAAATAGGATTCCAATGCCTACAATAGAAATAAGGTCTATTATTATTTCTTTAAATATTAAATAAAGCCTATTTTCTCCATAAATTATTTTTATAAAGGCATCTTCTTTACGAGTTTTTACGTAAATTGCTGTAAATATTAGACACAGGGCAAAAATTATTGTCCAAAGTCCATAAACAGTGTAATCAAATTTTCTAGATTTTTCTGGAAATCTTGGATGATTACCTGCGTACTTATTGATTAGAGATATCTTGAAGTTTTTGATATCATATTTATTTCCAAACAGATAATAATTATTGTTGACTTCTAGGTCCGAGGAAGAAATATTTTTATAATCATCATAGGAAAGATCCACTTTTCCAAAAAATAAGCTAGTATATTCCCTTTCGTAAATATCCTTCTCTTCTGATAAATATTTTTCTACCTTTGGGCTAGAGCTATAAAGAATTAAGTTATTCTCGTTTGTACTTATGACATCTTGTTTAACCACAAAGAATTCTACATCAAATTTACGAGCTGCTTCCTCTACTTCCTCTTTCATCTTCTCATGATCCATTCCAGGCTGATAAATAATTGTAGTATTGGGCAAGTCACTCGCAAAATTATCAAGATATGTTATACCGTATTCTCCAACAAGTATTATTCCTATAAATATTAAAACTAATGAAAGTATTATTTTTATTCTCTTCATCAAAGTCCCCTTTATTAATGCAAAATTTTGAAATCAAAATCAAAATTTTTAAAAGTGGTTTTAAATTCTAAAGTATTTATCACTATAACCATTATAACATATATAAATTTTATTTTAAAAATTAGATCATCTGTTATGTAATTTTTAATTTGTTATATCATCTCCTCACCCTACGACAAAAAGTATTAATAGCTTTCTACAAGAAAAAACCCGCCTACTAAGCGAGTTTTTTCTTATATAATTAAATCAATTCGGACTATAAGAAGTCTCGTAATAGAATATATCTCCTCTAGCGAAGGAAGTGGTGTATTCTATTAGATTGTTTTCTATGTCGTAAGAAAATCTGGTGATTTTCAAGACTGGCGAGTTGTTTTTTAAATCTAATAAACTCGCAACCTTTTTTATCATAGATGACACTTGAAATCTTTCTCTAACATTTGCAATCTTTGTATTAAAGTTATCTCTAAATATATCGTAAAGGGCGACTCTTTCTAGCAAATTTTTGTTAATTGTACTGAATTTCTCATAGGGAATGACTGTTTTTTCGTACATCATAGCCGTATCGTCAGCAAGCCTTAGCCTATCAAATACTATTACTTTTCCGATATGCTCATCGTTAAAGATTTGTCTTTCCTTATCATTTGGCTCTCTTACCTTAAAACTTGTGACGATAGATTTTGGTGTTTTGCCATTTCTTTTAGTTTGTTCTGTAAAAGAATAATAATTTGACAAGTTTTCCTTATTTCTTTCTCTAACAAAAGTCCCCTTGCCTTGAATTTGATATAAAACGCCTGAGTTTACAAGGGAACCCAAGGCATTTCTTACAGTTGTCCTAGATACCTCATAGTCCTTGCAAAGTTGCCTTTCAGAAGGTAGTTTCGCCCCCTTTTCCATGGTGGCTATCTCTTCTAAAAGCTTATCTATAAGGTCTTCGTATAGGCTTGTCATTATTTATACTCGTGGATTGTAACACCTTTTACAACCCTATTTACAGTGTGACTTTTAGATGGATTATCTGGAGTATTGCCCACTCTTAAACTTGTAATTAGGGCTATTATTTGGGCAATTACTATATAGGCTACAGAAAGATAGGCATCGTCTAAACCTTCTGATTTTAGGACAAATTCATAATCTCTATCCAGGTTTTCATTGGTGACAGCGATGATTTTTTTGGCTATCCCATCAGCTTCTATCTCATCTAATACATCAAGGTCATATTTTCTAGTGTAGTCGTTATTAGATACAAATGAAACTACCAAGGTATTATCGTTGATGTATGATTTTGGACCGTGTCTAAAGCCCATTGATGTATCAAAAATTGTAGTAACTTCACCTGCTGTAAGCTCTAGGATTTTAAGCCTTGCTTCCTTGGTTAATTTGCCAAGTGGGCCTGATCCTAGATAGGCCACTCTATCAAAATCAAAGTTTACCATTTTTTCAATTTCTTCTGCCCTATCGTATGTTTCTTTGGCTATAGCAGACATCTTATTAACAATTTCTTTTTTGTTATCAAGGCTAGTATCAAAAATCAAAAGGGTTGCTAAAAGCATAGATGAAAAAGAATTTGTCATGGCGAAACCCTTATCATTTGTTATTTCTGGATTTAAAAATACATAAGAATTTTCGTCATCTTTTAGACCAACTGCAAGCTTACCATCCTTGGCACAAGTGATTGGCAAATTATAAAAATCATCCACAAATTGTTTGCCAAGCTCAACTGCAGCTATAGATTCCGGAGAATTTCCACTCCTAGCAAAGGAAACCAAAAGTGTCTTTTGATCTTTTTTGAAGTGTAAATATGGAGCTGAAACCAAATCTGTAGTTGCAACGGACTCAAAATCATAGGCTCCATGGGTTTTTAAATAGTCTTGGGCAACATTTCCCACATATTCGCTAGTGCCAGCACCTGTAAAAATAACCTTGCTATTTTCATCAAAATTTGCCAAAAACTTCTCTATATCAGCCTTTCTCTCTTCATAAAGATTGTAAACTTCCTTCCAAGTATCCGCTTGGGCAAAAATTTCTGTGTAGGTATTTTTAAAATCTCTTTCTTCTAATTTCTTCACATCTAATAACATATCTGCCTCCTTGATAAATTTCCTGTATTATGTAATTGGTCATTACCACTACTTATATTATATAGCACGAAAATTTTTAGTCAATTAGCCCTAACCAAATTATGTTTTCAAATCTTTTTATCAATAATCTAAAAATTTCCATAAAAAAAGCTTTTCATTTATATTTGGTAATTACCACTATTAACAATAGTATACAGGATTTTTATTTTTAGGTCAAAAATTAATTCTGATAATTTCTTAATGGGATATCAATTTTCATTATTTCCCGTTATAAATATTGACTTTATCGTATTATTGCTTTATAATATTGATAATTACCAGATTAGGACTTAAGAATTTTCACTAAAATATTTTCCCTTATAAGAATCATTTATCTTTTAATTTTATTAGGTTTTTTAATTACCTTTTAATAAAGGAAAAAGTTTTTTAAAAAATTCTAACCTAAAAGGTTAAGATTTAGAAATAATCACAGATATCGGATTTGTAAATTAACAAGGAGAAGAAGATGAAATGCAAAAGCTTACAGCAAAACAGATTGCTATCAATTGCCCTACTAGGACTTAAAAAAAGTCACGCATGTGATAATACCTTGGATATATCAATAAAGTATAAACCGGTGTTTTTCAAAGCTAAATCTTGTATAGCAAGTAATTTTGGAGGACTATTCTAATGACAAACGCAGTAATAGCAATAAGTCACGCAAGCCTTGCAAGTGGAGTCTACTCCGCAATCAAGATGATAGCAGGCGAATTTGACAATCTAAGAATAGAAGAATTTAAAGATAACGGCAGTCTAGAGGCCTTTGACAAAAAACTTGAAATCGCCTACGACGAACTAAAAGAAAAATACAACAACATCTTCGTCCTAGCAGATCTTGCAGGAGGCACACCTTTTAATAGAGCAGTAATGACCCTAGGAGAAAAGGAAAATGTCAGAGTAATTGGCGGATTAAACTTCGCAAGTCTTTACACAGCCATAAATTCAGACGGCGATGATATAGACGAAACTCTAGAAGATATAATAGAAACCGCCAAAGATTCTATAATATCTTTTGAAATGAAAAAAGATATAGAAGAAGAATCAGAAGAAGACTGAATATAAAAAAGTATCCTAACTCTGTGACCCCTAAATAGTAAAATATTTTAAACGGAATGTATTAATCCCAATGCATTCCGTTTGATTTTGCCAAAAATCTCAAATATAAAATCAATGCTATTTACTTATTTCATGAAAAATATATCTGATATAACAAAACACCCTCTTTACAGCTCAATCTGCAAAGAGGGCGTTTTTTATCTAAAGTAAATATTTAATTTTTGCCAAATCTTCTACTATTTTCTTATCTTACTTTTAAATAAAGCGAGTGCTGAACCAGCTAAAGTAATAAGTGCACCTAGTGAAGAACCTACTCCTGTTCTTACATTGCCAGTAAATCTCTTATTAGCTTGGTTAATAGTTGTTGATCCTGGAACTACAGTAGTCTTTCCTGGTGTAGTTGTACCAGTACTTGTATTTGGCTTATTATCTTTGTTTGGTTTTGTTGTCTCTCCTGTAGAAACGCCTGGTTTATTAGTATTTTCTTTAAATACCCATTTTCCAACAAATTTAACATCTGCCTTATCTACTGTCTTACTGTCTTTATCATAAGATACAAATTCCCAAGTACCATCTTTTACTTCAACCTTAGTCTTAGATGGTTTAGTAGCTGAAATCTTATCTCCATCCTTCTTACCAGATTCAGTTAATGGTAATAAGTCTAGTACTTCTTGAGGTAGTTTCTTGCCAACAGTGGCAGAAACAAATTTATAGTTTACTTTATATTCCATATCAGCTGGAATTGTAACTTTTGAGTCTTTCTTCTTGTAGAGATAAACAGTATTGCCGTGTTTATCTATTTCAGTTTTTACAAATTCGTAGCCTTCAAATGTTTTTTGTTGTGTAGTATAAGCTTTTCCAACTGGAGCATCTTTCTTAACAGGAGTGTAATCTTGAAGAACATTTCCATCTTCAGTGATATATCTTATATACACACTTTCCTTTTGTTCAACTGGTGGTGTTACTTGAGTCTTCTTGTATACGTAAGTAACTGTTTGATCACCTTTTTGAACAGTACCATTTGCACCTGCAGAATCATCTGCCATTTTTGCAAATACATAGTCTTCGAAGGATTTTAGTTCTGTTGTGTAGGCTTCTCATACATCTGCATTTTCTTTAACAGGTGCTTTAGCCTTTAAAACTTCTCCATCTTCCGTCACATACTCAACATAAACATTACCTTTTTCAGGTTGTGGTTCTTCATCTTTTGTGAATACCCATGTTCCTACGAAGTGTTCATTTGCTTTATTTATTGTTGAATCTGTTTTATCGTAGTTTTTGAATACCCATTTTCCACCTTCTACAGGTACTTCTGTTTTTTCTGGTTCAGTTGGAGTTACTTTCTCTCCATCTTTTTTACCTGTTTAGTCAGCTGGTAATAGTTTGTTAACTTCTTCTGGTAATTTTTTGCCTTCTGTACCTGATTTGAATTCGTGGGTTACTTTGTATTCAGTTTTTGGTGTGAATTTCCAGTAGCCTGTTACTTCTTCTGTGCGGTCTTCACCTATTGTGCCTTTATTAATTGTTACTGAATCTTTATCCCATTTTTCAAAAGACCATGTTCCTCCGTTTACTTCATCTTCTACTCCTGTGAAGTCTTTTGGTGATGGAACTACTGCACCATCTTCTAGATTTTCTTTTGCTTCTGGAAGTTGATCTTTTACGCCTTGTGGTAATTCACTTGGCATGTTTGGTTCTTTTGATGGTTCGAATTTATAAACTACCTTGTAGGTGTCATCTTCTACCAAACCTGCATCTACATTTGTAATTTCTCTATTTGCTTCTAATGTAATTACATCTGTTTTTCCTGTATCTGGATCTACGTCTGAATCTGTATCAGAAGTGCCTTGTCCCTTTTTTGTAAGACTATGCCCGTCTTCTTTTACTACTTGAACGACATATTCTCCAGCTTCCAAGTTTTCAAATTTATAGTTTCCTTTTTCATCTGTCTTTTGTTCTGCTACAGGGTTTCCATTGAAATCTTTTACTGGATTTCCATCTTTGTCTAATAGTTTTACAGTTGTTCCTGCAACTCCTGCTTCTCCAACATCTTGAGTTCCATTAGCATTATCATCTAACCAAACCTTATCACCTATTGATGATGGTTTTGGTAGTCTTAGGAAATTCTAAATAAATCCCAGTTTTGAAGGTTTTCAGCTTTATTATTACCAAATGGTAAACTTTCAGCATTAATCACATTTAGACCATTAATGCCGTCACCATATTGTGGGTTATTATAATTAGTGAAGAATGCTTTACTTGTATTATACTGTGCTGTTGGAAATGCAGACCATGGAGTAGCATTATGGTAAAGTTTTAATGATACTTCTTTAAAGGTTCCCCTTAATATAACACTTCCTGCTCCTGCTGGTTCTAGTAGAGGGCTATTATATTGACCATTATAAATATATGGATTATTTGGGTTATTTAAAACTGCATGGGTGAAAGTATTTCTTTTTTTTACTTTAATCCAATTATCTGTAACATCTAAGTTAGAATTTGATGCTCCCTTTTCAAAAGATACTCCACTCGTGATTAGTTATATATCAGTAGCGTTAAACGACCCTCTTCCAACAATATCCCATGCTCCATTTTGTAATTGGAACTCACCTAAGGCGTTTACGTATCCACCTAGTCCTGATAAGTCTAAAACAGGATCTGTAACAACTTGGTCATATGTAAGTGCCACCGTACCAGCTTCAGCATGACCGTTAAAGTCGACTTTTTTATATGAGTTTAAGTCACCACTACTGCCATTACTTGCTTGTGTATTAATTCCTAATGCAGGAATTGTTGCTGGACTTGGTTTCCCATAAAACATTTCATTTGTTGCATTATAAGCTGCTTGGTTATTTTCGTTAGCAGATAAGTATTATGCTCCGTCATTTCTACCGGCTTGTTTAACAAATGTTGCTGTTACGCCTATGCCATTTATTGAAGCTTTCCCTGTTGAATAAGCCCTGGTAGCATTAGTGCCATTGATAGGGCACTTGCTGATAGTAAAAGCGTAAATTTCTTTTTACTATTCATAAATTAATCTCCTATAAATTTTCGTATCCTTTAGAATATACAGAATGTAGACAAATTCAATTATTAATAGATAATAATTTTAATCTTACCTAATTTATGGGATTTTCCCTCACTTTTTTTGTCAAAATGACGTAAGGATTGGACCATGTCTATTGTCTGCCTATCTATAAAATACATCTGTTTTTCCCTCCGTCAGTCCCCCTAGTTCTGACAATTTATTCTAAGACCGTTGTACCAAAAAAATTAATATTTAGCAGAAAATATTATATATATTTTATGTCAAAAAAATAGCAGACATTTTGCCTGCTATGTGTAAATTTATCTAAATTGTTTCTGGTTCGTCGTAGTCTATGCCGTATGTTTCTACAGTTGTTTTCTCTATTTTTATATCTTTTTTTGGCCTATCTTGCCTATTTGTTTTAGCTTCTGCAATTTTATCTACTACTTCTATTCCCTCTATTACCTTGCCGAAGCCAGCGTACTGGCCGTCTAGGTGGGGGCTATCTTGGTGCATGATAAAAAATTGGCTGCCGGCTGAATCTGGCATGAAGCTTCTTGCCATGGATAGGACTCCTCTTTCGTGTTTTAGATTATTTTCAAAACCATTTAGGTTAAATTCGCCCTTTATAGCGTAGCCTGGGCCGCCCATGCCTGTGCCTTCTGGATCTCCGCCTTGAATCATGAAGTTTTTTATTACCCTATGAAAGATTAGGCCATCGTAAAAGCCTTTTTCTATTAAGGATATAAAATTAGATACTGTATTTGGAGCGATTTCTGGGTAGAGTTCAGCTTTTATTATGTCTCCATTTTCCATCATGAATGTTACTATTGGATTTTTTTCTGTCATTTTTCCTCCTAGTTTTTAAAAGAATGAACAGGGGCTGGGATAAATCCTCCCCTTTCTATCATGATACTCGAATCTGATTCTCCCACATCCATAATTGGTGCGTAGCCTAAGAGTCCACCAAATTCCACGCTATCGCCCACGTCTTTTCCTTCTACTGGGATGATTCTAACGGCGGTTGTCTTGTTATTTATAACTCCTAGTGCTGCCTCATCTGCTATCATTGCAGAAATATTTGCAGCAGAAGTTTTGCCAGGGATAGCTATCATGTCAAGACCTACCGAGCAAACACAAGTCATGGCTTCTAGCTTATCAAAACTTATCCATCCCTTGCCTGCAGCTTCTATCATTGCCTCATCTTCGCTAACTGGAATAAAGGCACCAGAAAGACCACCAACTCTAGAACTTGCCATGATTCCGCCCTTTTTTACGGCGTCATTTAACATGGCGAGGGCTGCTATTGTCCCATGGCCACCTACCTTGTCGATACCTATTTCTTGTAAAATTCTTCCAACAGAATCGCCTATGGCTGGTGTTGGAGCAAGAGAAAGGTCAACTATTCCAAAGTTTTTATCAAGTTTTTTGCAGACTTCCTTGCAGACAAGTTCACCCATTCTGGTGATTTTAAAGGCGGTTTTCTTGATTGTTTCATAGATTTCATTTATTTTTAAATTTTCCTTACCAGCTATAGCCGCTTTTACCACTCCTGGCCCTGATATACCAACGCTAATTACAGTGTCAGCTTCGCCTACTCCGTGAAAAGCTCCTGCCATAAAAGGATTGTCCTCAACTGCATTTGCAAATACTACAAGTTTCGCACAACCAAAGGCATTTTCGGTATTATGAGCAAGATTTTTTATAGTTTTCCCACAAAGGCGAGCTGCGTCCATATTTATCCCAGCCTTGGTCGAACCGATGTTAATTGAAGCACATACCAAGTCAGTTTCTGCGAGGGCCTTGGGGATAGATTTTATCAAGATCTCATCAGCCCTTGTCATGCCTTTTTCAACTAAGGCTGAAAATCCTCCAATAAAGTTTATTCCAATTTCCTTTGCCGCCCTATCAAGAGTTTTGGCAAAAGGAGTGTAGTCATCAAGGTCTGTCGCTGCTGCTATTAGGGAAATCGGTGTGACAGAAATCCTGTTATTTACAATAGGAACTCCGTATAGTTGGGAAATTTCCCCCGAAACTTTTAGAAAATCCTTGCTTTCTCTTATGAGTTTATTATAAATCTTATCGCAAGCCTTTTTGTAATCAGGGTCGATACAATCTAAAAGACTTATTCCAATGGTGAGAGTTCTGATGTCAAGATTTTCTTCATCTAACATTTTTATAGTATCTAATATATTTTCCTTATCCATGTTAAATCCTATGCATCACGTCAAAAACTTCTTCGTTTTGTATTCTAATTTCAAGCTTAGTTTCCTTTGACAAATCATCAAAGCTTGTTTTAATCTTCTTAAAATCGGCATTAGCCTTTGACAAATCAATGTTAATCATTGCCACAAATTTTTCTTCCATAATAGTTTGGCTTAAGTCCAAAATATTGATGTTATAAGTATATAAAATTTCTGAAACCTGGTAAATTATACCGGGTCTATCTAGTCCTATAATTGTAAGTATTGCTTTCATAAAATCCTCCACCTTTATTGTACCATTGTTATATTATATTATTAGGGTAAAGAAACAGATTTTTGGCAAAATTCTAGATTTTTCCAAAAGTTTTCTACCTATGGTAATAATCGCTAATTTATGGCAAATTTTTCCAACAAAAAAAGCCCAGTTAAACTGAGCTTGTGTTTTAGTACCAACCGTTTCTTTGCCAGAAAGCTTGGGCATTTTCCCATGAGCCGTATCTTTGAGCTACATAGTTATCTGCTGCAGCTTCTTGTTGAGCAGGGCTTGCACCATAAGGAACTAAAGATGGATTTAGTTGGTATCTACCATAATAGCCACCATTTGGATTGTAGGCTGTGTAAGATCCACCTGATTCTCTTTGTGCTATCCATTCCTTAGCCCAGTTAGATGAGCCTTGGTAAGATTGGTTATTATTTTGTGCTGGTGCTTGTTGGTTTTGAGCTACTGGTGCTTGATTATTATTTTGTGTGTTTTGTGCTGGTTGTTGGTTTGCTTGGTTTACTTGCCCAGCTTTGGCATTTTTTTCATTTCTTACTCTAAAAGTCTCAAGTAGGTTGTTGTAGATATAGCCTTCCTTGCCATCAACTTCTACCTTTACAAAACCATTTTCAGCGATTTCTAGGGATTTTACTTTTGTACCTTTTTCTAAAACTTCGATAACTTCGGAGTTTAGGTTTGCTTCTTTTCTGAAATTTGTAGCACTAACTACTTCTGTTTCGTTAAGAAGGTGGAAAAGGTCAGTTGATACGTAAGCGTCTTTACCTTCAAAGTCGATTTTTAACCAACCGTCCTTATCTTCTTTTATTTCGTATTCCTTGTCTGCTTCGTCGATTAGACCGATAATGTTATCGCCAAGTTTAGCTTCGCTTCTAACATTTACTCCATTTGCAACGTCTTTATTAATTACAGCGCTTGCAGCTTCTGCTTTCAGTGAACCTATAGTGAATACTGATGGTATTACTAAGGCTGCTGCAAGTGCGTATTTTCTTAAAAATTTCATTTTTTCTCCTTTAATCTATATAAAATCATTATTTTTATTTTTCTGCTACAATATGTAACAGTAGTTACAAATTGATAACAATCACTTATTTACGTTGTATAGTATATATTTAAATTGTGTGGAAATTATGTAGATTTTGTTAAATCTTACAAAATGTTTACAAATTGTCACAAATATTGAAGACAAGCCTTTTCCTAAATGATTTACTCTCTGATTTCGATAAATTTCTATGATAAAATATTATCAAAATCCAATAATTAGATAATTTTGAGAATCTTATTGTAGACATTTTTATTACAATTAAGTATCATTTTGTAACTAATTATGAATCAATTTATAATTACTTAGATAAAATAAGTCACAAATTCAAAAAGAAAACACTTATAAATTGAGATATATTTGCCCATATTTTTCATATGTAGTAAAATTTACTTAAGCTTATAAAGAAAGAGAGAAACTATGAAAACTGTATGCATCTTATGCGGAGGACCTTCTAGCGAGCATGATATCGCCCTAAGAAGTGCCCTTAACATAGTTAAAAACCTAAACAAGGAAAAATACCAAGAAAAAATAGTATATATAGATAAGGAAGGAAAATTTTCAGAAACTTTTACAGACTTTAATCCAGAAGATGAATTTTCCCTGGTAAAAAATATTTCTAAGTCTAAACAAGAATCTATCGCAGACTTTCTGATGGAGACTTCAAAGGAAAACCTAGAAAACACAATTATCCTTCCAGTTGTCCACGGAACTTACGGCGAAGACGGCACTATCCAAGGCTTTTTGGATGCGGTAGGCCTAACTTATATCGGAAATGGTCTATTATCCTCTGCTATTTGCATGGATAAGGTCACAAGTAACGACATTTTCGAAAAGTCAAAACTTAAACAAGCCAAATACAAATATTGCTATAAAGAAGATTTTGACGACGATTTTATTGACGAATGTGTTGATTATATCGGTCTCCCCCTCATTGTAAAGCCTTCTGCAAATGGCTCTTCTGTTGGTGTATCTAGAGTGGAAACAAAAGAAGATTTCAAAAAAGCAGGACTAGAAGCCCTTAAATACGACAGAAAACTTCTAGTAGAAGAGTTAATCCTAGGTCAAGAGATAGAACTTGCTGTCCTTGGAGATTCTGACAATATAGATGTTTCTGATCCTGCAGCCTATATTACAGACCATGTTTTTTTGGACTGGGATGCGAAATATTTCTCAAAGACAACCAGAGAAGAGCTTCCTTATAAGATGGATGAAGAAGACCTAAAAAAAGCTAAAGACTTTGCCAAAGCTTGCTACAAGGCTGCTGGATGTGAAGGTTTTGCGAGAGTCGATATTTTTTATGGAAATGATAAAAATTTCTATATCAATGAAATAAACACCTTTCCAGGCTTTACCCCATCTTCATTTTTTGCAAGGATGGCTATGAAGCTTTACGATGTGGATTTTTCTACAATTCTCGATAAATTAATAGATGACGGATTTAGGAGAAGTAGAAATGATTGAAAAGACATTAAAAGAAATTGCCAATATGATTGGTGGAAAAATCTCTGACGATAAGTTTTCCGATGTGAAAATCAAGGGAATTTCAACCGATTCTAGAACTATTGATCCAGGCGAACTTTATATTCCTTTGGTCGGTGAAGTTTTTGACGGAAGAATTTTTATCAAAGAATGTGAGAATAAGGGCGCTAAGGCCTTTCTTATAGATAATCCAGAAAAAATTAATAAAACTGTATCAATTCCCCATATAAAAGTAGCCGATACAAAAAAAGCCCTCCAAGACCTTGCTACAGCCTACAGGAATGAACTATCCTACAAGGTCATTGCCATCACTGGTTCAAACGGCAAGACAACTACCAAAGATCTTTTGTATGGGGTTCTTTCAGAAAAATATAAGACCCAAAAAACCATGGGCAATCTAAATAACGACATAGGCGTACCAAAAACTGTTCTATCTCTAAATCCAGAAACAGAAGTAGCAATAATAGAGCTTGGTACAGATAATTTTGGAGATATTGCCCTTACAAGCCCAATGGTAAAACCAGATATTTCCATAATTACAAATATTGGAGATAGCCATCTTCACAACCTAAAAAGTAAGTCTGGCATCCTCAAGGCGAAACTTGAAATCCTTGACGGAATGAAAGACGATGGGCTTTTTATCTATAATATAGATGATCCGACCATGAGAGATGAAATCCCTACTTATGACATAAAACAAAAAGTGTTATCTTTTGGCACTAGTGATGATGCTGATTTCAAGATTAAAATTGAAAAGTCACCATCATCCAAGATTAGTTTCTCCCATGAAGACGAACTTTACGAAGTGCCACTTATTGGCGAGCATAATATTTACAATGCGGCTGCTGTTGTAATGATAAGTGAGATTTTAGGTCTATCAAAAGAAACAATCGACAACGGTTTTATGAAGGCAAAATCAAGTCAAAATAGAACCGAACTTCTAGAGTGTGAAGGCTTTGACGTTTTGGATGACTCATACAAGTCAAATCCTCAATCTCTCCAAGCAGGGCTAGAGACTGCTTATATGCTAGAAGGCTACAAGAGAAAAATAGTTTGCCTTGCCGATATGCTTGAACTTGGGGAAAATGAAAAAGAGCTTCACCGTGGGGTAGGTTTAAAAATTGATAGCAAAAAAATAGATTATTGCTTGTTCTACGGTCCTCTTGCGAGGGAAATGTATGAAGCAAGCCTAGAAAATTTCCCACAAGATAGGTCGCTATATTTTGAACACAAAGACGAATTAATCGAGAAATTAAAATCTCTTGTAATTGGTGCAAGCCTGATTTTTGTCAAAGGCAGTCACGGCATGCACATGGAAGAAGTTATCGAATCCATTAAGTACTTTAATATATGAAAGAGGTATCCATGATTTACACAGTAACCCTAAACCCATCTGTAGACTTATTTGTAGAAGTAGACAAATTAAACCCGGGTTTTAACAACAACATCAAAACCGAAAGAACCCTCCCAGGTGGGAAGGCAATAAACGTATCAAGAATATTATCCCAACTAAAAATCCCAACAACAGCCACCGGCTTTCTTGGATCGTACCAAGGACTTTTTATAAAAGATTGGCTAGAAAAAGAAGAAATCCTAGTAGACTTTGTTGAAATAGAAGCATCTAACAGGATAAACATCAAAATTTTTGAAGATAAAAAAGAAACAGTAATAAATTTCCAAGGTCCTACAATTTCAACCGAAGAAGTAGAAGAACTTCTATATTATCTATCAAGAGTCAGAGAAGGAGATACAATAATCTTTGGCGGCTCTGTTCCTCCAATGGAACACGGAGAAGATGCTGATATCTATGACAGAATGGTAGAAATAGCCAAGGCTAACGGGGCGTATTTTATCGCTGACGTACCAAGTCAATATTTGATGAATATGGTTCAAAGAGGGCCACTTCTAGTAAAACCAAACGGAGAAGATATCGAAGCTATCTACAACGTAAAAATCGAAGATAAGATGGACTACATCCCTTACGGCAAAGACCTCATCAAAAAAGGTGCAAAATACGTAATAATCTCCTACGGCGAAGACGGATCAATGTTTTTTACCAGAGATGGAGTCTATGCGGCAAACCCAATTAAAGATGAAAGAGAAATCATAAACACAGTTGCTTGTAGAGATGCGATGATAGCAGGTTTTGTCGGCACCCTTGTAAGAGATAACGACCCAATCGAATCCTACATGGTAGCAGTTGCTGCAGCAAACGCCACAGCTAAAGTCCTAGACCTACCAAGTAGAGATGAGATTCTTGATGTCCTACCTCTTGTAGACATAGAAATAATAGAATAAAAAGAAAATCGTCCCTAGACTTAAAAAAAGTCGGGACGATTTTTTTATTGAAATTATTTATTTGTACAATTCTACTCCGTCATTACCACAAAAGCATTGAGGAGAAATCCCATAAATAAAGTAAATACCATACAAGCAAACTTTTCTAATCCATCAATTTATAATTAAAAATCTCTTTGTCTATAAAATTTGATAGCAAGCTTAATTGAAATTGTAATTATTAGTATAAATATGATAATACATAATATTATTAAAAGCTCCTTATTTTGATAGGCAAAATTAATAAGGTCAGAAAAATCTTTTACCAAAAATCCTACAACTCCTCCCAATATACCTAATATAAATATCGGAAGAAGAATCCAAGTTTTTGCCTTTGTATAGCCATATTTAAAATAGATTGGATATTGTAGGGATATAATTATAGCAAAAACCAGAAAATTTACCCCAAAAGTAATCAATATCTCCATATTTATTGGATAGGCCTTAATTTTTGAAGCTATTAAGTAGTAAGTAATACCTAGGATTGAGGAGAATACGTAGATAATAAAAGCTAAAATATATCTAGCTAAAACTACATCCTTGCTGTCAATGGAAAACAGTCTATAAATACCATCAATTCCTGAATTATATCCCACAAGAAATGGATAAGCTGAGAAAGCCATAGCAAAAAACATAGAAATTGATAAAAGGATATTTGGGCTTTTAGTTATAAACATATAAAAAATAGCAATACCTGAAAAAACAAGTAAGTTTTTAAGGGTAAAATAAGGCTTTATCGAAATTAAATCCAGTTTAATTTGTTTTTTTATATTCATCATTTCCTCCCATAATAAATCATAATCTCATCTATACTTGGCGCTTCAGCCAGCAGGTTCTCATCTTCCCTATAATCTTCCCTCAAAACTAAGGCTTCAAAATTGACTTTTGACATCTTTTGGCCAAGGATTTTGAGATTTTTTATTCTTTCATAATCATCAAGTCCACCCTTTATTAGCAAAAATTTGTCGTAAAACTCATCCTTAGACCCCTCATAGACAATCTTTCCATCATCTATAAAGACTATAAAATCTGCAATCCTATCAAGATCTTGGGTGATATGGGTTGAAAATAGGACTGTGTGATCTTCATTTTCCATAAAATCTAATACTATATCTACAAGTTCATCTCTCATGGCAGGGTCAAGACCGCTTGTTGGTTCATCTAGGATTAGGATTTTCGCCTGGTGGGATAAGGCAATAGCAAGCATTAGCTTGATTTTCATACCCCTTGATAATTCTTCTACCTTTTTGTCCCTATCAAGATTAAATTTATCAAGAAATCCATAAAAAGATTTCTCATCCCAATTTTCATATCCAACATTCATGGCTTTATTTACAAGGTCTAAGGTCCAATCTTTTCCTAAGAAAGAATCGTCCATGACAAGACCCACATCTTGAAGATAGGATAAGTCTTCTATTTTTTTATCATCAAGGAAAATCTCCCCATCGTAATTTATAAGGGACAAGAGTGCCTTGATGGTAGTTGTCTTTCCCATTCCATTTTTCCCGATAAAGCCTGTTACAAAACCTTTTTTGATAGTAAAGTCATTTGGTCCTAGCTTAAATTTGTCAAAATTTTTGGCAAGGCCCCTTGCCCTAATCTTATCAATCATTAAAATCTCCTTCATATAAATATTCTAAAAGTTTAAATAAATCGTACTTTTCCATTTCAATATCTTTTGAAAACCTAATTGCAGAAAGCAAGGCTTCTTCAAGTTTTTTTTGCTTTTCTTCAAGCCTTAAATTCGGATCTTCTTTTCCAACAAAGGTCCCAAGACCTTGGCGGCTTTCGATGAAGCCTTCATTTTCTAGCTCGTCGTAGGCTTTTTTAACAGTGAGAATCGAAATAGAAAGCTCACGGGCAAGATTTCTCACAGATGGAAGCTTCTCCCCTGCTTTTAGCTTGCCATTTAGAATTTCTTCCCTAATTGCATTTTTAATCTGTTCATAAATAGGCACTGCCGACCCATTTTTTATAATAATCTTCACTTTTATTCCCCTCTTCTCTATAACAGTATATAACAGTTTATAACACTTGTCAAGAAAACACAAAAAAATCCCTCATCAAAAGATAAGGGAAATAATATTCTATTTATCAGCTTCTATCAAATTTTTAATTCCTTCGATACCTACTCTTATTGCAAGGTCAGTGTCGTGGACTACTGGATTTTCTAGGTTTTCTTTTTCTCTTTCTTGGTTGGCTACAGCTAGAAAACATGAACCTACTCTCACCTTTAGGAAGCTTGCTACTGTAAATAAGGCTGCGGATTCCATTTCGCTTGCGAGAGTTCCTAGCCTTTTCCATGCTTCCCACTTATTATTTAATTCGTAGGAGATTGGCATGACGTCTGGTTCATGTTGGCCATAGAAAGAATCCTTGCACTGAACCACGCCAACATGGCTTTTTGCTCCTAGAGTTTCACTTGCTTTTTTTAGAGCAGATGTCACTTCAAAATCTGCCACGGCTGGAAATTCGATTGGAGCGTATTCCTTGCTTGTGCCTTCTGCTCTTATTGCAGCTTGGGCAATTACTATGTCTCCACTTTTTACATCCAAATCTATTCCCCCACAAGTGCCAACTCTGATAAAAGTATGAGCTCCAAGTTTTGATAATTCAGTGATAGCAATAGCTGCAGATGGACCGCCAATACCTGTGGATGTGACAGATACTTTCTCTCCTCCAAGATAACCTGTGTAGGTCACATATTCACGTCTGTCACCAACTTTTTTTGGATTTTCAAAATATGCCGCAATTTTTTCACACCTTTTAGGATCTCCCGGCAAAATCACGTATTTTCCAATTTCATCTTCTTTTAAACCAATATGGTACTGTCTACCGTCGTCTGAATATTTCATACTTCCTCCATTAGATTTTTTATAAGCTCTGCTACAGAATTCACACTAAAATTAGCCACCTTTCTCACCTCTTTATTACTCACATAGTCAAGAGTGTAAGAATTTGGCGTATTTTTTAGAAAATCAATGTCATTATAATCATCGCCTATGGCAATTATTTCTTCGTTAATAGAATAATATTTCTTAATTATTTCTATCCCTCTTTGTTTATTTATACCCTTTTTGACCACATCTATAACGGCATAAGAGTAATGAAAATCAAAGTCATCCGGGTAATAATTCTCGATTTTTTCGTCAGAATAAATCGCAAGGGCCATTATCTCATCATTTATATCCTCTATATCTCTTAGCTTTTTATTTTCTGTAAAAATAGCCATTTCATTATTAATTTTGCTTCTATAAAAATGTAAAAAATCTTTCGCTTTATTATAGGATATAGTTAGCCTTAGTATTTCTTTTAAATTATCATCTTCTCTTACAAAAATATGACCACCATTATTTGCGATTACTACATCTGGTGCGATTTTATTTTCTATTAAAGGAAATAGACTTGAAAAAGATCTGCCTGTTACAAGGACAAAAAGATTCCCAGCTTGCTGGAAATCTCTTATTGCTTGTATATCTTTTTCGGAAATTTTACCTTCTATAAAAATCGTCCCGTCAAAATCTGATGCCAATATCATTTATCATCCTCTTCGATTTTGATATATTCTATGCCGTTTTTTTCAAGAAGTTCGATTGCGTAATCATCCACCCTGTAGGCATTTCTGTAGTAAATTTTTTTGATACCTGCTTGGATCAAACTCTTTGTGCAGTTTAGACAAGGAAAGTGAGTCACATAGCAAAGTGTATCCTTAACTGAAATTCCTTCCTTGGCACAATACAAAAGTGCATTCATTTCTGCGTGAATTGTAGCTATACAGTGCCCATCTCTCATGGTGTGTCCAATCTCGTCGCAGTGGGCGTTTCCCTTAATTGAGCCGTTGTAGCCAGTTGACACAATCCTATTTTCGTTATTAACAAGGACACAACCCACATAGGCCCTATCGCAAGTACCACGCATTGCCACAGTTTCTGCAAGTCTCATAAAATATTCATTCCAACTTAGTCTATCTTTTGCCATTTTTATCTCCTATTTAAAACTTAAGTCTTATCTTAAATAGGATATCAAATAATTTGTAAGATATCAAGAGGGAAAGGCCGTAGGCTAGGATTCTTATTATAATATTTAAGCCATCAAAACCAATAAGCCCTGTTACAACCATAAAGAGGATTGATGTTAATGAAAGAATTCCTAACCATTTGCAAATTTCTGAAAGGACTTTATTTTTTACCATGTAGCCTGATCTTTCTGCGGAAGATTTTCCTATTAAGAAGTATGCACAAGTTGCAATAACTATTGCCACTACAAGCCCTGCCCAAATAGTTGAAATTTGTTCAAAATTAGCATTTGTTAGCGAAAGAAAAGTCTTTGCTGCCGGAGTTAATCCCTCTTTAAATTCATAATAGCGTTCATTTAACCTAGCAGCATGACCATCACCGAAGATTGTTAAAAATGAAAATACTATTAGTTTAAACCACTCTATAAAACCTACGGCTATAATTCCTAGACCGATATGGCCAATGAAATTTCCTGCCAAAAGTCCAAGAGAAACACCAACAAGGCTTGCTGAAACAAAGGAGATTATACATTTTAAAAGAAAAGTAGGAAACCCTGCAAAACTTACAATTTCAGAAAATGCTGAACCTTTAATTGTTATAAATACTATTACAGTATTTATTATGAACAAGGCTAGACCAAATATTAACGCTATACCCACTTTCATGAGAAATTCTTTTTTCTTTGACCAAGGAAGCATCCTTGTGAAATCATAGTAATTTAATGATTCTTCGATAGATGTAAGCCCGATTGAGGCAATGATAATAAAGACAAGGGATATCGCCATAGAACTTAAAAGCTTTTCTATCACAAGGTATTTCCCACTTTTGAAATATTCCATGGATCTTAAATAATTATTATAGATACTGTATTTCTCCCATAAGTCATTCTTTTCTTCTATTGGTTCTAGATTATAGGACTCTTCGAAAGTTTTTTCTTCCTCTTCCTTTAAATTGTATTTTTTAGCATATTCTTTGGCAAGTTTTTCACTTTTTTCAAAAAAATCTTTATCTAATTTACCATCAGATAAATATTTGCTCTCTTTACCAAGGTCTCTTTCCATTTCTATTACTGGATCAATAAGGCTTCTTTGTTCCCATTTAAAATTGTTTTTTGTTCCTAACGTATTTAGCAATGTGAAGAAAAATGCTAAAAGGATTATCCAAATTGCGTACCTCTTCCAGGTTAGTTTTAATATTTTCTTAAAATCTTTCATATTTCGCCTCCCTGTTCCATGTAGAAGTAATCTTCTATTTTTAGGCCCAGCATATCGTATTGGACAATCTGGTCATGTGATAGGTAGTGGCTCAAAAGTTCATCATCTGCCTTGATTAATATCACATTTACCCTACCTATTGTCGAAATAACAACGGCCCTATCTGCAAGTTCCTGAGGAAGTTTTTCTTTCACAACGACTTGGATTTTCCTTATATTTTTGTCATCAGTGCTAGTATTTTTAAGGATTCCATCTTTAGACAAGTATAAAATATTTTCGCAAATACCAGTCAGATGATCAAGGTCGTGGCTTGATGCAAGGACTGTCCTACCCTCATCCTTTGCATCTAGGATATAGGATATTATTTGCTTTTTATTTAGGACATCCATGCCGTCTAGGACTTCGTCAACTAGAAGCACATCAGCCTTTGAAGATAGGATTGTGATAAGTCCTAGGAGGTTTTTTTGACCTTTTGAAAAATTTCTAATATTTTGATTAGGATCAATTTCGTTTTTGTTAAGCTGGCAAAAGAAATAATCGCTGTCAAAATTCTCATAGATAACCTTATAAAAATCTGGCACATCTTTGGCCTTATAAAAACTAAAATAATCAAACCTATCTGGTAAAAATCCAATATGGGATATAATTTCTGGATTATTTTCTAGCTTTTTCCCATCTAGGGTAAATTCTCCAGAATCGGCCTTATAAATTCCACACAAAATCTTAAGTAGGGTTGTCTTACCCGACCCATTCCTGCCGACAATACCCGTAATTGTGCCAGGAACTAGGTCAAAAGACACGTCTTTTAAGACTTGATTTTGTCCAAAAGATTTGCTGATATTATCTACTTTAAATAACATCTATCTCACCTTCAACTTTCTCATACAACTTTATTATTTCTTCCTTAGTAATCTTAAGAAAAATCGCTTGGGATAAGTCTTCTTCGAGCTTTTCTAGAAACTCTTCCCTCTTTAAGTCAATTTTGTCATAGTCAAGAGAAATCACCGTACCAATACCTGGTTGAGTTTTTATAATCCCTTGATTAGATAGCTCTTTAAATGCCTTGGAAACGGTAGTTTGATTGATCAAAAGCTCCTTGGATAAATCCCTAACTGATGGAAACTTGTCGCCGTTTCTAAATAAACCAGCAGCTATGGCAAACTTTGTTTGCTCTACGATCTGCATATAAAGAGCTGTGTCTGAATTTGGTTCTAAATTAAACATCATAACTCCTTACCGTTTGGTCATACACCAAACATCTTAAGATTATTATATCAAATAAATATTTTCTGTCAAATAAAAAAGACCAGCCTAAGCTAGTCTAATTTATAGTTATAAATTTTTCTATAAAGTCACTTACAACAAAGGGGCGAATGGTTTTAGAATTTTGCCGAGTATTTTAGTTGATGTTTTCATATTTTTCACATCTTCATCTGTGACAAGTTTAGAAACTTCAAAAAACTCATCAAAATCTTCTTTCATTGTCTGAAGACTTTTCGCCTTATAAACCAAAGTTCCACATTCAAAATTTTGGTAAAGAGCTCTATAATCGAGGTTTATAGTTCCTACAACACCTATTTCTCCATCAGCAAGCCAAGTTTTTGAGTGAACGAAACCTGGTGTGTATTCATAAATTTTGACCCCGTATTTTAATAGTTCAGCGTAATGATTTTTAGCTAAGGTAAAGGCTACCTTTTTATCAGGAATATGAGGTATGCCGACTCTTACGTCAACACCCTTTTTTGCAGCATTTTGAAGAGCAGTTATAACTTCATTATCCACAATTAGATAAGGTGTCAGAGCGTAAACATAGCCTCTGGCATTGTTTACCATATCTAGATAAATATTTTTGCAAATCCTCTCATCATCTGTAGGATTGTCGGCAAAAGGAATATAATATCCATCTTCACCAGTAGACTCTGCACTAGCTAGGTATTTACTAAAGTCTTCTACCGCTTCATCTTTTTTTGCTGCATTCCACATGGTTAAAAACATGACGTTTAGACTTTCGACAGCTTCTCCCTCAATTCTCAAACCGCAATCTTTCCAATGACCGAAACGTTCATATTTATTTATATATTCATCAGCCAAATTTATCCCACCAGTATAACCGACCTTGCCATCTATAACAACGACTTTTCTATGGTCACGGTTATTTAAGTAGGTAGAAATAATCGGATACATTTTAGAAAACACTCTAAATTTAATTCCAAACTCTTCCATTTCTTTTTCAAAATTTGAGTGAAGTCTTGTAATGAGATTTGAACCGTCGATTAAAAGTCTTACCTCAACACCTTGGTTGACTTTCTCCACCAAAAGCTCAAGGATTGTCCCCCACATATAACCATAATCCAGGATAAAAAATTCCAAAAAGATAAAATCTTTAGCATTTTTGATATCTTCTACCATAGCCTCAAACATATCATCACCTAGTTTGAAATATTGGGATTTACTTCCCTTGTAGGTAGAAAAACCTCCGATATGTTTTAAATAGGTTGCAAGATTTATAAACCTTTTGTCTTTAACCTCCAAAAGTTCATCCCTGCTTATATACCTCCTATGGTAAATCCTCGATTCTTTTTCAAGGTCAATTACCCTTTTATGTTCACGTCTGTAACCGATTTTAAAATATGACATTAAAAAAGCAACAATCGCAAAAACCGGTGCTACAAAGATAAAAATCGACCAAGATAACTTCATATAAGGATTCATTTCGTCAATATTTAAAATCACCATCATCATGATAAAACTAACTACAGACGAACCTCCAAAAAGCCAATATTGGTTTATCCCCAAATATCTATAAAGGGAGCTCAGGAGGAATATTTGAAAGAGTATCAAAAAGACAAAAAGCCCTGCCCTAGAAAACACTAATGACCCCAAACCTTTTTTGGTTTTCTTTACATATTTATTTTCTTTTATTTTATGTACTACATTATTCTTTTTTTCATTCATGGTGATATTATACTTCGTCATTTATAATTATCCTCAAATTTGACTTTATAATTTCAAATCCATAAGATATATAGAAGGAGTAAAAAATGAAAAATGTACTAATTTTAAACGACTTTGTCTCCAAGGGAAAAATCGCAGGAAGACTCATGTCCACTGTGCTTTCATACATGGACTGTGAAGTTTTTTTCCTGCCAACAACAATGATAGCAAACAATTTTTCCCTTGGCGGTAATGCCTTTTTTAACATAGATCCTTTTATAAAAGAAAGCCTAGAAAACCGGGGAAATCTCGGCATAAAATTTGATCTAATCTTTATAGGCTACATCGAAAATAAAAATCAGAAAATTCTCATAAAAAATTTTATAAAAAATTTAGATTATAAACCGGTAATAATATTTGACCCAATAATGGGAGATGATGGGTCTCTATACCCAGGTCTTGATGATAGCAAAACCAACAACTACAAAAACCTAATAGAAATTGCTGATATTATTATCCCTAATGAAACAGAAGCAAAATTTCTAGACCTTGATATAAAAAAGCTTACAAAATATGGCAAAGAAATCATAATCACATCAGCCACTAAGGAAAATAAATCTTGTGTACTTTTCTATAACAAGTCAGAAAATATAATTTCTTATCAAAAACAAGATATTAAAGTAGGTGGCACTGGGGACTTATTTGATGCACTCTTCATAGGCTACCTCCTCAAAGGTTATAAAAAAACAACCGCCATAGAAAAAACTTGCCAAGATATAATAAAAATTATCATAGCTAATAAAAACGATTATCCTAAAGCAAATGAAATAAATATCGAAAAATATTTGACACTAATTGAAGGTTAATTTATGGAAATAAATAGAAAAAAATATTTCAAAAAATCTCTACAAATAGCATGGCCAGCAGTCTTAGAGTTTTTCTTTGTAGCTATAGCAGGCATTATCGACACCTTCATGGTATCAAGTCTAGGACCTGCAGCAATCGCAGCTATAGGACTAACCACCCAACCAAAATTTATAGCCCTATCAGTGTTTTTCGCAATAAACGCTGCAGTATCAGCCCTAATAGCCCGCCGCCAAGGAGAAGGAAAAAAAGATAAAGCCAACGTCACCCTCACCACCGCCCTTTACATCATGATATTTTTTGTAATATTAGTAGACTTAATAATGCTACCTTTCGCCGATAAAATTCTACAATTTGCAGGATCAAATTCAGAAACTCACAAACTTGCCTATGACTATTACATGATTATAATGATAGGAATGTTTTTTAATGCCCTATCAATGCTCATAAATGCAGGACACAGAGGTTGTGGGCATACACAAATTGCCTTTATATCAAATCTAGTATCCTCAGTTGTAAATATAATCCTAAACTTTTTACTAATTGAAGGAAGGTTCGGCTTTCCAAAAATGGGCGTAAAAGGTGCAGCCCTTGCAACGGTTTTGGGAACAGTTGTGGCATCAATCATGTGTATAATATCTCTAATGGATAAAACTTCTTATATGAATTTTAAAACCATGGCAAAAAATAAATTTAAGTTTTCCATTGAAATTGCAAAAGAAATCAAAAATCTCGCCATAAATCTCTTTATAGAAAACGTATCAGCAAGAATTGGTTTTATGATAACAGCAATCACCGCTGCAAAACTAGGAACAGAGGCCTTTGCCGCCCATAACGTCGGTATGAACCTTCTAAGCCTATCCTTCTCCTTTGGAAACGGAATGCAAGTTGCAGCCATTGCTCTCACAGGAAACGCCCTTGGTGCAGAAAAAAAAGACGAAGCATTAATTTACGGCAAAACCTGCCAAGAACTAGGATTCATATTTTCAGTAATAATCTCACTAATAATGATATTTTTCGGAAGAAATATATTTTCTATCTTTTTTGTTAAAGAAAATATACTCGATATGGGTGTTGTAATTTCAAGGTTTCTTACAATAATTGTCCTCCTACAAATCTCACAAGTTATATATGGGGGTTGCTTAAGAGCCGCAGGTGATGTAAAATATACGTTAGGAGTTGCACTTGTGTCTGTAACCTTTATCAGATCCATAGTGACTCTTATCTGTGTTAACGTCCTAAACCTAGGACTTGCCGGTATCTGGATTGGTATCCTATCTGACCAGGCATCAAGATTTGTAAGTCTAAGACACAGATTTAATTTAGGAGAATGGGTACACAAGAAAATATAGGAGGGTACTATGAAAAAATTATTTTCTCTATTAGCATTAGCATTAGCGCTAAGCGCATGTGGTAACTCAGCTGACAAAAAGGCAGAAGAACCAACAGAAACAACCACAAAAACAGAAGCTCCAGCTGAAGAAAAAGCAAAAGAAGCTACTGAAGACGCAAAAGATGCTCAAGACGCAGCTGACAAAGCTGAAGAAGAAGCAAAAGACGCAGCTGAAGATGCAGCTGATGAAAAAGTTGAAGAAGAAACAGAAACAAAAGACGAAGGAAATAACTAATAGTAATTTCACTAAGTCAGAAAGCCACTCACACGAGTGGCTTTTATTTTTTATCTATGGTATAATAGATAAGCATTTGGGGTATTAGCTCAGCTGGGAGAGCGTTCGGCTGGCAGCCGAAAGGTCAAGGGTTCAAATCCCTTATACTCCACCATGTAATAATTATACAAGAGTATAAAAGAATGTATGGGAATATACAGGAATTTAAAGAATAATTATTCTATACTTTTGGTATAAAAGAGCGTAAACGACTATAAAAATATAAGAATGTAGTTAAAATGTAGTTAGTAAATTATGTTATAATAGAATTTACAGAGGCCCTTAGTAGTCTCTTTTTGTTTAATATCTTAAATATTCATCTTCATATTTTTATTTTTAATTTTTTTAAAAATGTATCCCTAGTAATCCTTTTAAATCTAGACCAATCAAATTAAATCTAGACCAATCAAAACTACCATCTTAGCTTATAGTTTTGATTTTAATAATCTCTTGCTCCAATTAATCAAGCATATATTTGGCGGCAACATCATTACTGGTCTATTAAATCTTATCAAGTCTTCCGATTATATCCTGGAAGCCATCTTTAGTTTCACAAAAACTATTTTCAGTTTAGTCATTTTGCTTATTTAAGATATTATAATATAATTTAAGAGCCTCAGTTAATTTCAATATCGCTTCATTAGTCTGACTTTGCAAAATAAGCAAGCTTTTTCTGTTATTCATACTGCCTAAAACCTACCTACCAAAAATCCAGACCAAAACAATCATTATAACACTTAAAGTTATTGCCACACCCTGGCGATTAGCTATATCAGCTAATTCATTTATTTTGTTCACAATTCGAAAACTCCCTTATAAAAAAGAGAGCCTAAGCTCCCTTAAAATTTATTCAATTTCAAATTCCCTTTCCAAAGCTTCTGTCAAAATCTTAGAGAAATTAATTTTACTGCTTATTCCCATCTCATTGAGATAAGACGGTATAGTCACATTTTTCTTAACCGTTCTGTTTTCATGTTTCTTTACATAGTCGGTTATATCAAGACCAACATAAGATTTAAAACTTCCTTCTAAAGAAAAGTATTCTTCTTCGTCCTCATCTATACTGTCTTTTATTTCAATTTCTTCTAATGTAGAAGATTTAGGAAAATCTTCTAATCTAGAATAATCATCAAATAAATAAGTTCCCAAAGCATCATTAGCCATATATAAGGCTTCTTTAATATTGTCTCCGCAGGATATGCAACCTGGTAAATCTGGGAATAAGATTGTGTAACTATTGCTTACTGAGTCTTTTAAAAATACAGCTGGATAAGAAATAAACATAAAAACACTCCTTTAATTTTAGTAAGGAGGGGCTATTTTAGCCCCGCTTGTTTTAGGATTTTCTGTTCCGTACCTTTTGGCAAATCTTTGTTACCGTGGTATGGAACGGTTGTTACCCTACCGTTCTTGAAATTTTTGTACTTCCTATGTGAACCATCTCCCGATGGTATATAGGTAAAGCCATTTTTTTCAAGGAACTTAATCATCTGCTTAGACGTCATTGGCATAATGATTACCTCCTTACGCTATCATTATACGCACTAATACGCATGCTTTCAATAATTCCTATTAAAATCTTATCCAACTTTTATTATTTCCACTTGTACGCCTATAAACGACCTTTCTTCTTTGACCAGAGCCACCTTAATAGAGATATTTATCTATTATAATCATTACATTCCCATTGCTCATCATAGTAAATAATACGCTCCAATAATATAATAATTTCCTATATGTCAGATTTGAGAAATAAATTTACCTAAATTGAACTATGGTTCTAATGATTATAGAACAATATTCTACTCTTAAAAATTAGATTGAAAAAACTTGATCAAGCGTATAGAAATCCTGATAGTTCTGAGGATTTTCTTACGAAATATATAGTTTTACTAAAGTTTAAGAAAATATAGATTCAAAATCATACTTACAAAATTCCGGACCTTCCTATAGGCTGGTTGATAAAACTCAAAATTTTATAAATAAAAACTTGATGTTACTCTACTTTATGAAAAATTTAATTGAAAACAACTAGATTAAATCATAACTATAAATTTATGTTACATATTATACTATATTTTATGTTATTATAGACAACGTAATGGATGTTAGGAGAATTTTATATTCAAAACGTTATTTTTACGGTATAATACGAGATGAATTCTTAGCATATGTCTATATATACTAAAATTATTAAACTTATTATGAAAAACATCAAACTATACACCCCAAATGAAAATGAATTAGACTTTGCCAAAAATCTCTTAGCTGATCCAGCCACTATGGCCTACAACAAGGGTTATGATATAGATTTTCCTGGCTACGATAAGGAAAATGGGACTATCACCTATTCTGATAGCTACTTAGAAAAATGGTATGACCTTTATTTTTCAAATCCAGGCGAGTATTTTTACGCCTATATTTATGACCAAGATTTAAAGGCCTTTGTAGGAGATGTTAATTTCCATCCTTCAAAGCTTAGCCCTTATACAAGAGATATAGGAATTGTGACTAAATACGAATATAGAGGCCAAGGATATGGAAAATTAGGACTAAAACTTTTAATCAAGAAGGCTTTTTCTTTCGATTCTATAAAAGTTCTTCATAATGATTTTGAAAGAGAACGTGCTTCTGCTATAAAAATTCACTTGGATTTGGGTTTTAAAATCACCGATAACGAGGAAAATATGATTAATCTTATGCTATTTAAAAATTCGATTAATTTTTAAATATAAAAACCAGATTAAAAGCTCGTACAAAGGCTCTTTTATCTGGTTTTATTTGCTATTTTTTCCTATAAAAAACTATTTATTTAATTTTCCATAAATATCTTTAATTTTTTCTATGATTTTTTCATCTTTTATTTCTGTTACTTTTTCTATAGTCTTTTCTATACCAAGATTTTCTATATCATCTTGCATTTCTACTGCTTGTTTATCTTCTTCGTTTCTGAAATTAAGTGCTGCTGCAAGACCTACTAAAAGATTCTCTATTGGAAGATTATATTCTAAAGCTGTATTGATTGGCTTTACAAATCTTTCGTTTACTGATAATTTTCTAATTGGTTCTCTGCCTACTCTTTTTACATCATCTTGTAAGTAAGGATTTTTAAATCTTTTAATAATTTTTTCTATATAGGCAAAATGGTCTTCTTTGTTAAAACCAAATTTAGCCATTAGGGCTTCTCCAGATTCTTGCATTATTTTTCTAACTTGTTCTTCTATTTCCGTATCATTTATGGATTGATCTATTGTATTATATCCTTTTAGACTTCCTAAATATGCTGTTGATGCGTGTCCTGTGTTTAGGGTGAAGAGTTTTCTTTCGATATAAGCCTCTAAATTTCCCACGAGATTCATTCCTTTAATCTTAGGAATTTCACCCTTAAAACCAGCTTCTTCAACGTTCCATTCATAGTAGTTTTCTACTGTCACATCTAGTGGATTTTCGTTTTTAGATGGTGGAACTATCCTATCTACTGAACAATTTGGAAATCCTACGAATTTATCAGCATAGGATTTAACTTCTCCCTCAAGTTTTTCATACACATAGCCTTTTAAGGATTCACTCGCCTTGATGGCATTTTCACAAGCTATGATGTTTAAATATTTTTCAGATTTTTCTTCATATCTTTTTGTAATACCTTGTGCGAGTTTATCAGCAATTTTAACTAAATTTAATGGTCCAACTGCAGTTGTAATTATAGATGCATCTGTAATTTCATCCACAATTTCATCTCTTGTTGAATTTACTGCTGATACATCTTCTACCTTGATATCTTCATTTTCTACGTCTTTTACATGGATTGTGTAAGTTTTATCTCCGTTTATTTGATCAATTACATTATCAAATACATCTGCAAATACAAGTTTATATCCAGATTTATTTAATAGATAACCAATAAAACCCCTACCTATATTTCCTGCTCCAAATTGAATAGCTTTTTCCATTTTTACTCCCCAAATTCTTCTATGAAATCTTGTTTATTGTCTGTGTTTTTAAGTTTTTCTACTAATTCTTCACTAATTTTTATTGCAACACTTGATAATACTTCTAGGTGTTCGTCATCTTTTCCGGCCAGACCTATTACTAGGTAGGCTTTTTCGCCGTCAAAATCTACACCATTAGGATATTGAAGGAATACAAGACCGCTTTTATGAATAGTTTTCTTTGCTTCATTTACACCATGAGGAATTGCTATACCAAGACCCATATAAGTTGTTGTTAACTTTTCTCTTTCTAACATATAGTTTATATATTCTTCGTCAACACAGCCAAGTTTTACCAATTCTTCGCCTGCTCTTGTGATAGCTTCTTCCTTGCTAACACTTTCTAAATTTAGAAATATATTTTTTTCTTCAAGTTTAATATTCATTTTTTACTCCATCTTTTTCTATAATTTCGCCAATTATTTTGTGTATTATTTCTTTAAGTCCTAGCTTGATTTTATTTTGATCTAAATTTTGTATCGCCTCTAGAAAATAATCATTATTTACAAGTTTACCACTTATTTCAGAAAAAAATTTAACCACTTCATCTTCTTCATCTACTCTTGATATCATTATTATTATAATATCATCAGTATCTGCTATCTTTCCAAAGCCTAATTTCGGATCGCTTCCTTCACATTTCCCATGAAGTAATTGTAGGTTAAGCTCGTCATAATAAGTAGGATTTAATTCATTTCTTTTTATTATCGTTTCTAAAATCTTAATTTCTTCGTCTTCGTTATTTGAAACTAATTTTGCAGATTTTTTATAAATATCTTCACCATTTTTTAAAAGAAAATATCTAGTATTTTCATAAATTTTATTAAGGCTTACTGATACATCATAAATATTTTCTGCCAAAGATGACTTTGTCAATTTTTCGTTTGCTTTGAGAAATTTTCCTAATATTTTATCGTTCTTATTTTCAACTTTATAATATTTTTTCCTTGAAATCTCTCTTAATTTATTAGTTAAACTTAAATAGTCGTCTTCATCTGGAATAGCTGGCATTTCTATATATTCAAATTCTTTAATTTCATTTTCTTCCAGTATCCCATCAATTTTGATTGTCGATATTATCAAATCAACATTATTTTTCTCTAAGAAATCTCTATTTAGATTCATTATTGAAGCATTATTTACTATTTCAATATTAGTAAAATGATTTATAAGATTTGTCGCCAATAATCTTGACGCTCCATAACCTGTAGGACAGACGGTAAGTACATTTACTGATATATAATTTAAAATCCTACTTTCAATAGCTGTTATAAAATGAATTGCAATATAAGCAATTTCATCATCTGGTATTGGAATATCAGCACTAAGCTTACCATTTTTTCTTATGACATCTGGTGCGATTTCCTTTAAGCTATTATAAATATCACCATATTTATCTTTAATTTCGTTTATAATAGGATTTTTTATCGAAAGCTTATACTTTAGCCTATTGAGTGCTGGTAAAATATGCGCTCTTAAATCACGATTAAGCCTTAAATCTTTTTTTAAATCAAGACCATAGATTTCTTCCATTTTCTCTATCAGTTCTTCTGTGATACTGGTTGTTTCATCTGTTTTATTTGTATAAATATTTACATTATCTTCGTCAATTATTTTTGTACCTTTAATATGCATGGCAACAAAATAAATCTCGATATCTGGAATTTCTATAGAAAACTCTTCTTCTAAATCTTCAATTATTTTTTCTGCAAAAATATAATCTTGACTTGATTTTAAGTTTTGTACTATATCTTCATTAAAGTCTATCTGTCTATTCTGTTTTAGTCTCTCGATAGACAATGATATATGGACTAAAAGACTAATATAAGAATTATCAGAAATACTTATATTTAACCTATGAAAAGTCTTATCCAAGGATTTTTTTGTCCTATTTATTATTCCTACATCCATCATTGATAAAATATCATTTTGACTAATTAGATCTACTTTTACCTTGTCGTAGATATCCATCAATATCTCAATCTTTTTATCATCATCTAGCATCTCATTTATAAGTTTAGCCTGAGCTTTTCTTATTGATTTTTCACTTCCTTTGATGCTTAGACCTACTCCACGCTTTCTGATAAGCTTTATATCATACACGGATAGCCATTTATCTATTATCGTTAAATCATCCGTTAATGTCTTCTCTGATATATTTAAATACAAGGTAAAGACAAAATATTTTATAGGCTCTTTGCTTGTTAAAAGTCTTGATAGGATAAAATTAACCCTCTCTACTTTTTCATACTGCTTAGATGAGTCGACCATTTCTAGTAGTTCATAAAGGTAGGGTACAGACTCTGATGATTCGTTTAATATTAGTCCTTGTCCTGGTTTTTTCACTAGTGAGAAGTCATTATCATATAAAAAATCTTCGATAAGAGCCAAGTCCCTTTGCACAGTCCTTGTAGATACATCTATACGTCGAGCTATTTCATTAACTGTAATATAGTCATCAATACTATCTCCAATTATGTGGACGATATTTTTTTGCCTTTGAGATAAGTTATATGATTTCAATGACTTCCCTACTTTCTATTTTTATTTTGTAAATCTCTCTATTAGTTTATTAATATTCGGATCTGCTAAGAAATTTTTGATTGGAATAATTTCATATCCCTTGCTTTTATCAATTCTATCTACCAAGTTTTCATTAGTTACTATAATATCAGCTCCTTCTGGCAAATCAGAAACTGATGCGTGAGCTACTTCTATATCATAAGGTGAATCTTTGATTGCATTTCTAAATCTAGATGCACCCATAGCTGATGATCCCATTCCTGCATCACAAGCAAATACAACTTTTTTAATATCTTCAACATCTTTTACAGTATTTTCTGCTTTTTCTTCGCCCTTTGATTCTGATTTGCTTTTTGCAAGGTCTGCTTTTGCCTTTTCAAAATCCTGAGCGCCACCTTTAGCAAAGGCTCTTTTAACAAATATTGATGCTATTAAGAAAGATACAACAGTTGCAATAAGAACTGATAATAGAATCTTAATGTGGTCACCAGGTGCTGCCATTGACATAATTGCAATGATTGATCCAGGAGATGCTGCTGATCTTAATCCTGCATTTAATAAAACATTTGTTAGAACTCCAGCAAAACCACCAGCTATTACAGCTAAAAGTAGATATGGGTTCATTAGTACATATGGGAAATAAATCTCATGGATACCACCGAAGAAATGGATAATCATTGCTCCAGCTGATGAATCTTTTGAATCACCCTTACCAAAGAAAAAGTAAGCTAAAAGTATACCTAGACCTGGTCCTGGATTTGCTTCTATTAGGTACATTATAGATTTACCCATTTCTGATACTTGGTTAGCACCAATTGGAGTAAATATACCGTGGTTTATAGCATTGTTTAAGAATAAAATTTTACCTGGCTCAACAAATATTGACACTAGTGGAAGAAGTTTCTTGCTAATTAAGAAATCAACACCGCTTTCTACTATAGCAGTAAGAGCAGCTAAAAGAGGTCCAATTCCATAGTAGCCAAGGATAGCTATAAGCATACCGATAATACCTATAGAGAAGTTATTTACAAGCATCTCAAATCCAGCTGGGATTTTGTTATCTACTGCTTTATCAAACTTCTTAATAACCCAACCTGCAAAAGGTCCCATAATCATAGCACCCATTAGCATTGGGATATCAGCTCCTGCTATAACACCGGCTGTAGCTATAGCACCTATTACTGCTCCTCTTTCACCAGCTACAAGTTTACCACCAGAATAACCTATTAGGGTTGGTATTAGGTATTTTAGCAAAACATCTACCATTGCTGCAAGCTTTTCATTTGGCATATAACCATCAGGTATGAAAAGAGCTGTAATAAAACCCCATGCAATAAACATACCAATGTTTGGCATAACCATAGCGCTTAAGAATCTACCAAAACGCTGAACATTATTTTTTACATTACTTTTTTTGTCCATAATTTCCTCCTTATAAAATCATGACATATAATCTTCTTAATCTTATTATATGCTGATTGTAAAGGCATTTGCAAGCCTTACTAAGCGTAGTTTTGTCACCAGCGATGGTGACAAGATGTAAGGAATAAAAAAACAGAGCGCAAGCCCTAGCCCGCACTCTGTTTTTTACATATCCATTATTTCCATCTTGTCTAGTTCGTCTTTTTCTTTTTTCTTATTTTTGTAGTAAATATAAACCAAATGATGAATCATTGTTGGGATATTTGCTATAATAAGACCTACGATGAAGCCTGGTATAGTTACTTGATTTTCCCCAATGGCATCAAAAGATACCTGTCCTATATAAAAGGCTAGTGTGCTTAGAAAAGATAATATTGGTATTATTAGTCCCCATCTTCCCTTGGTGTTTTTACAGACTATAATTTGAATTATTAGGGGTATTAAAAAAGTAAATATTCCCAATACTATAAATAAAGACAGTCCTGTTTTCATTTTTCTTCTCCTTCATTTTTGTATTCTTCAATCAAAATCTTTGCTGCATCTAGGGTGATTTTCCCGTCTATAGCCATGGATTTTATTAGGCTTACGTAGGATAAATCTTCTTTGTCTGATAGTTTTATTTTTTCGATTAGCCTATCAAGTCTTAGTCTTACTGTTGGATAGGATACGCCGTAGATAGCTGCCATTTCCTTTAAGGATCCCGATTCTAGGATAAATCTCTTGATAAAGTCAATTTCGGCATCATCAAGATTTTCTATCCGTTCTCTTTTTTCATTTCCCATCGCCATCCTCCTTACTTACTAATATTATAATCCTAAATAATATTAAAGTCAATTTTAATATTATTAAAGTCAATTTATAAGAAATCCTTAATTTTATTTTAGATGAATAATATTTTACCTTTTGGGTTATATATGAAATAAGACCAGCTATCAAATGTCAAGAAAAAAATCAATAATAATTAATCTTGTAATTTA
>URUJ01000006.1 GCA_900551095.1 uncultured Anaerococcus sp. | reverse complement strand
TTTGTTTTCAAATTCTATAAAATATAGAGGAGAAAATCCATTGGAAATTGATATAATTGCAAAAGAAAACCCAGGTACAGTTATAGTAGAATTTAAAGACAATGGAACGGGCATAGAGAAATCTGAATTAGATAAAATATTTAATCCATTGTACACAGTGGATAAAGCTAGGTCGACTGATAAAGAATCAATGGGATTAGGCTTATCAATAGTAAGAAAAATACTTAATAATGTGGGAGGAGACATAGGAGTAAGAAGTGAGTTTGGACAATATACAGTATTTTTTATAGAGATACCTATAGCTTGCAAAATTGAAAAGGGTGTAAAATAAATAGGATAAATAACCTAGGCGATAGAAAATAAAAACTCTATCGTCTTTTTTATTATAAGAAAGGGAATTAGTATGAAAAACTTAGATCAAATAAGACAAGAGTCAAAAGAAATAAAAGACAAAATTGATGATACAGAAGAAAGATTAAGGCAACTAAAAAATCAAGAAAAGAAGATATTAAAACAAGACATAGTGAAAAGAAGAAAAGAAAGAACACATAGGCTCATAACAAGAGGAGCAATCTTAGAAAGCCTTATAGAAAATGCAGAAGAACTAACAGATGAAGAAATAAAAATCCTACTAGAAGATCAACAAAGACAAAAGAATTCAAAGAAACACTATAACGCAGAAGACCTTGTAGGTAAGACACTTCTAGTTATTGTAAACCTCCCTACAAGAAAAATGATGGGAATTGACTCAGAAGGAATGATAATCTCTGCAATCCACGAAGAAGAAGGCGAAGAAAAACTGAACCTAGTAATCCTTTCAAACAGGATATCAGCCGGGGGCAAAACTGTATTAAAAAATAAGAATATGTTAATAGACAAACACCAACCATAATACAAATTTGGTTGATACTTTTTTTGATAAGAAAATACTCTTGCAAGAAAATATGTTTTCTTATATCATTATCATATATGAGATTAAATTTTATTTACAGGAAGATTTTATGAGGATTTATACAAGTAAAGAAGAGCTTAAAAATGAAATTAAAAAGAAATACGAGAAATATATTACAGAATTTGATAATATCTCAGAGACTTTAAAAGATAAGAGAATTAAAGAGGTGGATAGAACTCCTGCTGAAAATCTCGCTTATCAAGTGGGTTGGACTACTTTGTTATTAAAGTGGGAAGAGGACGAAAAAAATGGTTTACAAGTGAAGACCCCATCAGAAGAGTTTAAATGGAATGAACTTGGCAAGTTATATGACTATTTTACAGCGACCTACGCCTACAAATCTCTAGATGAATTAAAAAGCATTTTAGATAAGAACATAAATAATATTTACACTATGATAGATGAATATACAGACGAAGAACTTTTCAAACCTCACATGAGAAAACGGGCTGATGATGCAACAAAAACTGCTACTTGGGAAGTATATAAGTTTATCCACATAAATACAGTTGCTCCTTTTGGAACATTTAGGACAAAGATTAGGAAGTGGAAGAAATTAGCCTTATAGTATTTTGTAATAAAGGAGTTTTTATGAGAAAAAATATTAATAAAATATTTAGCGTACTTTTAATTGCATTTTTGTTATTATCGCCAAGATCTTTTGCAGATGAAAATATCTTAAAATCTTGGGATGAGGAAATAATCTATATGGTTATGACAGATAGGTTTTTCGATGGGAACCCAACAAACAATAATCCAGAAAATATAGAAGGATCTTTTGACAAAGACCACCTCGAAGCCTATCACGGTGGCGACTTTAGGGGGATAATTGATAAGGTAGATTATCTAAAAGATTTGGGAATTACAACTCTTTGGATAACACCAATTGTAAAAAACATAGACACAAATATGATGGCTGACAAAAATGACAAGCAATTTGCCTATCATGGATATTGGGCAAGTGATTTTACAAGGATTGACCCCCATCTAGGTTCAGAAGAAGATTTGAAAGAATTGATAGACGTCCTTCATGCAAATGGGATGAAGTTAATGGTTGATGTTGTTATAAACCATTCTGGCTATGGAACAAAAAATATTGGCGACTTTGCCGGCATGCATAGGCAAGAAAGCGGAGCAGGCGACATAGAAACAGAACTTGCTGGCCTACCAGATTTCAAAACAGAAGATAAGGAAGTTAGGGATAAAATCATAAACTGGCAGGTCGACTGGCTTAAAAAACTTAAGACAGATAAGGGAAACACCATTGATTACTTTAGGGTTGATACTGTAAAACACGTAGATCAGGACACAATGAAAGACTTTAAGGCGGCTCTTATTAAAGAAAACCCAGAATTTAAGATGATTGGGGAAAATTTTGGAGCTTCAATTTTTAAAGACGGGGGCTACCTAGATCCGACCATGCTGGATTCGCTCTTAGATTTTGAATTTAAAGAATTAGCCAAAGATTTTGTTTCAGGCAAAATTTCTGAGACAGAAAAAAGACTGGTAAAAAGAAATGAGGCCATAAGTGAGGAAAGGGAAATGGGTCAATTCTTATCATCCCACGATGAGAATGGTTTTTTAAAAGTCCGTCTTTCAGATGACCTAGGGAAATTTTTAGTGGCTTCGTCATTGCAATTAACAGCCAAGGGTCAACCTGTAATCTACTATGGCGAAGAAATCGGCCAATCAGGCAAGAAAGAGAACTTCGATAAGGGTATTTATAGCGAAAATAGGTATGACTTTGATTGGGATAAGATCGAAAACAATGAAATCTTAGACCATTATAAGAAAATGTTAAAAATAAGAAATGCCTTTGCAGATGTTTTTGCCAAGGGAGATAGGGATAATCTATATATGGATGATGAAGTATCGATATTTCAAAGATCCTATGGAGACAAAAAAGTTTTGGTAGGTCTAAATACAAGTGAAGAGGCCAAAGAAATAAGTTTTGACTTTGATACATCCGAAAAAATGCTTGACCTCTATGGTAAGGCAAAAATAAAAAATAAGACTGGCAAAATTAGTCTAACAATCCCATCAAGAAATGAGGGAGGAACAGTTGTTCTTGCCCAAGAATCAATCATTCCAGAAGGTTTTAAGGTTGAAAATAAAGCCCTAAATTTTGAAATTACTTATATACTAGGAGGCTTAATAGGTCTTGTCCTAGTGGCAATTTTAATAGTTAAGATTAAGACAAATAAAAAAGAGCTTGATTAATTTACCTCTTGATAAACTTTATTGTATAAAGAAATTTATTCCATGGATTTTAAGAAAGTCCATGGAATTTTTTATAGAGTGCTAAATTACAGATGTTCTTGTTTGAAATTTCTGTAGTCCATCTAGCTTATAAGTTATCTAAAAATTCAAGCAAAAAACTGACCCTAATTTTTTACAAGGATCAGTTTCTTAAAAAATACAATATTTACTTGAAAATAACCCAATTTAACGCCTTTGGTAAAACTTCGAATCTAATTTCCTTTGTTTCAAAAATTTCTCCATCAGCATTGGCTATAAATTTATTTTTAGATTTTATAGTTCCTGATTTAACCTTGATTTCATTAATATACTTACTTTCCTTGTGGCGACCCTCCTTATATTTTTTTATAAGTGGGATAAATCTTATTAGGGGAATTTTACTTGCCAAAAGTAAATTTAGATATCCATCATCTATCTTTGCCTGTGGCGCAGGATTAAAGCCAGATCCATAAAATCCACCATTACACAAGGCTGAAATAAGGTAATCGCCCTTTATTTCAAAATTTGATCCATCTATTAGCTTTAGTTTTAGCTCCAAATTCTCACAATTTATTTTATTAAGGCTATTAAGTACCGACAAAGCGTAGGCTTTTTTTCCAAGTTTTGGGTTTTTATCAAGGTAATCGTAGGCCCTTTTTAAAACCTGGGTGTCAAAACCTAGGCTTGTTACATTTATAGAATAAAAATCGTTGACTTTAATTAAGTCAATTTTTTTTGTTTTAAAATTTAAAAGAGATTTTAAATTGAAATTACTATAATCAAAGTTTTTGGCAAAGTCATTACCTGTGCCTGTTGGTATTAAACCTAATGTCATGTTTTTGCCGTAGGCCACATTTACAAGTTCATTTAAAGAACCATCGCCACCACAAATTATTACGATTTTTTCATCATAATCGAGACTATCAAAGGCATCTATCAAAAACTTTGTGTGATTTTTATATTTTGTATAAACTACTTCTATTTCTGACAGTCTGCCCGCTCGTCTAAAAGTTTCCTCTATATCTTCTTTTCTTATATCAAATTCTGTTTTACCAGCCTTTGAATTTATAATAAATAAAATCTTTCTCATATTAATCCTATTTATCCTTTATTTTTTAAAGTATTAAAACTTCTTATACTTACCTTTTGAATATGCCATATCGCCGCTTGTACTTTTTTCTAAATTTGAATTTATTATAGCAAATTCAGTTCTTGTAATAGCTGCAATTTTCTCATTATCGCCATAAACTTCGCAGTCTACAGTAATTATCCTTGAACCTCTTTTAATAACTTTGGCTTTGGCGTAAATGTATTTTGTATCCATAAGAGGTCTTAAAAAATGTGTAGTCATTGATAGGGTTGGGGCGGTATATTTTTTTGCAGATGCAATAAAACCTGAAGCGTCATCAGCTAGGGTCATTATCACTCCGCCATGGATAGCATTTATTTCATTATAAAAATCTTTTTCTGCCTTGCATCGTAAAATTAAATTATCTTCGTCTATTTCTTTTATTTCTATGTCAAATTGATCATTAAAACTCATATTGTCTCCTTCAACATATATAATTATATGATTTTTATAAAATCTTTCATTCTTTTATTAAGAAAAGATGAATAATAGTATAAATAGCATAGAATATATAAATGAGGAGCGTTTATGAAAAGGAAATATTTATCAATTATACTAAGCCTTGTAATGGTTTTTACTATTTCGGCTTGTTCAAATAATAATAAAAGCGAAGAACCATCAATAACTGATGTTGCAGGTTTAATTTCTAGACTCGAAACTTATCAAAAAAATAAAGAAGAAGAAAAGAGACTAGCTGAAGAAAGAGAAAAGGAAAAAATTCTTAAAGAAGCAAAGAAAAATGAACTAAAAGAAGATGCTGAGGCTAAAATAGACCAAAAGGCTCTAGAAGAAAGAGCTAAAGAGGAAATAGCAAAAGAAGAGAAGAAAAAACCACAAATAAAAAAAGTAAAAATTAAAGCCTTTGGAGATATAATGGCCCATATGGTACAAATCCAATATGCCCAAAATAAAGGCGGAGGAGACTATGATTTTACAGATCAATTCACCTATCTAAAGGAATTTATAGAAGACTCCGATATAGCTATTGGAAATTACGAAACAACCACAAATCCAAACCTTCCCTATGCAGGATTTCCTAGATTTAATGCACCAGAGGCTTATCTTAGAGATCTAAAAGAAACAGGATTTGATATAGTATCGACTGCAAACAACCACTCCATGGATACAGAGCTAGAGGGAGTTTTGTCAACAATGGATGCTGCGAAAGAAGCAGGGCTTGACTATGTAGGATCTTTTAAAGATAAAACAGAAAGAATATTATACAAAGAAGCAAAGGGGATAAAATTTGCTTTTTTAGCATATACTTATGGCTGCAATGGTAGGGAAAATTTAGTTATTCCAAGAGAAGAAGTAGAAAATCTCGCCTACTTATCAGATGAAGAACAAATAAAAAAAGATATCAAAAGAGCCAAGGCTTCTGGAGCTGACTTTATTGTAGTATATCCTCATTGGGGCATCGAATACCAATCTATGCCAAATGAAGAACAAATAAGACTAGGAAGAAATATGATAGAATGGGGAGCAGACTTAGTAATAGGAAACCACCCTCACGTTGTAGAACCAGTTGAGCTATACGAAGCTAGTGACGGCAGAGAAGGACTCATAGCCTACGCGCTAGGTAATTTCATCTCCTACCAAAATTATGAAAATAATAACGACATAAGAGTAGAACACTCTCTAGCACTTGAGATTGACCTTGAAAAAGACCTCACCAGTGGAAACAAAAAGATTTCTGATGTTACCTTCCATCCAATATGGGTAGGCGCCTACTACAATGATTACGGTATAAGCATCAAAAACCACCTCACAGAGGACTTTCTAGAAGGCGGCAAGTATTATGACTTAGTAAATGAAAATCAAAGAGCAAGGATAAAACAGGCTCATGATATGACATTAGAAATTGCAAACACAGGAGTTAATTAATGGGAAAAATCGAAATTGATATACTAAATGCAATTCAAAATATAAGAAATACACCGCTAGATAAGTTCATGGTTACAATCTCATCTGCGGGCAATTTATCGCTAATTTGGATAGCCTTTATCTTTATATTCCTATCGACTAAAGAATTAAAAAAACAAGGAAAAATAATGGTACTAGCCTTTATTTTAAATGTTTTGTTAGTAAATATCTTAGTGAAAAATCTTGTAGCCAGGCCAAGACCATATGAAGTGGCAAGCTTTACTGACCTTTTGGTTCATAAACTATCAGATAATTCCTTCCCATCAGGTCACACATCCTACGCCTTTTCCTTTGCAACAATAGTAACTATGTTAAATAAAAATAAACCTCTTGTTGTTTTTACTGACGTCTTAGCAGTATTGATAGCTCTATCAAGGCTCTACCTTTACGTGCATTTTCCTACAGATGTTCTAGCTGGAGCTGTTTTTGGGATAATTATAGGACTTTTGGCAATAAAAATATACGAATCTCCTAAATATAGAAAGCTAAAAGAAAAATATAATTTACATTGGGCATAAATTGTGATATAATAAATCGGTAAGCATTTATGCCGGTGTGTCGGAATTGGCAGACGAGATAGACTCAAAATCTGTTGTCCTCCGGGGCGTGTGGGTTCGAGTCCCACCACCGGCACCAAATACACTATAAGCGTTGGTTTTTCAACGTTTATTTTTTTAGGAGTACATAAAAAGTACATATTAATTTTTAGGCTTTTTCTAAAGAATGAATATATTCGGCAAAATCTCTTATTATTCATTTAATATTAGTGTTTTATAAATCTCTTTTTTTCTATGTAGGCATTAAATTCTTTTCTTGAAAAAATTATCTTAATCGCTCTATTTTTTTGCTTATGGACAGCCTGTTTGCTCTTGCCTAGCATCATGCCAACTTTAACCATAGGCAAGTTATAAATATATAATAATTCTAATACTTGAAAATCCTTTTCGCTTACTATATCTTTTATTTTTTCTATAAGGATTTTTGCTTCAACTTCTTGGTTGATGTCTACTGATTCATCTAGCAATGTATCAATTAAGTCTATGTTTTCATCATCGCTAGTTTTTAAAGGTTGATTCAATGAGATCTCCTTGTTATAGTCGAGCTTTTCTCTTAAGATTTTTAATAAGCACTTATTTGCGTATGTAGAAAATTGATATCCCAAATCGGGATTGAAGTCTTCTACTGCTTTGAGTAGGGCGATGAATGCTTCTTGCTCTAATTCTTCATAATCATTTATGCCGACTATAAAAAGCTTGTTGATGATAGGGTATATAAGCTTTTTATTATTTAAAGCAATTTGATTTCTAAGTTTATAATCTCTATTGATTTTATATTCTTTAAATAATTCATCATTGCTTTTGTAACTTTTCATCATTAATCCTTAATATTTATAATCGTTGTATATATACATTTTGATTCTAAAAAACTGTTAATCATTACACAAAATCAGAGTTTTGTGCAATAATTTAAGCCTTTATGAAAATTAATTGGCTTATTTTCAACGTTCATCATTTTTGTATATTATACAACAAAACCAACTTATCAGTAAATCATATCAAGTTTGATTTTTTTCCGTCCCTCTATTTTGAGTTTTAAGGCTTTGAAAAAAGTTATGTATACATTTATATGGCTAAATCTCTTATCTTTGCTGTTAGCTTGTATTATTTTATTCAAAACTTAATAGCTGACGTAGTGATTTGATACGTCAGGTATGTTTTAATAGATGCCGTCGGTACTACCGACCCCATGCCTTTATCTTTTTATAAAAATAGACACCGTCAGTACTATGGACGGCGTCATTTATTTTGTTATTTAGGTATTGGCTCGACTACTTTTTTGGTACTTGAGCCTATACTTATTTAATAGGGGGGTAGATACTAGCGACTCCCTTATAGCTTATTTTAATTATTAAGAGATGATGCCCTGTTTCGGGGCGTCCTACGTTAGTGGTCATATAATATATATCTTGACTTAGTGGGGTATGGGGTACCGTTTTGTTACCCCATGTTTTAATAGATTGATGATGTCCTTTTTTAGGACTCCATAGTGTCCGATAATATAAACTTGTGATAGTACTTTTTGTACTGTCATAGATTAGTATAAACCAAATTTAATGCACTCATTTATAATGAGGTCATAAATGTAGGAGTCACGAAATCAATTACCCTTGTGTTGGTATTAGTGGCTGGCCGAACGAATCGTTCACCCCTATTACCTCCCCGTGTCGGTACTACCGACAAAATTATATTTAATATTTCCACACGCTTGGAAATTTGCCTAATCGCCAAGCGATTGGCGATATTGTAGAGTAAAGCTCGATAATGTGCTCAAATCCCAATATGCGAGCTAACTTAAACTTAGATCGTATTAAGGGTGTCATTAGTGCTGACTACCCTTGTAAATTCTTACTAGTTTATTAATAGGTTAATCCGTTATTTATCGGGGTCATTAGTAATGAGGTAGGGGGTCAATTTTTATCAAGTTTCAACCCCTTTTCTTGTGCTTCATTTCCTAGAGAATCCTAGTATTTATAAGACTTTGAGAAAAACATACTAATATTAAACTTGACCTTATCAAATAATATTAATGAAATACAAGTAGTATTTTGTAGTATTTTAAGATCGTGGCCTTATCCTAAATATCATCAATGATGATTACTTTATCAATTAGACTTGTCATGTCGTCTTTTACTTGAATACCGCCTAGTTCTAATATATGCCTTGCACTTTGTAGCCTTACTGTCTCGCTTTCGGCATCTAGTAATTCAATAAGGGTCTTACCTGCTTTAGATACTGCTATCTTCAAGTCATTACTTGCCATACTTTGAATAAGTTTAGCTGTATCTTCATCATCTCTTATTCTCTTAAGAGTATTTCTTGATATTCCTACCTGTTTAGCAATGTCAGTATATGACATGTTGCCCTCGATTAGTAGTTCAACCGATTTGTTGTACTTTTTTTGACTTATCCTATAATCTCTTTTGCTCATGATTGCTCAATATCTCCTATGTTTTATGTTAAGTTATGTTAGGTTTTCTTAGTAATAAATGGTATATTAATAATCATTAGAGATACTTTCCACCTTCCGCATTTGTGGGGGAGTGAGTTAGTATCTCTATTTTTCTTGTTCGTTTTAAATTCTAAGGTACATTATTATTAATAACAAAGCACATACGTGACCCCTTAAAAGGATTTTCCTTTGGGTTGCGCCATGTGCTTTGTTTATTTTAAATGTTTCTGAAAATTATGTAGGTTTTTGTAGGTTTTTTATAACAGGTCTTAACAGGTTTTCTGTCTATGATTTATGTTAAGAATTGTTAGTATTTTATCAACATAGGCTTTTATACCAACATTTTCCAACGATTTTTATGATAAGTATTTGTTATTTTTATATCATCTTAGATTTTTATACTAACAATCTCTAACAATTTGAAAAATATGTCAGGTTTTGTCAGGTTTTTATGTGAGGTTTTGTGAGGTTTTTTGTCCTATATTTTCCGTTATTTTTTATGATAATATGTTAAGAATTGTTAAGGTTTTATAAGGTTATGAAAAGTTAGTAATATGTTAGCATTTGTTAGCAAATATGCTTAGATTTGCTAAGGTTTTCTGATATATCTTGATTTTCTTAAAATTATCAAACAATCAGTCTCGTATTTTGCGTTTTAAGGCTCTTTAATTTTGTAGGCATATATTTTATTATATGCTTATTAAGTTTAGTTTGAACTTGCCCTATAAATTTTGATTATTTTTAATATATTCATGTGTAACATTAACCCATTATAAAAGCCCCTAGAATTTCATCTTGGGGCTAGCATCAATAAAATTATTTAATAAGTTTTTTGTATAGGCTTAATAGGGCGGTGTCTGATTTTCTCCAAATCATTGTATGGGATAAGTTTAGGGTGGTTGCTAAACTTCTCATTGAATCGATATTTTTTACCCATATTCTCATTATGATTAATTTAGCTATGGGGTCATCTATGCTATTAATTGCATTTTTAACTTGCTGATTCTCTTTTTTGATTATTTTTATCTCGTTTTTTAGGTCTGTGATTTTGTCAATATCTCTTATCAAAATATCATCTTTGGCCATGCCCGACCCTTTAACCTCGTTTGCATTACTTAAGCTAGATCTTAAATAGTTTATATTTTCCTTTTTTTCTTCAATCTCTTTTTGGTATTCATCGATTAATCTTAAATTAATATCATAGGCTTCTAAAATTGCCTTTACTGTGTCGCATCTTTTTCTATCTCTAAGCTTTATTAAGTCTTTTATACCGTTATTAAAGTTGGCCCCCTTATTAATTTATTTAATCATACCATATTTTGATATGGTTTATAAGTGAATAGGGGGTGTTAATCTATATAACTATTTTGTAAAACTCATGCTTAAGTTTGTGGCCATATCTGTAACCAATTTTGACTGGTTAGATACCACATTTAAAAGCCCTATGGTGTAGTCGTTTTCTGAATCTGTATCGGTTGGGATAACCTTATACAATAAAGCATCGATAGATTTAGATAGGTTATAGGCTTCATTCTGTAATTTGTCTGCCATTTCTTCAAGTTGTTTTGTATCCATATTTTTATTACCTCACTTTGATTTTATTTTAAGCTCTTATTTTACGTTCTAAGAGATTTAACATACCTAGTTAAGTATTCCTTATTAATAAATGATTTACTCTTTGAATAGGTATCAAATTTTAAGAATTTTAATATAATTAGGGTATAATATTAATACCTCATATTGTTTATATTAATTTTCACTATGCTAAGCTAGTAGATTTTAGTCTACTAGCTTTTTGCTTTTAAAATAGCTTTTTTCTCCAAATTGCAATATCTCTGTTAATTCGTATATTCTTGCCTGTACCTGTTGTACTGTTCTGCTCATTGGCTTATTTTGATTGATTAGTAATTTCTGACCTAAGTCATCAAGGCTATAATTTGAGGTTATAAATAACATTGCCCCGCTGTTCAATATTGCATCTAGTAGCCTTTTGAGTGTTTTTATTGACCAATCGGTGTCATTCTGTCCTAGTTCATCGATGAAAACAGCATCATGGCTAGCTATAAATTTAATAACTTGCTCCTCTTTTAGTTCGGCATCATCTCTGTATGTTTCTTTGACCATTGCAAGAAATAATTCTTCACTACCAAACCAGATGGTTTTATTGTTTTGATTGTATATAGCTCTAGCAGTCGCACCCATTAAGGCAGTTTTGCCTGTTCTTGAATTTTTGCTATACATATATAAGCCCTTATCTGTTGTATCAAAGTTCAAAACTATTGAAATAGCCTTATTGACCATTGGCATTTCTTGTGATTCCCAATTCTTTCTAGCATAGTTTAGAGTCAAGTTAATAGAATCTTTTGGCATATTTGCAAAGGCTTCAACCTTGCTTTTGTTATTGTTGTAGTTAATAGCCTTGCTGATTTCTGCATTTAATTCTTTTTCTTTCTCTGCTTTTCTTTTTCTTAATTCTTTATCATCATTGACTTTGATTCCTCGTTCTATTAAGTCATCAATCAATTTATTATTAATAATCGTATTTGAATTGTTTTTTCTCATTTTGTTTATTTCTCACCTACCATATTTTTTTAATTCGTTTTCAATATCAGGTTTATAGTTCTTCTTACTAGGGAATTGATTATTATTGTTAATATTGGGGTCTTCTTGCAAGTACGATTCAAATTTTGTACCAAATAAGGTTTCTGGCCTTAAGTATTTGTTCATATCGGTATTTGATTTCCATTGTTGGGTCTTTGTGTCTATGACCTTTTTAAAATCATCAAGGGTAAAGCCCTCTTTGCTCCTAGCACTAATCAAACTTATTGTCTTTTGTGTAGTCGATTTATAACTCTTGCCTGATTTTTCGTTTAGGTAGTTAATAACTTCACTAACTAACTTCTTATTTTTCTCATCTGCTCGACTATATTTATTATTTATATTTATAGTTTCTATATATAGTTTATCCGTGACATCTGAGACAGTACCTTTTTGGACTCGTGAGACAGTACCCCCCTGACTCGTGAGACAGTACCCCCTGTCGGTAGAGTCAGTACCAAAATCATTTATTGTTAGTTCTCTTTTTATCACTCTTTTTTTAGTATCAGAATCTAAATGAATTAGTTTTCTTGAAATATAGGATAATTTAACCAATTTATTAATGGTTCTTATTACCGTTCTTTCATCGCAACCGTGAATTTTAGCTAAATAAGAATTACTAGCAAAGCATACGCCTGTTTTACCTGCTAAGGTAATAATAGAACCAAATATTAATTTCTGCTTATCAGTTAGGTTTTTATCTTTTAAAATCCTAATCGGTAATTTTATATATTGCTCTATCTCTTCATTTTTTGTATTAGATTTTTGTTTATCATCATACACTTGCACCCCCTAATCCTTATTCAAAAAGTCTTTGACTTCTTGTTCATCAAGCATGTATCTCTCGCAAAGATATTCTATAGGAATACGGCCTTGAACTGTTAAGAATCCTTTTTCTTGTAGTTCGGTATTTAAAGTTCGTATGACCTTATAGCCCATCGCTTGAGATACGTTCAGAATCTCTTTGACGTCATTTGCTCTTACAAACATTTTTAATCCTCCAACTTAACAATCTCTTTTGGGTCTACTTCTAAGGCTTTAGCAATCTTATTGACCATGTTCAATGTTGCATGCCCATGGTCAAGAATTGTCCCGACCCATTGCCTAGATGATTTCATTTTTTTAGCTAGACTCTTGTTGTTTAGGCCTTTTTCTAGCATTAGTGTTTTGATTTTTAATGAATTAATTTGCACTAAATACCTCCTTAAGTTTTAACTAATTATATAATAACTTAATAAATCAGTCTTGTCAAGTCAGGACTTAAGTTATATAATCATATTAAGTAAAAAAGAATACGAGGGATAATATGCTAAGCGACAATATAAAAAAGTATAGACAAATACAGGGGCTTACCCAAAAACAACTTGCGGATAAAGTTGGCATTTCTGGGGCTTTTATGTCTTTGATAGAACAAGGGAAAAACAATCCTAGCGATGAAAATTTAAAAAAAATAGCTCAAGTGTTGGGGGTATCGGTTGAAGAATTAACCATTGAAGAATCAAACACGCCAACAGAGGAAATGCTTAAACTACTGATTGAATTGACAGAAAAAGAGATTATAAGTTGGAATGTTGAAGATTACGGGGGCGGTGAAATTGAAATAAAGTCAACAATTAATGGTGTTATGTATTTATTTTATTATTTTGGTTTGGAAAATATTCATAATTATATAAGTTTTAAAGATGAAGAAATAAGGCCTAGCAATGCTAAAGAACGCCTGCTATTTAAAAAACTAAATGATACAATTATGATTTTTAACAATACTAATACTGAAGTATTTAAGGCAATTAACTACCTACAAAATCTTTTAAACAATCCTAGCAAGGAATAATAATGCCTAGCTATAAAGATGAAAAAACAGGCTCATGGTTTTGTAAATTTAACTATAGAGATTATAAGGGAGATATAAAGCAAAAAAAGAAGTCGGGATTTGAGAAAAGAAAAGAAGCACAAGCATGGGAACGTGATTTTTTACTAGCAAGTCAAGGCCAACCAAATATGCTTTTTGCTGATTTCCTAGAGATTTATAAAAAAGATAATTACCCCCAATTAAGAGAGAGAACCCAACAAACAAAAAACGAGAGATACAAGAGAGTTATACCAACCTTTGGCAATATCCCATTAGATGAAATACAACCCCTAGATATTAGAAAATGGCAAAACTCAATGATTAACGAGGGACTCTCAAGCAAGTATATTCAATCAATACAAAATGAATTTTCAACAGTTCTAAACCATGCTGTTAAGTTTTACGGTCTTAAAGAAAACCCAATCCATAGAGTCGGCAAGGCTAAAGTACCAAACGAGATTAAACCACCTATGAGATTTTGGACTTTAGAAGAGTTCAAAGAGATTTACCAATACATAGACGATATAAAGGCTAAGACGGCCATAAACATATTATATTGGACTGGAATCCGTAAAGGTGAATTATTGGCCTTGAAATGGTCTTGTATTGATTTTGATAATAAAACATTAAAGGTTGAATCATCTCTTCAAAGATTAAAGGGTAGGGACGTTATAACCCCAACTAAAACCTATGAATCAAGAGTGATTACCCTAGCTGATACAACAATAAACATTTTAAGAGATTATAAGAATAAAATATATAATCCTAGAGATGATGACTTAATATTTGATTGGGAAAAGAGATTCATAGAAAATGGAATCAAACAAGGGGTAGAAAAAGCAAATCAAGAGATTAAGGCTTATAATAAAACTAATGAGATTAAGAGAAAACCAATCGAGAGAATCCACGTCCACGGCCTAAGACACTCACATGCAAGTTATTTGATAAATCATAATGTAAATATAGTCTTGATTTCAAAGAGATTAGGCCACAAAAACACTTCAATAACTCTCGATACTTATTCACACTTTTACCCATTGGCCGATGATAAAATGGTAGAGATGATGAATAAGGATTCATTAGAAATTCAATGAAAAAAGTACATAATAAGTACAAAAAACTTTGATAAAGGTATAAAAAGGGTATAAATCAGCCTATCTTTAAATATAAGAATGGCTTAGATTACACATTATAAAACTAAAAATAAAGCCCAATGATTTCCCACCACCGGCACCAAATACCTTATAAGCGTTGGAAAATCCAGCGCTATTTTTGTGTCTATTTAAACGATTTCTCTTATTACAAAAGTAGAGATTAAATAAATTGTTACCAATGAGTTACCAACATAGTAAATTTTTAAAAAGCTATGATTCTTTGGTGTGCTTATATTACCTTTATATTATTCATATTTATATTATTATCTATAAAGCCTCGTTTAATACCCTGCTTAAAGTATAGTTTAATACCCTCTTAAAGGAGACTTTAGTAGCTGGTTAAGTTTGCTTTAATACCTCGATTTTAAATTTAAAAAAATTCTAATATGATATAATAAATATGTTATCACACCTATACTGATAACAGTTAGGAGGTGGTTTGTATGGATATACTGATTTCCTTTTTTGTATCCGTTGCGGTTGGCATAACTACTCATTATCTCATCAAGTGGTTAGACGGATTTAATAATAGTGATAACTAGCCCAAATAAAAAAAGACGAGTTGGCCCTCGTCTTTTTTTAGTGATTCGTATGAATCTGATTTCCTTTTACTCAGTATCATTATACTACCCGTGTTATATATTTCCAATATTTTTCACTTTTTCTAATAATTTGAAAGAATAATACATTCCAGTATCTTGTTATTAGGAGGAATTTATGAAAAATACAAATATGTGTCCAAAATGCGGTTCTAGTGACATTATAAAAGTGCCTGGCCACGCTGGAGCTTATGGATCTGGCAATAATATTATGGTTGGCATGACTATAACGTCCGCGGTTCCTGTTGATAGGTATCTTTGCACTAATTGTGGATATTCTGAAGAATGGGTAGATATTCACAATATTGACAAGATAAAGAAAAAGTTCAAAGATTAATAAATATTTTTTATGGAAGCATTGAAATATGTTTCCTTTTTTCTTTAAAAATTTTCCAATATAAGTTATACTATAAGGTAGGAATGGATTTTAAAACTATTTTTATAGTTAAGGAGATATAATGAAGAAAACTGTTATGTTAATTGATGGGTCGAGTTTGATCTATAGGGCTTTTTTTGCTTTACCAAATTTATCCAACAATGACGGAGTTATGACTAATGGCGTTTATGGCTTTTTGACCATGTATAATAACGCTTTTGATAGATATAAACCAGACTTTGTCCTGGTGGCTTTTGATAGGTCTTCTAAGACTTTTAGAAATGAGGAATATGCTGATTATAAGGCTAATAGGGATAAGACTCCAAATGAGCTTTCTTATCAGTTTGGTATTTTAAAGGATGTCCTTGATTCTATGGGGGTCAAATACACTGATCTTGATGGTTTTGAGGCGGATGATATAGTCGGTACTTATGCCAGGATGGCAAAAGAAGCGGGGGATGAAGCCGTGCTTATCACAGGCGATAGGGATTACCTCCAACTTGTTGATGATGATATTTTGGTTTACCTTACTAAAAAAGGTGTTTCAGATACTGTAGAGTATACTGTCGATAAGATTAAAGAAGAATACGGCATTACTCCTAAGCAGCTTATAGATGTTAAGGGGCTTATGGGAGATAAGTCGGATAATATTCCTGGTGTTGATGGGATTGGTGAAAAACGTGCATTAGATTTTATTAGAAGATATGGCTCTATTGAAAATCTTTATGATAATCTTGATGAGATTTCTGGAAAGAAGACTAAGGAAAATCTTGAGAATAATGAGGCTGTTGCCTATATGTCCAAGAAAATCGGTACAATTGTAACCCATGCACCAGTAGAGTTTGATTATGATGAACTTGCTCTCGGTGAAGTTGATATTGATGGACTTAGGGAGAAATTTTCTAAACTTAATTTCAATAAATTTTTGGAAGAGCTTGATGGCAGCGTTTCAGAAACCGAAGTCAAAGACTTTTCTTATAAGGAAACGGATGCTTTAGAGGAATTAATTAAATCAGCTAAGAAGACTAAGGAAATATTCTTCAAATCACTTTACGATGGGGAAAATTATATACATTCAGAAATTTACCGTCTTGGAATAAAGACTAAGGATACTGATACTTTTATAGTTGAGTCTCAGAAAATAAAGGATTTAAAAGAGATTTTTGAGAATGAAGAGATAAACAAGGTTTCCTTTGACATCAAAGAGGAAATTGTCCTTTTGGATAAGCTTGGGATTGATTTGGGTGGAGCTTATGATGATATAATGCTTATGCATTATTTAATCGACCCGTCTAGATCTTCTTATGATTTTAAACTCCTAAGCCAGTCCTATTTGACCTATGAACTTGATAGTGACGAGGTATTAATTGGAAAAGGAGCAAGGACTAAAAAATATAAAGATGTTAACCAAGATGATCTTGCAAAACTTTTGGCAAGTAAGGTAAATGCTATAGAAGACGCTAAAGATAAGGTACTTAAAAATCTTTATGAATATAAAATGGTTGATCTTTATGAAAATATTGAGAAAAAACTTGCAAAAGTTTTAGCTTCTATGGAAATACTTGGTTTTGGCACTGATAAGGAAATTTTAGAGGAATTAAAAGCTGACCTTGATAAGCAAATAGCTGAAATTACTGAGGAAATTTACGACCTTGCTGGTAGTGAATTTAATATAAATTCTCCTAAGCAATTAGGAGAGGTTTTGTTTAAGGATTTAGAACTTCCTGTTATAAAGAAAACTAAAACTGGTTTTTCAACAGATGCAAAAGTTCTTGATAAATTAAGAGATAAACATCCAATCATAGAAAAAATTGAAAGATATAGGGAAGTCTACAAACTTCGTTCTACTTATATAGAAGGGCTTGAAAATTCTATTGATGAAGACGGCAGAATCAGGTCAACCTTCAGGCAAAATATAGCATCAACTGGTAGACTATCAAGCCAAGAGCCAAACCTTCAAAATTTGCCAATTAAAACTGACGAGGGAAGGGCAATCAGAAAGGCTTTTAAGGCAGATAAAGGCAAGGTTTTAATAGATGCCGATTATTCACAAATTGAACTTAGAATCTTAGCAAGTCTTTCAGATGATAAAAATATGCAGGACGCTTTTAACAATGGGATTGATATCCACAGCCAAACTGCATCTGAGGTTTTCCATACACCATTAGAAGAAGTTACAAAACTTCAAAGATCAGAAGCCAAGGCGGTAAATTTTGGTATAATATATGGTATAAGTGACTACGGCCTGTCACAGAATCTTAATATTCCAAGGAAAAGGGCAAAAGAATATATAGATAAATATAAAAAATCTTACCCACAAATTAAGGAATATATGGATGAGGTAGTAAAACTTGCAAAAAAACAAGGCTATATAGAGACTTTATTTAAAAGGCGTAGGTATATACCAGAAATATCTTCAAGAAACTTCAACGTGAGAAGTTTTGGGGAAAGGGTGGCATTAAATACACCAATCCAAGGTACAGCAGCTGATATAATAAAAATAGCGATGATAGATACCTATAACAAACTTAAACAAGCATGCCTTGACGCAAATATAATCCTCCAGATTCACGATGAAATAATCATAGAATCAAGCGAAAAGGATAAAGAAAAAGCGAAAGAAATCCTCAAAGAATGTATGGAAAATGCAGCAAATCTCAAGGTAGACTTGTTAGTAGATATTGGTTTTGGAGAAAGTATGTATGAGTCCAAATAAAATTGTTATTACCGGCACAATTGGTTCTGGAAAGTCAGCAGTAAGCGATATAATAAAAAAATTAGGATTTAAGGTAATAAATGCTGATGAAGTCAACAAGAAACTTTTAGAAGAAGGTGGGGAAAATTACGAAGCCATTAAAGCTGATCCTTTTTTTAGGAAAGCTTTTGATGGAAATATCCTTGACAAAAAACATCTTGCGAGGATGATATTTTCTGCACCCGATTTGATGAAAAGGTTAAATTCTATAACCCATCCAATAATTGTAAGAGAGATTGAAAGGGAAGTAGAAAGTTCTCATGATAAAAATGTTTTTATCGAAATTCCTTTATTTTACCAAATGGATGTAAAATTTCCTGCTGATTTGGTTTTGTTTGTAGAAGCTGATAAGGAAATTCAGGCAGAAAGACTTGCGAAACGAGATGAGATTGGTAAATTTTATGCTGAATCCAAAATAAGAAATCAAGAATCTTTGATGGGGCCTAGAGATACCAAAGAAATTATAATAGAAAATAATTCTAGCCTTGAAGATTTAAAAGAGAAAATAGAAAAAATCCTAAGAATGGAGAACATTTATGAAAGTAATTAAGTGGATTGGAAAACTAATAGGTTTTATCCTTTTAGCAATTTTAATCTTGTTTGTGGTATGCTATCTATCTATAGCCTATCAAACATCTAGAAGCAAGATAAATTACCAAGAAGAGATATACGAATATTCAGAAAAGTATAACGTAGATCCCTTGCTCACAGCGTCAATTATCAAAGTTGAATCAGACTACAATAAAGATGCAAAAAGTGACCAAGGTGCCCAAGGTCTAATGCAACTTCTTGATGAAACAGCAAGCCATGCAGCAGACTTGACTAATAAGGAATTCTACCCAGATAAATTATCTGATGTTGAATATAACCTTGATTTAGGAATAGCCTATTATGACTACCTTTATAGGTATTATAATAATAGAGACTTAGCCCTAGCAGCCTATAATGGCGGTGTTGGCAATGTCGACAAATGGATAGATGAGGGGTTAATTGATCCTGTTGATCCAAATACTCAAAATATTCCATTTGAGGAAACTAGGCAATACGTAACAAAAATTGACGCAAATTATGATGTTTATAAGAAATTTTGTAAAAACGGTTTGCCTAGTGAAAAGAGAATGGCTGATTTAAAACAATTGGCCTTTGATAACTTTATGGTATTTATTGAAGATATTTTAGCAAATCTTAAATAAACCATTGAGAAATTTCCCGATATAATTTATAATAGAAGTATCGGGAAGAAATTTTTTAAAGAAGGAGATATTTATGGCAGCTAATACTGTGACATTTGCCCATGGTGTTAAGATGGAAGAATACAAAGAGCTTTCAGAAAACAGCAGTCTTCATATTGCAAATATTCCAAAGCTTGTAACTATTCCACTCACCCAACACATTGGTGCGCCAAGCAAATGTAATGTTAAGAAAAAAGACGAAGTTGCTGTAGGAGATTTAATAGGTTCTGCAGTAGGTAACTTCTCAGCAAATATCCACTCCTCAGTAGCAGGAGTAGTGACAGATGTTATTGATATTCAAACTGCATCAGGCAAGAATGCTAAGGCAGTAGTTATCGATACAGAGGGCTTCGACCAAAATGTCGAATATACTGAGGTTGAAAACGTAAACTTAAGCCCAGAAGAAATTGTAGCTAAGGTTAAAGAAGCTGGAATAGTTGGTATGGGTGGTGCGGCTTTCCCAGCCCACATAAAATATTCACCAAATAAACCAGTTGATACTGTAATAGTAAATGGTGCAGAATGTGAACCATACATAACTTGTGATGATTACATAATGAAAAATTATCCTTTACATATTATAAAAGGACTCATCCAAATACTAAAAGCAGTAAATGCTAAAGACGGTGTAATAGCTATAGAAAATAATAAGCCAGAAGCTTATAAAACAATGACAGAAGCTTTAGAAGAGTTTGCTAAGACAAATAATTTTGATGCAAATATTAAAGTAATAAGCCTTGAAACAAAATACCCACAAGGTGATGAAAAAAGATTAATAAACGCAATACTTAAAAGAGAAGTTCCATCAGGTGGTCTACCAATGGATGTGGGCGCTGTTGTATCTAACGTTTCTACAGTAAACGCTATTTATGAAGCTCTATACATGGGAAAACCTCTCTACGAAAGAATTCTTACAGTAACAGGTAAGACTGTTAAAAACCCACAAAACATGGTTGTAAGAATTGGAACAAGTTTTAACGACTTAATCGAAGAAGCTGGTGGAGCAGAAGAAATTGCCAAGGTTATAAATGGCGGACCAATGTGTGGTATTGCTCAACCTGACCTAACAAAACCAGTAGAAAAAGCTACAAATTGTATCTTAGTATTTGATAGTGAAGATGCTCTTATAGAAGATCCATCACCATGTATCAGATGTGGTAGATGTGTAAGCGTATGTCCAGTATTCTTACTACCAAACTATATTCATAAACACGCACTAGATGGCAGGTTTGAAAAGGCAGATGAAGAAGGTGCACTAGATTGTATTGAGTGTGGATCTTGCTCATTTGTTTGTCCAGCTAGAAGACCACTAGTTGAAGCTATCAAGTTTGCTAAGAGACAAATAAGACAGGCAGGAAAATAGGGGGAAATATGGAAAATAATAAACAATTATTAGTAACAGCTTCTCCACATATAAGAAGTAAGAGAACAGTCAAAAATGACATGCTCGATGTCATCATCGCACTATTACCAGCAGGGGCTGTATCTGTATACTACTTTGGTTATAGAGCTTTAGTTCTTATCTTGGCATCTGTAATAACATGTGTTTTAGCTGAAACTGTATTTAATAAATGTATAAAAAAAGATAATACAATCAAGGATTTATCAGCAGTTGTAACAGGTATCTTACTTGCCTATAACGTACCATTTACACTTCCAGTATGGCAACTTGTGATTGGTGCAGTATTTGCTATCGTAATCTGTAAGATGCTTTATGGTGGAATAGGACAAAATATCGTAAACCCAGCTCTTGCAGCAAGAGCATTTTTGATGGCATCATGGACAAGCACAATGACAAATTTTGTCCCAACAGAAAGAGTAGCCACACTAAAAACAGTTAGTGATGTATCAATGGTAAGTGCAGCAACACCATTATCTGATCCAAAAGCTTACACAATTATGGACTTATTTATAGGTCATGTACCAGGATGTCTTGGTGAAATAAGTGCACTAGCTTTATTAATCGGAGCTTGCTACCTACTTGTTAGAAAAGTAATTCACATAAGAATTCCTTTAGTATTTATCTTGACAACTACTGTAATGCTTGCAATATTTGGCGAAAAAGTAGATATGGATTACATAATTAAAAACATCCTATCAGGCGGTCTAATTCTTGGTGCATTCTTTATGGCAACAGACTATACAACTGCACCAATTACACCAAAAGGACAAATTGTGTTTGGATTTGGCTGTGGATTTATAACTGCAGTAATAAGACTTTGGGGTGGATATCCAGAAGGCGTATCTTATTCAATCTTATTAATGAACCTCTTAGTTCCAGTTATTGAACAACACACTAGAGATAGAATCTTTGGTAAGGCCAAGGTAAAAAAAGGAGCGAAAAATGAATAATAGTTTAAAATTAGGTTTTAAATTACTTCTTATAACCTCAGTGACAGCCCTAGCCCTTGCCTTTACAAACAGCAAGACTCAACCAATAATCGAAGCTCGTCAACAAGAGGAATTAAAACAAGCTTTATCAGTTGTATACGAAGCAGATAATTATGAAGAAGTTGATGTAGAAAAACCTGACACTGTAGAAGCTGTATACAAAGCAGATGATGGTTACGTATTCCAAATCCTATCTCCAGGTGGATATGGTGGCGATATTGAATTTCTAATAGGTGTTGATAAAGACCACAATATTACAGGATTTGCTCCACTAAATCATTCAGAATCTGCAGGCTTTGGCCAACAGATGGAAGAAGATTTCTTCAAAGAAGGAATGGTTGGAGTAAATATGGATAAGGAAGTAAAAGCAAGTGAAGCCGGCGGAGAAAACGAAATAGTAGGCATATCAGGTGCTACAATTTCTACTACCACTATTCTTAGAGGTATAAACGACGCCAGAGAAGTGCTTTCTAGCTTAGAATAGGAGATATCATGGAAAAACAAAAAGATAAAAAACCAAAGGTAAATTACGGCAAAATATTTACCGACGGTATATTTAAAAACAACCCTGTCCTAGTACAGATGGTTGGTATGTGTTCAGTTTTAGCCATATCTTCATCACTTACAAATGCTGTTGGTATGGGTGTATCTGTAACATTCGTACTTGTAATGAGTAACCTAGTTATTTCATTACTTCGTAACTTTATATCAGATGAGATAAGAATCCCATCATTTATCGTAGTAATAGCAGGATTCGTAACTATAGTACAAATGCTAATAAAAGCTTATGCACCTGCTTTAGATAAGAGCTTGGGTATCTTTATCCCACTAATCGTAGTAAACTGTATAATCCTTGCCCGTGCTGAAGGTTTTGCTAGTCAAAACGGACCAATTCCATCAATCGTAGATGGTATAAGCCAAGGTTTAGGTTATACCATAGCTATATCAATCCTAGCTTTCTTTAGAGAGTTATTAGGATCTGGAACACTTTTTGGCATTGGAATAATTCCAGAAGAATACACTATAGGATTCATGCTACAACCAGCATCATCATTTATAGTTTTAGGTCTTATATTTGGAGCCTTCCATGCTATAATGAGTAGAAAAAAGAAAGTTGATTAGGAGTTATTATGGCAGACTTATTTAAAATTATAATAGCAACTATATTTGTATCAAACTACGTACTAGGACAATTCTTAGGTATCTGTCCAACCCTTGGTGTTACAAGTAAGGTTGAAACAGCAAGAGGAATGGGCTATGCGGTAATCTTTGTAATAGTACTTGCAACAGTAATAACATGGTTTATCCAACACTACATACTAGATGTTTTTAATGTCCAATACTTGCAGACGGTTGTCTTTATCTTGGTAATAGCGACTCTAGTACAATCAGTAGAAACAGTAATGAAAAAATCAATGCCAGCTCTTTATGGAGCCCTTGGTGTTTATCTTCCACTTATTACTACAAACTGCGTTGTTTTAGGTGTAGCTATAAAAGCAATTGATTTATCATATAACCTTGTAGAATCAACAGTTTATGCCTTTGCAGCATCAATTGGTTTTATGATAGCAATTATGATACTTGCTTACTTAAGAGAAAAAATTGAATATAACAAGATACCTGAGTCATTTAAGGGAGCACCAATCTCTCTTATAACCCTAGGTCTAATGGCTATAGCCTTCATGGGCTTTGCAGGTTTAGCATAGGAGGTTAGAATGCAAAATTTATTATTGCCGGTAGCAATCCTTGCTATAATGGGCTTTATCTTTGCGATAGCTCTTGGCTTTATTTCACAAAAATTCCACGTTGAAAAATCAGTAAAAGAAGCAGCAGTTAGAGATGCCCTTCCTGGCGCTAACTGTGGTGCTTGTGGTTATCCTGGTTGTGATGGTCTAGCAGAGGCAATCGCAAAAGGTGAAGCTCCAGTAAATGGCTGTGCCATAGGTGGAGCAAGCGTAACAGCAGCAGTAGCTAGTGCTATGGGAGTAGAAGCCACAGGTGCAGATGATAGAAAGGTAGCCCTTGTTAATTGTAATGGAACTTGTGAAGCTGCAAGTGACCAATACAAATACCAAGGTCTTGAAGATTGTAGGGCACAAATAGCATTATTTGGTGGTAAAAAAGCTTGCGATTACGGATGTATAGGTTGCGGTACTTGCGAAAAGGCTTGTCCATTCGATGCAATTCATATAGTTGATGGCGTAGCAAAAGTCGATAGAGCAAAATGTGTTGCCTGCGGCAAGTGTGTGGACGTATGTCCTAAAAATATTATCGAGCTTGTACCATATAAACAAAAACAAGCTGTTCTTTGCTCATCTCATGATAAGGGCAAAGACGCAAGAAGTAAGTGCAAGAATTCTTGTATAGGTTGTACAATTTGTGCTAAAACCTATCCAGAAGCTTTTGAAATGGACAATTTCTTATCAAAAGCTGTTAATTTAGAAGAAGTAGACGAAGAACTACTAAAAACAGCTGCTGAAAAATGTCCAAACAAATGTATAACAATATTTGAATAAAATATCATGGAAGACCCTTCGGGGTCTTTTTTTATTGACTAAAAACCATATAATATATCCATGATTAAATATTAAAATATATTGATAGAATATAGAGGTATGTATGAAAATAAAAAAAGGAGATATAATTGTAATAGTGGGCTTAATTGTATTAAGTTTTGGCCTAAACTTTGCAATTTATAAAGCGAGTTCAAACTACAAGGGTGACATGTTGGTAGTAGAACAAGATGGTAAAGTTATTAAAAAACTTCCGATGGATAAGGATACAGAATATACAGTAAATTACGGTGGGCATTACAATACTATCGTAATTAAAGATAAAAAAGCCTATATTAAGAAAGCTGATTGTCAAGATCAAATTTGTACCCATATGCATCCAATAGAAAAGGAAGGGCAGACTATAATTTGTCTACCACATAGGTTGTATCTGGAATTAGAAAGTCACGGAGATAAGAAAAAAGATGAAGACGCGATAGATAAGGTGGTGAACTAATGGGGAAAAATATTAAAGATTTAACCAATATGGCACTTTTAGTAGCCCTTGCCCTAATAATATCACTTATTGAATTGCAAATTCCGGTTCCTGTACCTATACCAGGTGCAAAACTTGGACTTTCAAATATAATAATACTAGTAAGTCTTTATTTTTATGGCTTTAAGGCAAGTCTTACTATTGCATTATTAAAAAGTTTTATGCTTGTTTTGATAACTGGAGCTGTGACTTCATTTTTCTACTCAGCAGCAGGGGCTATTTTGTCATCAATAGCGATGGATATCGCTTTAAGATACCATGATCGTTTGTTTTCTTTTATTGGAGTAAGCGAAATCGGAGCCTTCGCCCATAACTTAGGTCAGATTATAGTATCTACAATAATTATGGATAATATTAAAATGTTCACGTATTTTCCTGCTCTAGTCCTAGTAGGCACCTTTAGTGGATTTTTTGTAGGTCTTTCTTCAAATTTCATTATAAAGCATATGAAAAAAATAAACATCGGAGAAAATGTTTAAATGAACCAAACAATCAAGGATATGAAATTAATAGATAGACCTAGAGAAAAACTGATAAAACTGGGTCACGATAGCCTAAGCGAAAAGGAACTTTTAGCTATTATTATATCTACAGGCACTGATAAGAAAAATGCTATTGAACTTGCGGAGGAAATTTTAAACACCTTTAGCGAAGAAGCTCTCCTTGAAATAGAGGTCGAAGAGCTAACAAAAATAAAGGGAATAAAAGAAGCGAAAGCATCTAAAATTATAGCAAGCCTGCAATTAGGAAAAAGAATTAAGGAAAGTATATTAAATAAGGAAAAATATCAGATAAGCTCAAACGAAGCAGCGTATGAATTTATTAAAGATACCCTCTGCTTAAAAGATAGGGAACATTTTTACGTAATTTTACTAGATAATAAGAATCAAGTAATTTCTAAAGAACTTATTTCGATTGGTGATTTATCATCTTCCATAGTGAACCCTAGAGAGGTTTTTAAGACGGCAATAAAAAAGTCAGCCAAGGCTATAATTCTTGCCCATAACCACCCTTCTGGAAATCCTAGTCCTTCAAGGGCGGATTTGCTTATAACCCATAGGCTCATAAACGCAGGAGAAATCCTTGATATTAATGTGCTTGACCATCTAATTATCGGTCATGGCACTTATGTTAGTTTAAAAAAAGATAATTATATATAGGAGTTTAGGATGAAATTTCAAATGATTGCTACTGATTTTGCCATAGACCTTGGCACTAGCAATATTTTAGTATATAAAAAAGGCGAGGGCCTAATAATTAACGAGCCATCAAGTTTAGTTCTTGATGAAAATCACACCAAGGTTGAAGCAGTTGGTCAACAGGCCAAGGATATGCTTGGAAAAACCCACGATGATATTCAAGTGGTAAAACCTATCAAAAACGGAGTTATAACTGATTTTAACTTAACCGAAGCCATGCTAAATTATTTTTTTGATAAAGTTAATGTTGGGTTTAGTCTAATCCAACCAAGGGTAGTGATAGTTGTCCCATCAGGAATTACCGATATCCAAAAAAGGGCTGTAGAAGATGCTGCCCTTCATGCTGGAAGCAGGGATATTATTTTAGTTGATGAGTCACTTGCAGCAGCCTATGGGATGAACCTATCACCAGATGAACCTAGAGGAATTTTGATGATAAATATGGGGGCTGGTACAAGCCAAGTGGCTGTAATATCCTTAAATGGAATAGTTGTTTCTGCTACAATTAACAAGGGTGGAGACTACCTAGATGAGAAAATTGTTGAATATTTTAGAGAAGAAAAGGAACTAGAAATAGGTAAAAACACAGCTGAAGAAGTAAAAATCAACCTCGCATCGCTAAAAATAAAAGATGGGAACAATGAAATGGCTGTAAATGGTAGAGACCTAATTGACGCAAGGCCAAAAACTGTAAATGTTATGTCAAATGAACTAGTATCATGTATTTTACCTTTCGCTGATGAGGTATGTGAAATGGTTCTTGAGGCACTAGAAAAAACACCTCCAGAGATCTCCTCAGATATAAAAAGGGATGGATTTGCCTTATCAGGCTCCTTATCAAAATTAAAGGGCCTTAGCGAATATATAGAAAAGAAAATAGGACTAAAATCTTACCACTCTGAAGACCCATCAACTGATGCTATCCTAGGAGCAGGACAAATTTTAGAAAACCCAGATAAGTATTTAAAATATCGTAAGTAGGTAGTTATGGCATACAAAAGAGTTAAAAAAGATAAAAAACCATTTATATTTACAGTAGTTGGGCTGAGCCTACTTATACTTATTTCAAGTCAAACAGAGGCTTTATCAAAAACGGGCTCAAACCTTGCTAGCTCTGTTTTAAGGCCTATAGAGAAGGTGACTTATTCTATATCATCTGCTATTATTGAGCAGACTGAAAGAACAATAGGCTCAAAAGAAACTCGAGAAAAAGTTTTAAAACTAGAGGCAGATAATAGGTCACTAGTTTTAGAAAATGCAAGACTTCTTGCAACTATAAATAGAGAAGACTTCCTAAAACAAGAAGCAGAAGCTACTAATGGAAGTGAAAATAAATATATAAAAGCAAAATTGATTAACACTGATGTAAACTCAATGACAACTCATTTTAGTATTGATAAGGGAGAAGTAGATGGAATTGAAAAAAATGATATCATTCTCCAAGCTGTAGGAGACAGCAAATTCTATACAGGTCTTGTCGGAAAGGTTACTGAAGTTTATAAAACAACTGCCAGGGTGGAAACAATTAATTCAAACGAAAATGATGTATCCTTCGTAAATGCTAACTCTGGTGATTACGGTGTAATAGATCTTTTTAATAAAAACACCATCCAAGGCTATATGATAGACTTAGAAAGTAAGATAAACGAGAAAGATATTCTTTTAACAAGTGGACTTGGTGGCATATATCCATATGGAATCTACATAGGTAGGGTATCAACAGTGACTATGAGTGAAGATTCACTAAGAAAAAACATTACAATTAAGTCACCAGTGGATTTTTCCCATCTTTATAGGGTCCTAGTACTAAAACACGATTCTACTTATTCACCAGATCAAAAACCTGTCACAAAAGAAAAAAGGCAAAGGGAGGGAGAAATACATGAATAAATTTAAAAGTTTTTTAATTTTATTAATCAGTTTTATTTTACAAACCTCAATTTTTGCTAAGATTGATATACTAGGAGCTAATTTAAATATAATAATTCCTGCAACCATAGCCCTTTCCCAAATCTTGCCAAATAAAACTGGTAGAGTTGGAGGACTTATTGTAGGTCTTTTCGAAGACTTTCTTTTTACAAGTCTTATTGGAGTTAGAGCCTTATCTTACTATCTTATAGGAGTTTTGTCATCAGGTGAGATTATAAAGATTTCTAAGGATAAGCAGTCAGGCCTAATTATTTCTGTAATTGCAACTGTTTTTAACTTCTTATTAGTAAATGGTATATATTATATTTTTGGCAAGAGCCTAACATCTATAAGTGGGTATTTGGGGCTGGAATTACTAGTAGAAGCTATATTAAATTCAGTTATTTACTTACTTTACTATGAAATAATTAAAAAAGTAATGTATATACCAACTTATAGAATTTAGAGGGTTTTATGAGAAATAAAAAAGAAAACAGACTCATTTTCATACAAGCTGTTGTAGTTTTGGCGATTTTTGTGATTGTCTTTAGGCTTTTTAATGTAATGATATCAAAGGGAGATTATTACAGAGACTTATCTGATAATAGGAAAGTCAAAGAGGTAGATGAACTTGCAAGTAGGGGAAATATTTACGATAGAAACGGTAGGATTTTAGCTACATCTGTCCCATCTTTTGCTGTAAAACTCTATAAAGATCAATTAATGAGCCTAGATGATGATAAAAGAATGAACCTTATTGCAGATCTTGTGGATATACTTGAAGAAGACGGAGTTAACTATACTGAAGATTTCAATATAAAACTTAATACCTTTAAATATAAAAACGAAAAAGATTATTTTAAGAAAAAAGAAATGCCAATGGAAAATGTCGTGGACAAGCTAATTGATAATGAACTTATAGAAGAGTTTTTGTTATCTATTTACGAAGAAGACGGCATAAAGTATGAGACCTTAAACACAGCCATCCTTGCCCTTAAAAAAAGAGGAATAGATGTGCCGGCTCATATAAGCCAGAAAAATGGCAAACTTGTTGTAGAATATAAAAAGAATTATGAGAAGAAACTTTCTTCGATTGGTTACAAAAAAGACGACGATCCAATAGATGTAATTATAGAATCTGTCGGCGAAGATAAGTCGGTTCTTTTATCTATCTTACAAAATTCCCATGCTAGGCTTCTTGCCTACAGGATTTTGGATGCAAATGACCTTCTAGGAAATCTAACAATGGATTCTTATGCTCTAAAAAGTGACCAGGATTTAATTGAAAAAAAAGCAAAACTCCACAAGGCTTTTAAAAATATCACACTTGATTCCAAGGCTAGTGATGATTTCTATGAGATAGTCAAAGAAGCGACAATCAAAGATGTCCTTACTTCAGCTATGGTAGATGATAATGGAGCATACATAATTCCTGCCAATATGCTAATAGAAGAGCTTGAAAACAAGGGAATATATGCAAACTTTGAAACAGAGGTTATCACAGAAAGTAAGGACGATAAGAATCAGTATTCAGTTGATTTAAGGTTTAAAAACCCACAAGCGGGTTCTGCTGTTGATGAATTAGCTAGACTTGCTGATGAACATGGGTTGATAAAACCATTACTTTTATCTGAATATGTAAAATATATGGCACAAAATGCCAACACTAGAAATAATATTTACCCAAATATTGATATAACAGAAGATGATCCAGATGATTGGAAATACACCTTTACTATAGATAAAAAAGATTTTTATACCCATTATGCGAACAAAGATAAGGCAAATTCTACAAAGACTATTGTAGATATTCTTATGAATGAAAAAGATGGCAAAAAAATCTTGGAATATCTAAAAAAGGTAAGCGGACTTGATTCTTATAACGATGTTGAAGCGGTTGGTATACTAACAATCGACAATACTCTAAATAGACAAGGTTCTTTTGGTTATAGACCTATAAATATAGTATATAACCTTGACGAGTCAACAGTTTTAAAAATCGAAGAAAAAATTGATTCTGCTTCAGGAATTGTAGTGGAAACTATACCAATTAGATCTTATCCAAATAGAAATCTAGCAAGTCATGTTTTAGGTTATATGGGACCAATAGCTACAAAAGAAGAAGTAGACAAGTTTGTTAAAGAAAGAGCCTACTTGAGAGATGAAATAATAGGCAAAACTGGTATAGAAGAATCCTATCAAGATAATCTAAAGGGAAAAAACGGCAGGTCTCTTGTGACAGTAGATTCTTCTGGAAATAGGAGAGAGACAATTTCTCAGACAAAATCAGAGCCAGGTGATGATGTGTATCTTTCAATTGATGCCAAGCTTCAAAAACAAGCTGAAGATTCACTAAAAGGAGTACTAGAAGCCTTAAGAGAAAGTGGTTTTTACGAATCAGAATACGGTTCATTTAGGCCTTTTAAGATGGCTTCCCATGCTGAAAGTGGTGCGGTTGTTGTAAGTGATGTTAAAACTGGTGAGGTTTTAGCTCTTGCTTCTTATCCAAACTATGATCCAAACTTATTTTCTACAGGAATTTCAAGTTCTGATTGGCAAGCCCTTCAGGTTGAAGAAAGCGAAGGTCCTCTTGCCCCTAGGCCAATGCTAAATATAGCAACCCAAACTGCGGTAATGCCTGGTTCTACCTTTAAACTAGTAACAGCCCTTGCAGCCTTAGAAAAAGGTCTAGATCCACTTGCTATAAATAACTGTCATGGATTTATGGAGATCGGAAATAGGAGATTTTCTTGCCTTGTTTATACAGAAAGTGGAACAACTCACGGTGAGGAAAACTTATATGGAGCTATAAGAGATTCATGTAACTATTATTTCTACACCCTAGCCCTTGGAGAAAATCCTGAAGATGGAGATTCACTAACAACAAAGCTAGAATTAAACGATATTAGACTAGCCTGTGAGATGCTAGGATTAGATGAACAAACAGGAATTGAAATAGATATCCCAAGGGAAGCAAAGGGAAATGTGCCATCAATAGGTAAAAAAGTTGAAGTAACAAAACTCATGTTAAAAGACTACTTAGATAAAAATCTTACCCTTTTTATCAAAGAAGGAACAAAGAAAACAAGAGATGAGTACGAACAAGATATTACAGATATAGTTAAATTTACTGACAATCCTAAGGATTGGACTAGGAAGGCAATAATTGATTTCTTTGACGAAAGAGGTTATGATCCGTTAATAGTTCCAGAAGGACACAGGGACGGGCTTGCTGATACAATCAAGTACACCTATCTAAACCAAGCTGTTTGGGATATCACAGATATGCTTAATATCGTAATTGGTCAAGGTCAAAACTCCTATACACCTATTCAGATGAATAGAGCTATAGCAACCTTAACCAATGGTGGATATTTAAACAAATTTACCCTAATAAATAAGGTCAAAAATCATGACTCAGGTGAAGTTCTATTTGAAAATGTTCCAGAAAACGAGAGAATAGATATTAAGGATACTAAATATCTTGAAGATATTAAATACGGAACCCTACTTGTTGCCCAGAAAAATGCTGTCTTAAACCAACTACCTATAGATATTGGTATAAAGACAGGAACAGCAGAGGTTGAGGGAAAAAACCCAGACGGGACAGACTACGATACCTATGCTTGGATGGTTGGTTTTGCACCTTATGATAAACCAGAAATAGCAATTTCTATAGTATTAACCCAGGGAGATACTTCTTATAACGCATCTCCTATAATGAGGGATATTGTAGCTAGGTATTTTGACTTAAATGTTGAGATGATAAATGCACAACCAACTGCTGAAGACATCCAAGAATTAGGAGAATCTACAAGTGGTGAGGACCAACAGTAAAGAGGAAATTATGGAAATATATCTAATAAACGGAAAAAATAACATAGGGAAAACTGACTTTGCGGTTAACCTGGCAGAGAGACTTTCTGAAGAAAAGAGAGTTCTATTAACATCATTTTTTAGAAGTGAAAAATCAAATATAGAAGATTACTACAAAAAAGACGGAATGGTAAGCTACGATATTTCAGACTATTTTCTAGGAGTATGTGAACTAGAAAGAGTGATGGTTAGAGAAAATGCCAACTTAAGCTTTATCATCGCACCACTTTTAGAAGATAAATATGAATTTAGAGTAGATGATGTTTATAGGTTAATAGATGAACTTGATTACGATTGTTTAATAATAGATAATCTTGACCTTGCTATAAAAGATGCTATTAAAATTGAAATTGTAGACAAAGACGATCTAGATAAAGATATACATGCAGATTATTATTTTATAAACCGAATGGATGATAACTTTGACCCTAGAGTTATAAAAGATAAACTTCTAGGCAAGTCTGCTAAATACCTTGGCTTTGTTAAGGAAAATGAATATTTCAAAAAAATAATAGATAATCTTCTAAAAGGAGAAGCAGAGCCGATAGCAGATATTGGATTTTTCGAAAAAATCAAAAGGATATTTAAGAAATGAAAATAATCCTAGATGATAAAAAAGAAAAAATTTTAATGAGAGTAAAAGATGAGAGAGTCATGGAAGTCATTTTCTATGACTCTCTTCTTCATAATATCTATAGGGGAAAAGTAGAAAATAAAATCGATAGCTTAAACTCCTACTTTGTAAAAATTTCTGATAAAGAAAGTGTATTTCTAAAATCAACTCTAGATTATAAAATAGGGGATAATGCAATTATCCAATATGTAAGAGAGCCGGCAAATGGTAAGCTGGGACTTGCTAGCGAAAATTTTTTCATTGAAAATAATTCCTACACCCTAACAAGGTATCCACTTAGAAAAAGACCCAAGTTAAAAAAGAGCGGAAAAAAAGATGATATATTGTATAAGGAAATTATAGAGGAGAAGGAAAGACTAATTAACGAAGAGAAATTTTTTCCAAGCCCAAAACTTCTAAAAGATAATTCCGTGAGATCAAAATATTTAGAAAAATTCAATGATTATGAAGTTAAAGAATTTAATATAAGAAATTCTATAGAATTTACAAAGCTGAAAAGTGAATTAAATCAGTCGGAAATATTCTATAAGGATTTATCAATAATAATAGACGAATTAAAAACATTGACAGTAATAGATGTTAATACAGGTAGTAGAAAATCAAAACTTAAGAAAAAAGATTTTTTATTAAATATAAACTTAGAATTAATTGACTTTATAGTCTATAATTTAAAACTAAGAAATATCGGCGGAATGGTTGTCATTGATTTTCTAAGGTCAGACGGAGTAAGAAGAATAATAGAGGCCTTTGAAAAAAGTGCAAAAGATTATGGACTAGAAATAGAAATTTTTGGCTTTACTGAGATGGGGCTTTTTGAAATTTCAATAAAAAGAAGAGGCAATAGTCTAAAAGCAAATTTAACAGAAAGAAATTTACTTTCTTAGGTTAAATTGCTTGACTAAAGCCTCTTTTTCTTTTTTTGTAAGTTTTTTAATTCTAGATTCTAGCTTAAGACCAAAGGACTTATTGTCAACTCGCTTGTAGTAAACAAGACTTACCGGAAGTCTGGCTCTGGTATACTTCGCTCCCTTACCAGAATTATGGGTTTTTAATCTCTTATAGACGTCATTTGTATAGCCCGTGTATAAAGAACCATCTATACACCTTAAGATATAGACAAAATGCATCAGTTAAATCTCTCATCTAAAACTTGATTAATAATGTCAATTTCAAAACCCTTGCTAGCAAGATGTCTAAAAACCTTGGCTCTGTTTTCATAAGAATAATCATCTTTGATTTTTTTATCAGCAAAAAAACCCGCTTTTTCAATTTCTCTTCTATCATCAATAAGACCAATATAATCTTCTATGATATTTTCATCAATATGCTTGCTTTTTAGCATATACCTAATCTTGCCCCTAGACCATTTAGAAATCTCATCCTTATCCGTGATATAATTTTTTACGAAAGCTGCATCATCCAAAAATCCATATGAATCTAAAAATTTAATAATATCTTCTATAACCTCCTCAGAAAAGTCCTTTTCTTTGAGTTTCTTTTTTATTTCATAGGTAGATTTTTGGGAATAAGATATTTTGTTAAGGGCAAAGTTTTTAGCTCTGTTAAATTCATCATTGGCTAGGATTTTTTTGTAGGTATCAAAATCTATTTCCTTCTCTTTGTTAAAATTATTTTCATAATATAGATCATAGTCTATAAAAAATTTTTCCTCGGAAATAGTTAGCCTAATTAGATTGTACTTATCTGAATATTCTATATTTTCGATAATCATTGCATGGACAAGATAGCATTATATACTAGGGGAGCGACCATTGCTATAGCAATAACTATTGCAAATACTTTTAAAATAAATTTCCTTGTATTCTTCATAATTCACCTCTTTAGATATTTTACTGCAAAGATAAGAAAAATAAAATCTTAAAAAAATTTGCATTATTTAAAAAATCATGGTATTATATAATTTGTCAGTAGGAATGACTTAAGGAAATAAATTAAGAAATTCATTAAAAAATATGAGAATTATTTGACAAAATAAAATAAAAGTTGTATACTAATATAGTCAGTATGAATAGTGATGAAACAACACGTGGTGGGTATAGTCCAGTTGGTTACGACACCTGGTTGTGGCCCAGGAGAGCGTGAGTTCGAATCTCACTACTCACCCCATGCGGGATTGGCGGAATTGGCAGACGCGCTAGACTTAGGATCTAGTGAGAATTTCTCGTGAAGGTTCGACTCCTTTATCCCGCACCAAATATTTAAGAGGCATCAGAACGAATGCTTCTTTTTTAATGCCTAATGCTCTTAATACTAACAAGTTCTATAGTTATATAAGTTATTAGGAAAAATTCTACTTTGCTATGATTAATTATTATAATATTTATAATTTGACAGTCTCTCTTATTTATCATAAAATAGATTTACCAGGGGAGCGGATTTGCTGAGAGGAAGTTATACTTCGACCCTTTACTTGATACGGGTAATGCCGGCGTAAGGAGTTTTTTATTAATTTTGCTAACCTGTAGGTTAGCTTTTTTTATTGGATATATCATTATGAAGGAGAATTATGAAAAATATAAAACTAAAAAAGTTAGTTACAGCTTCACTATTAGTAGCCTTAGCTGTTGTTGGTTCAACTTTTTCTTTTCCAGTATTTTTTAGCAGGTGTGCACCTGTTCAGCATATAGTAAATATCTTTGCGGCGGTAGGTCTTGGTCCTTTTTATGGAGTGGTTATTGCTTTTTTAGCTTCTTTTTTAAGAAACGCTCTTGGACTTGGTAGTCTTATGGCCTTTCCTGGATCTATGGTTGGTGCGCTTTTGTGTGGGATAGTTTATAAGAAGACTAGGAAATTATCATTAACAGGAATAGCAGAAATATTTGGCACATCAATTTTAGGTGGTCTTCTAGCTTACCCTGTGGCAGTCTTACTTATGGGAAAATCTGCTGCATCTTTAGCTATTTATACCTATATCCTGCCTTTTTTTATATCAACTACAGGAGGAACTATAATTGCTTTGCTAATATTGGCAAGGCTTAAGAGCACAAGGTTTTTAAAAGAACTTTATAATTAAAAATATTTTAAAAGGAGATTTTTATGAAAACTTGTTTAACAATCGCAGGATCAGATTCATCTGGTGGAGCAGGTATCCAAGCTGATCTAAAAACTATGACTGTAAATGGTGTATACGCAATGAGCGTAATTACAGCTCTTACTGCTCAAAATACCCTAGGAGTTAGTGGTATTCTTGATGTGAGTCCAGAATTTATAATTTCTCAAATGGACGCTGTTTTTACTGACATTTATCCAGACGCGATTAAAATTGGTATGGTATCTTCGCCAGAAATTGTGGAAGCTATCTCAAAATCACTAAAAAAGTATGAAGCAAAAAATATCGTTCTTGATCCTGTGATGGTAGCCACATCTGGAGCGGTATTATTAAAAGAAGAAGCAATGGATAGCTTGATTAATAGGTTAATTCCTCTAGCGGATGTGATTACACCAAATATTCCAGAAGGAGAAATCCTTGCTAGTATGAAAATTGAAAATGAGGCCGATATGGAAAAGACCGCTGAAACTATTGGCGAAAAATATAACTGCGCGGTCCTACTTAAGGGAGGCCATAAAGTGAACGATGCCAATGACCTTTTATATAGGAAGGGCGATTTTAAATGGTTTCTATCTGAAAGGATAGATAATAACAATACCCACGGTACAGGATGCACTCTTTCTAGCGCTATAGCGGCAAATTTGGCTAAGGGCGAAGACCTTGATCAAGCAATCAAAAATGCCAAAGAATATCTAACAGGAGCTCTGAGAGCTGGTCTTAACCTTGGCAAAGGCTCAGGTCCTTTAATGCACAATTATGTATTAAGTAAATAAAGAAAAGCTGGTGAGCATAAGATTTTTTATCTTATTTTCATCAGTTTTTTTATAGCAAATATTTAAAAAGTGATAAAGATATAAAATAAAATAATCTACTAATTTTCATTAAAAATGGTAGAATATCTATAAGATTTTACCAAGGAGAATTTATGAGAAAAGACCGTAGAGAATTAATATTACATGGAAATATCTACAAGGCTATAGCGGTTATTTCCATACCAATAATTTTAAACAACTTTATCCAGCAATTATATTCTTTGGCCGATGCCTTTTGGTTAGGTAAACTAGGAACTGCAGAGTTTGCAGCAACTTCTTTTACATGGCCTGTTATTTTTTTGTTTAATTCAATCGGTATAGGTTTATCAATTGCGGCTATTTCCCTTATTTCTCAACTTATAGGCATGGGAGATATTAAACTTGCTCAAAAATATAACGACACGATTATAAATATTTCCCTTATATTTTCGATAGTTTTTATGGTTGTAGGTTTTTTTACAGCAGAATTTATTGTGGGCCTAATGGGAGCAAGTGGAGATTTGTACAAATATTCAGTTGAGTATTTAAAATATTCTTATTTTGGGATTCCCTTTATATTTTTATATTTCGTGTATACTGCAGTTTTTCAGGCTCAAGGGAAAAACGCTATACCAACTGTAATTAGTACCACATGTGTAATTTTAAATATGGTTTTAAACCCATTTTTTATCTTTGATGTTATACCAATTTTTGGTTTTAGAGGTCTTGGACTTGGGGTTATGGGAGCAGCTCTCGCTACAGTATTGACCCAAGCCTTGATGTGTCTTTTAGGTTTTATCCATCTAAGGATTAACAAAGATTTAATAAAATTAAACTATGCTTCTCTATTTTACATAAAATGGGAAAGAAAGATATTAAAAAAAATCTACACCATAGCGACTCCTTCAGTTATAGGGCAAATGGGAGCAGCTGTAGGATTTATTATCCTAAACATTTTCATCCAATCTTATGGAACAGATACAGTGGCAGCTTATGGTATGGTTAATAGAATCAGTGGACTTTTAAATATCCCACCAGGTGGTGTTGGTTCTGCGATTACAAGTATTATCGGTCAAAATATTGGCAGTGGAAATATAAAAAGGGCCAAGGAAACTTTCAAAAAAGCATCTATAATAGTTGTTGTAATGTCAATTATCATCGCTATAGTAAGCTTTATTTTTAGGGTCGAAATTCTTAGGTTCTTTATAGATGCACCTTTAGATTCTACTTTAATGATTGAGGCAAATACCTATATGTACTACACTCTTTTAACTCTTGTGATGTTAAATATGTTTTTTATTTACCAGGGACTTTTCCAAGGATCTGGTAATTCAAAATATTCGATGTTTATAGACGTTTTAAGGCTTTGGGGCATTAGAATTCCTCTCTTGTTTTTCTTTAAATATCTAACTAATTTTGGGGCAACAGGAATTTGGCTTGCTATGTCAATTTCAAATGTCATTATAAGTATAATTGCCCATATTATCTACAAGCAAGGTAAATGGATGAGAGGATCATTTTAATTTATAGGGAAAATTTTAAAAGTTATAAAGACTTGCAAATGTTATCATTTATAGGTTATAATTAATAATAAGTAGGAGGAATATTTTGCAGGATACTAAAAGAGTTATATTAAAACTAAGTGGTGAAGCCCTTGCTGGCAAGACTGGATTTGGTTTTGATGATGAAATGATTACAAAAATTTGTGAAAATATCAAAATCCTTACCGAAAAAGGCGTTGAAGTCGCTATAGTAGTTGGCGGTGGAAATTTCTGGCGAGGTAGGTCAGGAACAACTATAGATAGGGCAAGTTCTGATAATATTGGTATGCTTGGTACTGTTATGAATGGACTTAGAGTGCAGGGTACTCTAGAGGAAATGGGACTTGATACAAGGCTTATGACAGCAATTTCTATGAAGGAAGTCGCTGAGCCATATATAAGACGTAGAGCAGTAAGACACCTTGAAAAGGGTAGGGTTGTTATATTTTCAGCAGGAACAGGTCTTCCATATTTCTCAACAGATACAACAGCGAGCCTTAGAGCTTTAGAAATAGGAGCTGATGTAATTTTACTTGGTAAGACTGGTACAGATGGCATTTATGATAAGGACCCAAATGTATATAAGGATGCGAAGAAATTTGATAAGCTCACTTATATGGAAATCTTACAAAAAGAGCTTAAGATAATGGATACTACAGCTACTTCACTTTGCATGGATAACAATATGCCACTTATAGTTTTTGGTATAGATGACCCAGCAAATATGGTAAGAGTATTTGAAGATGAAAATCTAGGCACAAGAGTAAAGGAGAGTTTTTAATATGTTATATGAACAAATAAAAAAAGAAACAGAAGCTGGAATGAAAAAAGCAGTAGAATCTTTTGAAAAAAGAATATCTACAATTAAGGCAGGAAGAGCTACAGAGGCTATACTTGACGGTATCACTTTCTCATATTATGGAACAGAAACACCAATTAACCAAGCAGCTACAATCTCAATCCCTGAAGCTAGACTTCTTGTTATAAAACCTTGGGATAAGTCAAATATCCAAGCAATTGAAAAAGCAATTCTAAAATCAAACATCGGTATTACACCAGGTAATGATGGTGAAGTTATTAGACTACCATTCCCTGCTCTTACAGAAGAAAGAAGAAAAGAATATACCAAAGAAGTAAATACTTACGCAGAAGATGCAAGAATAGTTGTAAGAAATATAAGACGTGACTATATGGATGAAGTTAAAAAATCAGAAAAAACTGGAGATATAACTGAAGACGATAGGTATGCTCTTGAAGAAGACCTACAAAAGATTACTGATAAATATATCAAATCTGTAGAAGAATTAGCTGACAAAAAGAATACAGAATTAATGAATGTATAATTGAATAGTAATAAAAATATGAGGATAGCAAGTGTATTAATGAAGGACATAGGACCTAAGAAGATAGATTCTAGGGCTATGTCCTTGTTTCTAAATGAACTATCCTTGCTTTTAAATTCGGGCATAAGTTTATACGATAGTTTAGAAATAATAAAAAAACAAGGGGCGGATAAAAAAGTTACAAAGGCAATCAATCTAGTTACCGAGGGACTAAAAAAGGGACTAGATCCCTATGAATCATTCTTTTTGGCAAAAGAATATTTTTCTCCCATAGTTCTAGCCTTTATAAAAACAGGTACGAAAACAGGCTCTTTAGGGAAAATCCTCCAAGATTTATCTGATTTTATCTTTGAGGAAAGTAAGAATAAGGCAAAAGTAAAACAAGCTATGACCTATCCAATATTAGTTTTAGTCGTTTCAATTTTAGTAATAATTGCGATTATTAAATTTGTCATGCCAAGTTTTATAGAAATTTTCGAAAGCTCTGATATGACTCTGCCACTACTTACAAGGATTTTGCTTGGGATATCAAGATTTTTCTCGGAAAACTATCTCATAATTTTACTAATCCTTGCGCTAATTTTTTTGGTATTGTTATTATTAAGGACAAATTACAAGAAAAAAGTAGCTATAGATAAGAAAATTTTTTATTTTAAGCCAATTTATGGTATAAACAGGTTGAGAATAGAATACCAGCTAACTTCGATTTATTATATTTTAAGAAGTGGTGATATAGAGACAATATATTCTTTCGATATACTGGCAGATTCATTTAAAAATACCTATGTAAAGGAAGTATTGTTTGAGATTAAAAAAAGTATAGATAATGGGAAAAGCCTTAGCCATGCTTTTAGTGAAGCTGGGATTTTTTCGCCTATTTTGATATCTATGGTGGAAATTGGCGAAGAAACGGCAAGTCTTGACGAATGTATGAAAAAAGCCAATGACTACTTTCAAAACGAGTACATATTCAAAATAAAAAGGATGACAAGTCTTGCTGAGCCAGTTTTAATCATTATTATGGGCTTATTAGTAGCTTTTGTGGTATTTTCTGTATCTATACCTATGTTTGATTCTATAAATGGAATAAGTGGAGTGTGAAATGAATAAGAAAAAGAAAAGACAAGCTTTTACTCTAGTTGAGCTAATAATTGTAATTGCAATCTTGGGGATTTTAGCAGCTATAGCCATCCCTAAATATAACAAATCTAGGATAAAGGCTGCAGAAACTGCTCACCTAGCTAATGTTGAGATGTTAAAATCTGCGGCTAAGATGAAGATTTTAGATAAGGATGAGGAATTTACATGGGAGAAGAAAGTCGGAGAGTCAGATACTAGTGCAGATAAGAATAATGATTACGAAAGTTATGTTGAAAAATGGCCAGAAATTCCAAATGGCTTAAAAACAGATAAAACTGGGTACAAAGTTATCTACGATTCAAAGGGACTTAGGGTTGAACCTGATGAAAGTATATTGAAAAAATAATTTATTAAAAGTGAGGTTCTAGTATGGAAGCTATAATTATATATTATCTAATATTCATGCTAGGAGCTTCCTTTGGCTCTTTTATATCAGCCTTAGCTTATAGGCGAGAAGTGGGGATATCTATCATATCTCCTCCTAGTTTTTGTGATTTTTGTGGAAAAAGAATATTAAAAAGAGACCTAGTTCCAGTTTTATCTTTTTTACTACTAAAAGGAAAAACTAGGTGCTGTGGGCAAAAAATATCCAAAGACAAGGTCTTAGTGGAAATCATGGCTGGCTTTGCCTTTGTTTTTGTGTTTAAATTTTATAATATTTTTGAGGGTCTTTTTTTAGCGGTTGCACTTTTATTTAGTCTATTAATCTCAATTACTGATTACAAATTTCTAGAAATCTACGATAAGGATTTAAAAATCTTGCTTATAATAGGTTTTGATTATAGGTTGATTTTTCTAAAAATAAACTTAAAATTTTTGTCTATATGCTTTATATTTACTCTTATATTTATGTTGGTAAGGTGGATTTCTAAAGGTGGGCTTGGTGATGGTGATTTATTTTTTTACCTAGGCTTATTTTGCTTTTTAGAAAATTCTCTTATTACAAGATTTATATTGTTATCAATCTGGATAGGAGCTTTTTTTGCCATAATAAAGGCGATTAGACAAAAGTCACTAAAAGGCTCTATTGCATTATGCCCAGCAATTTCTATTGCATTTTTACTGCTAGTAATTTTTAAGGATTGGCTATGAAAAAATCTGGATTTACTCTTATAGAATTAATTATAGTCTTAGGAATAATATCAATTGGCAGTGGGATCGCTATTTTAAGATTTAACGTAGTTGATAAAATCGGAGCTAGAAATGAAATACAAAATTTCATAGATGATTATTCCTATCTGAGGGATTTATCTCTATCAACAGGGTCTGAAAATTACATGACCTTTACCGATGACTATTATATAACAAGGGGAACTATAGAAAAAGTGCGAGAATTAAATTATATTAAATCTTTAAATACTGAAGAAATTACGTTTAAACCTAATGGATATGTGAGTTCACCTAAAACAGTAGAAGGATATAATTTGATTTTTGTTTCAAAAAAAGATCCCGATGTTAGATGGTATTTTACAATAGATGCAGTAGGAGGTTATCTTGATGAGAAAAACAAGGAGGGCCTTTAGCCTTATAGAAGTTTTGATTGCAATCCTTTTACTAAGTATTATTACTTTGTTTTTGCTCCCAGCTGTAACCAGTAATCTTGAAAATTCAAGAAAAATAAAAGATGTTCCAGATACTTCATTTATCCTGCAAGAAGCTATCGAAAAAAGCAGGAATAAACCAATCGGTCATAGAGAAAATAAGGAAATAAATGGCAAAAACGTTGAGATAAGTGTTGAAAAATACGAAAACCCAGTCCTTACTGCTAATTATAAAAAAATTAGGGCAAGTTTTGAAGGGCAGAGTTTTGAATTAATAGAGGCTTGTAATGAAGAAGGGTTTTAGTTTAATTGAGCTTGTTATAAGCCTTGCTATTATTTCTTTTTTGGTTTTGATATTGTCAAATTTGTTTTCATTAAATATCAATATTTTAAATAAGTCTTACAGCGATGAAAAAGATTATAAAGAAGCCTACACAGCAATGGCTTATATAGATACTACAATTAGAAGAAGTCATAAGATAGAAATAGATAATCACGAAAATTCAAATTTTACTGGTTATATTATGAACACAGATTACACAGAATCTAGTTTCTTTTTTTATTCAAAAGATGGATTTTTGTATATAAAAAGATCAAATATTAATAAAGATTCTGACGGCACATCAAACAAAATATGCGAGTGCGGGGACCTTGATCTTTCCTATGACCCTAGCGAAGAGGTAATTGATATGAGGATAAAAAGTAAAAATGGGACTTATACCTTTAAAAGTGCTGTTTATGTGGGGGATAAGCAATGAAGAAGGCCTTTGTAAGCATATATGTCCTTCTAATTCTCCTTGTTTTTGGTCTAACTGTTACTTTTATCTACAAGGAAAATGATACAAATTACGATATTAGTGAAAGTCTATATAATAAAAAAATTGCCCTCTTTGAAGCTGAGTCGGTATTAAATATGATTATAGAAGAGAAAAATAATGGCAATGAAATACAAAGCGGAGATATTTTAAGGCACTTTGATCATAAGTCAAAAATTGAAATTTTTAACGGTACGCCTGATAATGATGTCAAAAAGGCAGAAGGGGAGAAGATAATAAATGTAAGTGCTTTGTATCAAGGCGCTAGGAGTAATGCCATTTTAACTTATAAAGAAGATAAAAATAAAAAGATTGAAATTGTATACAAGAGAGTTTATTAGCATTGCCAAAAAATCATTTACGGTATAATGATTATAGAAAATGAGAAATAAATTGGAGGAAAAATGAAAATATTAGTAATTAACTGTGGTTCATCATCACTTAAATATCAATTATTTGATATGGAAAATGAAGAAGTAATGGTAAAGGGTCTTGTAGAAAGAATTGGTATCGAAGGATCTAAACTTATCCAAGAAAAGGGTGATGACAAATATATCATTGAAGAAGACATGAAAGATCATACAGAAGCTGTTTCACACGTTTTCGATGCCCTAGTTGATAAGGACAATGGTGTAATAGCTGATCTTAACGAAATTGACGCTGTAGGTCACAGATTCGTACATGGTGGAGAGAAGATTACAAAATCAACTCTTATCGATGAAGAAGTAAGAGATGCTATAGTTGAATATCAAAAATTTGCTCCACTCCACAACCCAGCTAATCTTATGGGTCTTGAAGCTTGTGAAAAACTTCTACTAAATGTTAAAAATGTAGCTGTTTTTGATACAGCCTTCCACCAAACTATGCCAGCAAAAACTTATCTTTACGGTATAGAATATAAATATTACGAGGAAGAAGCTATTAGAAAATACGGCTTCCACGGCACAAGCCACAACTTTATTACTAATAAAACAGCAGAAGTTCTTGGCAAGGATGTTAATGATCTAAATATGATCTCTGCCCACCTAGGAAACGGCTCTTCTATATGTGCTGTTAAAAATGGTAAATCCTATGATACATCAATGGGACTTACACCACTTGAAGGTCTTGTAATGGGTACAAGAAGCGGTGATATGGATCCTGCTGCAGTAACCTATATTATGAAAAAAGAAAACCTAACTCCAGACAAAATGGAAACTGTTCTTAACAAAAAATCTGGTGTTCTAGGTGTATCTGGCGTATCAAGCGACTTTAGAGACCTTGAAAATGCAGCAAAAGAAGGAAACGAAAGAGCGCAAATTGCCCTAGATATGTTTGTAACTAGAGTAAAAAGATATATAGCAGGCTACATGGCTGAAATCGGCTCATGTGATGCTATAGTATTTACTGGTGGTATAGGCGAGAATTCTATTCCGATGAGAGCTGATATCATGGAAGGATTTGAACAATTTGGTATCAAGATAGACCCAGAAAAGAACGATGTTCGTGGTGGTTGTCATGTAATTTCTACCGATGACTCTAAAGTCAAGGTAATGGTTATAGCAACTAACGAAGAATTAATGATAGCTCGTGATACAAAATCTCTTGTAGAAGCTTGACAAGTAAGCTTTTAGCTTATATAATATAAAAGATTGCTAAAACTGATAAGAGGAGGTGTCATAGATGGCAGTACCAAAAAGAAGAACATCAAAAACAAGAAAAAATAAAAGAAGAGCCTCAGCTTATACTTTGAACAGATCAAACTATGTTGAGTGTCCAAATTGCCACGAAATGAAATTACCACACAGAGTTTGCCCATCCTGTGGGGAATACAAAGGCGTAGCAGTAATTGATGAACAATAGTTATTAAAGGAGTTTGTTGCCTAGCAACAGGCTCTTTTTTTATGTAAATTTAACTACTTGTAGTATAATATATTGGATTAGGAGATGCTTTATGAAAATATTAATAGATACATTTGGCGCAGATAACGGTCCTAAAGTCTTGGTTGATGGAGCTATTTTAGCTTTGAAAGAAAAAGACTTTCTACCTGTATTTGTGGGAAATGAAGAAGAGATAGAAAAATTAATAGACGGTAGAATCTTACAATATGAAATAATTAATACTGACGAATATATATCTAATGATGAAGATCCTGTAAGAGCTATTAGAAGAAAGAAAAATTCATCCCTAGTTTTAGCCTACAATAAGTTAAAAGAAGAAGGCTATGATGGATTATTATCCGCAGGTTCAACTGGAGCTATCCTTGCAGGTGGTATATTTATTTCAAAAAGAATTGAAGGCATCGATAGACCATCTCTAGCAACACCTCTTCCTACTACTGGCGAATATACTTTGCTAATGGATACAGGTGCAAATATGGATTGTAAGCCAGCCTACCTTGAAGAATTTGCTATCATGGGTAAGGTATTTTTGGAAAATGTTGTCCATATTGATAAGCCAAAGATCGGGCTTTTAAATGTAGGAGTTGAAAGTCACAAAGGGGATAAGCTTACAAAGGAAGCTTACGAACTTTTAAGCGAGTCAAATCTTAATTTTGTGGGAAATATTGAAGCCAGAGACCTATTTTCAGGCAAGGTAAATGTAATAGTTGCTGATGGTTTTGCAGGAAATGTGGCTATAAAGACTGCAGAAGGCGTAATAAGTTTGTTTAAATCTCAAATGAAAGAGATTTTATATAAGTCATTTAAAACAAAACTAGCAGGTCTTGCTATAAAGGATGATTTATCTAAACAAATGGGTAAATTTAGCTCGCAAAACATTGGTGGTGTACCATTATTAGGGGTAAAGTCTTATGTATATAAGGCGCATGGAAATTCTAACGATATTGCAATTTCAAATGCTATATTGGGATTAATAGATTATATCAATATGGATGTTATAGAAAAAATACAAGGAGAATTAAATGATTAGAGAACAATTACTAAAACTAGCAGAAGAAAATCTTGATGTTGATACTGCTAACCTAGATTTTGAAAGCAAAATTTCCGATATGGATATTGATTCAATTGACCTAGTTGATTTTATCATGGTAATCGAAGAAGAATTTGAAATAGAATTTACTGATGAAGAGCTAGACGAAATAGAAACTCTTTCAGATATAGTAAGTTTAATAGAAAGCAAAAACTAATGTCTTTGTCAAAAGATAGGCTTGAAAAAATCGAAGAATTTGAAAAAAGTATAGGCTACAGCTTCAATGACAAGGCATTGATAGATGTAGCCTTTACTCATTCTTCTTTTACTAATGAAGCGAGAATAAAAACAAAATCCAACGAAAGACTCGAATTTTTAGGAGATACTATCCTTGACATGGTTGTAAGTGAGTATCTTTTTGAAAATTATAAGGAAAAACCTGAAGGTTGGCTAACAAGAACTAGGTCTAGAATTGTATGCACAGATTCCTTTGCCAAAGCAAGCGAAAAATTTGACTTAACCAAGTATTTAAGATTTGGTATGGGGGAGAAAAAGCAAGGTGGCAAGCTTAAAAAACACGTCAAGGCAGATACCTTCGAGGCAATGTGCGCTGCAATTTATCTAGATTCATCATATGAGAGGTTGTTTGAATTTTTAAGAGATAATTATAGTGAAGAAGTTAAAAAAATTATCAAAGACGACTCTTTGTTTTTAGATTACAAGACAAGACTTCAAGAATATTATAATTCTCATTCCAAAAAAAATCTTTCTTATGAATTAATTAAGGAAGAAGGGCCAGAACATGATAAGACCTTTACCATGGTAGTAAGACTTGGAAATAGAGAGCTTGCGACAGGACAAGGCAAAAATAAGAAAACAGCAGAACAAATGGCTGCAAAGTCTGCCTATGAGAAAATTAAAAATGACTAGGCAAATTATACCAATTTTCATACCTTTTTTGGGTTGCCCACACGACTGTGCCTTTTGTAACCAAGTTAAAATTACAAATTATAGGGATACAGCGGATTCTACTTCTATAAAAAATCAAATAGAATCTTATTTATCTTATTTTAAAGATAAGAAATCTCCCAAGGAAATTGCTTTTTATGGTGGATCTTTTACAGGACTTCCTCATGAGACAATGATTTCTTATTTGGAAATTGCAAATTATTATAAAAAGAAGGGCATTATTGATAGAATCAGACTTTCAACCAGACCTGATTATATAAATAATTCCATTCTATCTTGTTTAAAAGATTATGAGGTAGATACAATAGAACTAGGTATCCAGTCTTTTTCTGATGAGGTGCTTTGCGCAAACGAGAGGGGCCATACAGCTAAAGATAGCAAGGTAGCAAGTGGACTCATAAAAGAATATGGTTTTACTCTGGGCCATCAAATTATGCCAGGACTTTATAAAGACAGCCGAGAAAAGATAATTGCTACAGCTAAGGAATCTGCAAAAATTAAACCCGATATAGCAAGGATTTACCCAACTCTTGTAATTAAAGATACAAAACTTGAAAGTTTGTACAAAGCTAGTTTTTATAAGCCTTTAAGTCTATCTGAAGCGGCGGAAATATCGGCAGAAGTTCTGATGATTTATGAATATAAGGATATTAATGTCATAAGAATTGGCCTTCAACCTACAGAAAATATCAACGAAGGAAAAGACGTAGTTGCTGGACCTTTTCATCCAGCAATGAGGCAACTTGTTGAATCTTATATTTATAAACTTTACCTTGAAGATATGATTAAAGCTGAAAACTTAAAAGATGATATAATCATTCATTCAAAACCAAGAGAGATTTCTTTAATTGCTGGAAATAAAAAATCAAACAAAAAATATTTTTACGATAAGTATAGGATAAAAATGACCTTTGTAAATGATGAAGACTTTTATTTAGTAAATAAAAGTAAAAAAATAGAGTTAGATTTAAAGACGTTCATAAGGAAATATGTGGAAAAAAATTACGGTGGTGATTTAAATTAGATTAGAAAGTATAGAGCTTAAAGGATTTAAGTCCTTTGCTGAAAAAACAACAATCAAATTTGACAGCCAGATAACGGCAGTTGTAGGTCCAAATGGTTCTGGTAAGTCTAATATATCTGACGCCGTAAGATGGGTTTTAGGCGAACAATCAGTAAAAAGCCTTCGTGGTTCAAACATGAAAGATGTTATCTTTACAGGGGCAAAAACTTCTATGAATATAGCTGAAGTTAGCCTGAATTTTTCCAATGAAGATAAAAAATTGGATATCCCTTATGATAAGGTAGCCATTACCCGTAGGATTTACAGGTCTGGGGAAAATGAATATAAAATAAACAACAAAAGAGTTAGACTTAAGGATGTTAGGGAATTATTTTTTGATACTGGAGTTGGCAAGGAAGGCTATTCAATAATTGGTCAAGGTAGGATTGATGAAATAATCTTATCATCACCAAAGGATAGGAGGGCGATTTTTGAAGAAGCATCAGGTATTTCTAAGCACAAATATAGGAGAGATGAGGCGGAAAAAAAGCTAGTATCTGTTAATGATGACCTTGAAATTATCGAAAAAGAACTTGAATATAAGAAAAAAGACTTCAATCTTTTCAAAACTTACAAGGATAATTTCCTAAGAAATAAAGAATTAACTGAAGATATAAATAGAAAATCTTATTTTTATCTAAAGAATAAATCTTCTGATCTTATTACAAAAAGAGATTCTTTAAAAAAAGAACTTGAAGAGTTAGATCAGAATATTTTATCTTTAGAAGATGAAAATAAAAATATAAAGGAAAAATTAGGTCCCTATAAAAAAGACTACAACAATGAAAAAGAGAGACTTGATAAGCTTATAGCAAATTTCACCTCTTATGAGAAAAATATTGACAAGTCGAATTCTAGCCTAAAATTAAATGAACAAAAGATTGACTATGACCAAAAAGATAGAGATAGGATTGGCGAAATCCTTGCTAGTCTTGAAACAAATTATAAGAGAGAAAATGAAAATTTATCAGAAAATGAAGTTAAGCTTAATAGCCTAATAGAAGCTGTTACAGAAGCGGAGAATAATTTATCAAACAAAATAGAAATTCGTGATAAGCTTGAATATGAAATAAAGATTTTAAATGAAGAAATTTTTAAAGAAAAAATCTCTCACGAGGAAGTAAAGGCGAAAATATTAGATTATCAAGTCTTTGAAAAATCAAGGGCCATAATTGATGAGAAAAGAAAAAAGGACTTGGAAGAAAAAAAGCTTAGGATAGAAAAACTTGACCAAGAAATCGAGAGTTTAGAAAGTGAATATCAAAAATTAGAAACTAGAGAAAAAGACACATCTACTGAAATATTAAATCTTGAAGATAAGATAAGAAATATAGCTGATGTTATAAATAAGTTAAATGAGGATATAAATAAAAATACATCAAGTTTAAATAATATAAAGCTAGATATGAAATCTATGCTTTCTGATTATAAAATTGAAAAAAACTTATTGGAAAATAACCAAGGATACTTTTATCCAGTACAAGACTTCCTTAAAAAGACAAGGATAAATGGCCTAGGCGGTTTTTATCTAGATACCCTTGCCAATCTTATTTCTGTTAGGATAGGTTATGAGGAGATAATAGATAATTTGATCGGAGCTGGTCTTCAAAATATCGTCACAAGAAGTAAAGAAGATACCCGAGAATTAATAAATTTTGTTAATAGGGAAAAGCTAGGTAGGTTGACCTTCTTGCCTATTGACTCAATAAAATCTTTTATGAAAGAAAAACCAAATGAGCCTGAAGTAATTGCTATGGCCTATGAACTTGTTGGCTATGATAGCAAACTTACTGGAATTATTGGCCATTTTTTAGGCTCTACTGTAGTTGTAAAGGATATAGACGCAGCCATTTCTCTTTCAAAAAAGATTAAAGGTTATAGAATTATAAGCTTAAACCTTGATATCATAAACACTTGGGGTTCTATGGTTGCAGGTAGCAACAAGAATAAAAGAACAAATATTAACCTACTAAATAGAAAGAAAAAATTAATTGATTTAGAAACATCAATCAAAAATTATAAACAAAAGCAACAATCTTTAGGAGAACTAGTTGAAAATCTGAATTATAAATTAGATACAAAAAGAAATGAAATTATAGACCTTAAAGAGGTTTTTGAGAAAAAAGATTTGGAAAGAAAGGATCTAGTAAATAGCAAGGAAAGGCTAAAACTAAAGATTGAGTCCCGAAAGGAGCGTAGAAAAGACCTAGATGGTGATAAACAAAGCTATGAGGATGGGGAAAGTGATATAGATATAGAAAGACTAAAGATAGAAGAGAACGCTCTTAATGATAGTCTTTTAAAGCAAAATAAATTATTAGGAGAAAAGAGTAAAGATTTTGATTTACTAAAAGAAGAAATCATAAATCTCACTAATAAGCTTGAAATTTATAAAAGAGATAGAAGTTTAGTAGAGAATTCTTTGACTAATATAAAAAATAATATTAGCGATATTGAAAATAACAAAAAAATTCAAAATAAATTATTTGATAAACTTAATGAAGATTTAAAGTCTTCAAAAGAAACAGAAGATTCACTAAAAAAATCGATAGAATTATACAAAAATGAAGCAGAGAAAATAAGCGAAACTATAGATAAGCTTAAAGAAAATCTCAAGATAAAAGAAAGCGAAAATAGTAAATTAATTGCGGAAAATGCAAGGCTAGAAGATGAGTTAAAAAATCTTGACGTAAAAAGAGTGAAACTTTCATATAAATTAGATTCTGCAAGTGAAAATTATAAAAATCTTGAAGATGAAGTAAAACCTTATATAACAATGAGTATAGAAAATTTGGAAGAAAAATACAAGGCAGAAGATAAAATAAATCCTACAAAGACAGAATTAATTGATATCCAAAAAAAGATAAATGAAGTAGGATTTTTTACGGAAACAGCCCTCGAAGATTTTGATAATATAGATAAAGAAGTAAGCTTTATCAAAGATCAAGTAGAAGATTTGAAAAATTCAAAAAGAGATATAGAAAAAATGATTGTAAGGCTTGAAAAGGAAATGAAAGAAGGGTTTTCTAAGAATTTTGCTATAATAAATAGGAACTTTACAAAAATTTTCAAAATTCTTTTTATGGGAGGAGATGCTAGACTTATTCTAGATAGCGAAGATTTCCTTACAGCGGGAGTAGAAATAGAAGCTAAACCGCCTAGCAAATCCCTAAAGTCAATCTCGCTTTTATCTGGTGGAGAAAAAGCTTTGACTGCTGTAGCACTTCTTTTTGCAATATTTGAGCAAAATCCTGCACCTTTTTCTATATTGGATGAGATTGATGCTGCTCTTGATGAATCAAATATCAAAAGATATATAGACTATTTAAAAAGTCTATCTAATAATACTCAATTCATAATGATTACCCACAGGCAGACAACTATGCAACTTGCTGAGAAAATCCACGGGGTAACAATCAACGATAAAGGTATATCAAAGCTTTATTCTATAGGATTTACAGATAATTGAATAAAAGCTTAAAACCAGTAAAATATTTAGGATAAGAAAGAAATAAATTGCAGAAAAATTCTCGGCATTAAATGCTAAAAGGAGGAAGTATGGCAATTAGAAATATAAGAATAGATGGAGATCCGATTTTAAGAAAAATATCAAGAGAAGTTGATGAAGTAACAGATAGGATTAGAATTCTTTTAGATGATATGGCAGAAACTATGTATGATGCTGATGGAGTTGGTCTGGCAGCACCACAAGTGGGAAACTTAAGAAGAGTCATAGTTGTAGATCCACATGACGGACAAACAGGTCTTGTTAAGCTTGTAAATCCAGAAATCATAGAAAAAGATGGGGAACAAATAGGGCTTGAAGGTTGTCTTTCAATTCCAGATTTTAACGCAACAGTTAAAAGACCAGAGCATGTAAAAGTTAAATATTTAGACGAAGAAGGCGTAGAAAAAGTTTGGGACGCCCATGGCTTTCCTGCGGTAATTCTATGCCATGAAATAGACCATCTTGACGGTATTTTATTCAAGGATAAGTATATCGAAGAGTATAAAATAGAAGAAATGGCAGAAGATAATGATTAATATATGTTTTATGGGTAATCCAAAGTTTGCTTTGCAGACTTTGGATATTCTTTATAGAGATGAAAATATAAATGTAAGTCTTGTTGTTTCAAGTAAAGACAAGAGAAGATCTAGAAATAAATTTAGCCCAACTCCTGTAAAAAAATATGCAGAAGATAAGGGAATTAGGGTTGAAACACCTGATTCTGTAAATACAGAAGAATTTGTAAGTTTGTTAAAAGAACTTGATATTGATTACATAGTCGTTGTAGCCTTCGGGCAAATGATTAAAGAAATCTTACTAGATAATTTTAAGGATAGGATAATAAACCTCCATCCTTCTTTCCTACCAAAATACAGGGGAGCAAGTCCTATGCAGTTTACACTTTTAAATGGAGAAAAAAAGACCGCTGCAACATCCATGCTTATTGAAAAAGCTATGGATTCTGGTGATATCCTTATCCAAAGGGAAATGGATATAGAAGAAAATGATGATTATTTTGACCTTGAAGAAAAACTTGGCAAATTAGGCGGAGAGGCTATAAGAGATTCTATAATAAATTATGAAGAAGTTTATAAAAATAGAACCGCCCAAGATGACAGTCAGGCGACTTTTTGCACTAAGATTGATAAAGCTATGGGAAAAATCGACTGGAGAAAGTCAAGTGATGAAATACTCAACAAAATTAGAGCTCTTGTAGCCTATCCAGTTGCATTTTTTACCTATAAGGGAGAAAATGTCAAAATTTACAAGGCGTCTTTTTGTGATAAAAAAGGCGAAGCTGGCGAAATCCTTGCAGCAAATAAAAAGGATAAACTAGTAATAGGAACAGGTGATTATTCTATAAGAGTAGAAAAAATTCAATTTCCTGGTAAAAAAGCCATGGATACGGCAGCTTTTCTTCTAGGAAATGATATAGAAGTGGGACTTATTTTAGAAAATGACTGATTTTGAAATAATTTTTTCTATTCTAAAAAAAGTCATCTATGACGAAGCAAAGTCAGCTGACATGATAAATTTTTTTGAGAATAAAGCCTCCAATCTTCCACTAATTACAAAAACAGTTTATGGTGTGTTGGAAAATAAAATCTATATAGATTATATGATAAGAAAACTATCTGACATTAGATTTAAGAAAATCCATGAAAATGTGTTAGTTATTCTAGAGATTGGGATTTATAATATTCATTTTCTAGAAAGTAAAGATTACGCTACAGTCGATAAGCTTGTAGACCTTACTAAAAAGAAAAATAAAAGGTCAACTGGCTTTGTAAATGCAATCTTAAGAGAATTTATAAGAGATGAAAAAGAAATAGCAACCATATACGAAAATGATGACATTAAAAGTCTTTCGATTAGATATTCTTTTCCGGAAGAAATAACTAGATATATCTATGATTTTTATGGAATGGATTATACTAAGGCGTATTTAAGGGATGCAGATAGGATAAAAAACCTAGCTATCAGGGTAAATTCACTCAAAATAAATAGGGAAGAGTTAAAAAATAAGCTAATTGATGATGGGTTTAAAGCCGAAGAGGGAAATATATCTAGTATGAGCTTAATAGTAAAAAATCCAGCAGGACTTGCATCTTCTAAGCTTTTTAAGGCAGGTTTTTTTACTATCCAACAAGAAGCTTCTATGAAAACAGTAGAAGTACTAGATCCAAAAGAAAATTCTAGAATTCTTGATTTATGTGCAGCACCAGGTACCAAGACAAGTTATCTTGCAGAATACACAAAAAATACTGCAAAAATCGTAGCCAATGACCTAGCAAAATCCAAAAACAAACTAATTTTAGAAAATATTGAGAGGGTAGGACTTAAAAATATAAGCCTTACAAATTACGATGCTTCAAGCTTTGTAGAGGATTTTAAGGATGGATTTGATTATGTTTTAGTCGATGCTCCTTGTTCTGGGCTTGGAGTAGTAGGAAGAAAACCAGAAATACGATATAATAGAAGTAAGGAAACGATTGTACGACTTGCAAATTTACAAAGAGAAATTTTAGAAAATGCCCTTAAATATGTTAAAAAGGGTGGTTTTCTTGTGTATTCTACTTGTACTATTGGTCCTTTAGAAAATAGGGATAATTTTAAATTTTTGATGGATAAAGAAAATTTAGAATTAGTAGCTATAAACGGCGAAGATTTCATAGAATTTAAGAGTTTTGAAACTATGACAGATGGATTTTTTATAAGTAAATTTAGGAAAAAATATGATTAGTATAAATGACAAGACAATAGTTGAAATAGAAGATCTTTTTAAGGAAAAATCCTACCAAAAATTTAGAGCAAAGCAGGTTTTTCATAATATCCATGTAAATAGGATAAATGATTTTAACGAGATGACTGATTTATCCTTAAAGATGCGAGAAGAACTTCAAAATGATTTTAAAATAGATAAGATAAAGGTATTTAAGACTTTTGAATCAAAAGTTGATTCTACAAAAAAATATCTCTTGGAACTTGCTGATAAAAATATAGTTGAAGCAGTTTTTATGGAATATAAAGACAGGTCTACAATTTGTGTTTCTAGTCAAGTAGGATGTAGGATGGGCTGTAGTTTTTGTGCATCTACAAAAAATGGTCTAAGAAGAAATATGACAAGTTCAGAACTAATCGAAGAAGTCTATTTATTGGAAAGATTAAATGGTCCTATTTCAAATATTGTAATAATGGGAATTGGCGAACCTCTAGATAATTTTTCTAATATCAAAAAGTTTATAGAAATAATCACAGACCCCAAAGGTAGGAATATATCTCACAGGTCTATAACATTATCTACATCTGGCCTTGCTCCAAAAATCAAAAAATTAGCAGACACTGGACTTGATGTAAACCTAGCCTTAAGTCTACATTACGCTGATGATAAAAAAAGGGCTGTTTATATGCCAATTGCAAAAAGATATTCAATTAAAGAAATTATTGACGCTACGGATTATTATTTCGATAAAACTGGGCGTAGGGTTTCTTTTGAATATGTAGTAATTGATGGGGTTAATAACTTAAATGAAGATGTGGAAAATCTCCACGACTTTCTTTTTGGAAAAAATGTCCATATTAACCTAATTCCACTAAATCCTATAGAGGAATTTGACCATAAAAAGCCTAACAACAAGGTACTGGAAGATTTTAAAAATAAATTAACAAAAAGAGGCTTAAACGCTACCATTAGAAGGTCCATGGGTTCTGATATCGATGCTTCATGTGGCCAATTAAGAAACAATTATGTGAGGTAAGCATGAAATTTAGCACAATTACAAATATAGGCAAGATAAGAAGTGAAAATGAAGACTCATTTTCTAATATAAGTCTTGGGGACTTAGATTTTTTCATAGTAGCTGATGGCATGGGTGGACACAGCAAGGGTGATGTCGCAAGCAAACTTGCGGCAAAACTATTTATTAAATACATAAAAGAAGCTGATATAGATAGCTATGATTCCTATATTAAATTGCAGGAAGAAGCCATTTTCTATGCCAATGAAGAAATATATAAACTATCCTTAGAAGAAGGTGATATAAAGATGGGTACGACTGTAGTATGCTTGTGCATTGACTATAAGAACAAGTTATACCACTTGACCCATCTAGGTGATTCCAGAGCCTATATTTACAGGAATGAAACTCTAACTCAGCTAACAAGAGATCATTCCTTGGTAAATGATCTTTTGGATAGCGGTTCACTAACAGAAGATGAGGCAGAAAATTTTATAAACAAGTCAGCTATAACTAGGGCTGTAGGCACTGAGAAAAAAATAATCCCAGACAGCAAATCTCTTCCTATGGAGGAGAAGGATATAGTTCTAATGGTTACAGATGGGCTTACAAACGAGTTAACAGACGAGAAAGTTAGAGAGATAGTAAAAGATAATAAGGATCCCTATGAGATATCATCAAGGCTTGTAGAAGAAGCCATAAACCATGGTGGTAGGGATAACATTACTGTTACAACGATTTTACTATAAGAGGTTATTATGGATAAAATAATACTAGACAGTAGATATGAAATTATAAAAGAAATTGGCGTTGGAGGTATGGCCAAGGTATACAAGGCCAAGGACAAACTTTTAGGTAGGTATGTTGCGATAAAAATCCTAAAAGACCAATACGCTGAAGATGAGGAATTTTCAAAGAAATTTAATAATGAAGCTCAGTCAGCAGCAAGACTTTCCCATATAAATATTGTAAATGTTTATGATATTGGAAAAGATATGCTAAATGGCAAGCTTATTCAATATATAGTTATGGAATATGTGGAAGGGGAGACCTTAAAAGATTTAATTGATCGTGAAAGAGTGCTAGAAAACCACGATATTATTGATTATTCAACCCAAATCGCCCAAGCACTTAAGAGCGCCCACGATTCCGGTATAGTTCATAGAGATATTAAGCCACAAAATATTTTGATAGATAAATATGGTTTGTGCAAGGTAACTGATTTTGGAATTGCGAGAGTTTCATCAAATGCAACTATTACCTATACAAGCTCTATTTTAGGAACAGTTCATTATATTTCTCCAGAACAAGCCAAGGGAAAAATTGTAGATTTAAAATCAGATCTATATTCCCTAGGCGCTGTAATGTATGAAATGGCTACAGGAAAGGTTCCTTTTGATGCGGATAATTCTGTGGGAATTGCTGTGATGCACATCCAAGATGATCCAATTCCTCCAAGAGAAATTAATCCAAACCTATCCAAACACCTAAATTATATAATAATGAAACTCCTTAAAAAAGACCCTACTGAGAGATTTCAAAATGCTACAGAACTCATAGAAGCTCTGGATGACGAATCTTTGGTAAAGGGAGAGAGTAGTTTTGAAGATACAGCGAGAATTCCTATAGTAGTTCCTAAAAAGGAAATCTATAAAGAACCTATCGAGGAAGAAAAAGAAGCAGTTTATGTATCGGCTGGTGAAGGAAAAGTTCATAAGGAAAAAAAGAAAAAACCAATTAAAATACGGCCTCTAGCTATTCTTGCTTTTATCTTAGTTGCGGCAGTATATTTCTTTTCTTCTAGAAATAGAAGTGACGAAATAGAAGTGCCAACAGTTGTAAATCTAACAGAAGAACAAGCTGTTAGCCAACTAGAAAAAAGAGGTTTTAGGGCAAATATATCTAGATATGCAGAAAGCGATGAGTATGAAAAAGGCAAGGTCATGAGCCAGGATCCAGAAGCATCCACAAGATCAAAAAAAGGCTCGATAGTAAATTTGGTCATCTCATCGGGAAGAGAAGTGACAGTCCCAGTTCTTAAAAATATGAATCTAAGCCAAGCTGAAGAAACACTCAAAGACTTGGGACTAAAAATAGGAACAACATCAACAGATTATTCAAATACTGTAGAAAAGGACTTAGTTATTAGACAAGAACCAACAGCCGGTTCATCTGTCCAGTCAGGATCTGAAGTAAATCTTGTAATCTCTGTAGGCAAGGAAGATTCAACCGAGATAATCAAGGTAGGAAACTATATAGGTATGAGCGAACAAAATGCCATTGCCACTGCAAGAAATAACGGACTAAGAGTAAGAAATGTTGATTACCAATATTCATCAAATACCGAAAAAGGTCTAGTAATGAATCAATCAATAAGTGCTGAAACAGAGGTAACCGAAAACTCTGCTATTGATTTTGTAATAAGTCTTGGTGCAGAAGAAAAGAAAGAGCCAAGTCCTAATAGAGAAGTTGAAATAAGACTAAATGTAGATTCTGACAAAGAAAATTACAACGTGAAGATATTTAAGGTTGACAATAACGGAAATAGAAGCGATTTATTATATAATGATTACCACACTGATACTGATTTAAATGAAGAAGGAGTTTTGGTGCTTAAGTTTATGTCAATGTCAGGAACAAGCGTAGAAGTGTTAGTCGATGATGAATCTTATGGAGTATATAAGGTTAATTGATGATTGGAAAGATAATAAAAAGTCAAAAAGAGTTATATTATGTAGATACAAAAGAGAAAGTTTACATGGCCAAGGCTAGGGGGAATTTTAGGGTAAAAGATAAAAAACCTCTAGTAGGAGATAACGTTGAAATAGAAGCATTAGAAGAAAATAAAGCTTACATCACAAAACTTATAGAGCGTAAAAATGAAATAAAAAGACCGAATATTGCAAATATTGACAAGCTTTTGGTTTTCATAACAATAAACAATCCACCACTAAATCTGTATAATCTTGATAAGTACCTGGCTATGTGTGAGTATTTGAATATTTCTGTAACAATAATGCTTACAAAAATAGACCTTGCTTCAAGTGAAGAAATTAAAGATTTGGTAGATATTTATCAAAATATCGGTTATGAGATTTTTCTAATTGATAACTATAATGATTTTCCAAAGGATAAAATAATGGAAATTCTAAAGGGAAAGACTTCAGCAGTATCTGGCGCTTCTGGTGTTGGCAAATCTACATTTTTGTCAAATTTAATTGATAGAGAAATAGAAATTGGAGATATTAGCGAGAAATCAAAAAGAGGGAAAAATACAACCCGCCACACGGAGATTTTTAAACTTTTTGATCAGACTTTCATCTTTGATACTCCAGGCTTTGATTCTTTTGACTTTGATTTTTTAGAAGATGAAAATGACCTTAAAAATACTTTTGTAGAACTAAGGAATAGAAATTGTAAATTTAAAGATTGTAACCATATAAATGAACCGGCTTGTAGGGTCAAGGAAGATTTGGGAAAAGGCAAAATTTCTAAGTCACGTTACAAGAATTATGTCCAGTTATTTGAAGAATTAAAACAAAGGAGATTAAACAAATGGTAAAACTATCACCATCAATACTTTCAGCGAATTTTGCAAATTTACAAGGGGATTTAGATAAGACAAAGGGATGTGGTCTGGAAATGATACACATTGATGTCATGGATGGAATATTTGTACCAAATATTTCCTTTGGTTTTAAAATTATATCAGATATTCGTGATAAAAATGATTACTTTTTCGATACTCATCTAATGATAGAAGAGCCAATTAGATATATAGATAAATTTAAAAAGGCTGGTAGCGATAGGATAACTGTCCACTACGAAGCTTGTAAAGACCTTAGGGGGACATTAAAAGCAATAAGAGATGCTGGCATTGAAGTAGGATTAACTGCAAAACCTGAAACAAATCCTAAAGAGCTTTTAGAATATTTTGATCAAATTGATTTGATTTTGGTAATGAGTGTAAGGCCTGGTTTTGGTGGACAAAAATTCATGGAAGAAAGTAAAGCGACCATGAAAATGTACAGAGATTATATTGACGAAAATAATTTAGATATAAAAATCCAAGTAGATGGTGGCATTAAAACTACTAATGTAAGAGAAGTTTTAGACCTAGGTGTGGACGAGATAGTGGCAGGAAGCGATGTCTTTGCCAAAGATATCAAGGCACAAATTACAGCCTATCACGAAATTTTCAAAGAATACGAATAAAAAATGAAATTGCTGGTAATGAAATTTTCATAAACCGGCAATTTTTTATGCAAATTAAAAAACTGACCCAAAGGCCAGTTTAAAAATTTTTAATTTAGTACTAAACTAAAAAAGCTTAAGCTTTTTCTACTTTTCCACTTTTAATACATTTTGTACAAGCGTTAATAGTTTTTGGAGTGCCATCAACAATAGCTTTAATCTTGTGCACGTTTGCTTTAAAAGTTCTGTTGATTTGTCTATGTGAGAATGTTACAGATTTTCCGCTAGCTGTACCTTTGCCACATATATCGCATGCTCTTGCCATAATTACACCTCCTCCTTATTCATCTTTATTATTCTACCAAAGTTTTATCAAAATTACAAATTTTATATCGAAATTTTTAAGAGAGTTTTCTCCTCGAAATGGTATAGTGTATAAGAAGTTATACAAAAGGAGAATATATGGATTACAAATCTCTTTATAATAATAAAAATTTTACTAATATAGATTTTAATAAAGATTTAAAAGACTTTACTACTTTTGGTATAGGTGGTCCTGCAGATGTTTTAATAAGACCAATTAGCATAGAAGAATTAGAAGAAGTTTTAAAATTTAACTATGATAATGATATAGAAACTTTCGTTATGGGTAAGGGCTCAAACCTCTTGGTATCAGATAAGGGCATCAGAGGATGTGTTATAGTTCTTGCTGATAATTTTGATAAGGTAGAAATAGAGGGCGAATACCTCACAGCTCTTTCAGGAACATCCTTAAATAAGGCGAGCCTTGTTGCAATAAACGCTGGTCTTTCAGGTATGGAAGAGATATCCGGTATACCTGGATCTGTTGGCGGCGGTGTTGCTATGAATGCTGGAGCTTATGGTGGAGAGATAAAAGATGTGGCTATCGAGGTAAAGGCTTTTGATTTTGAAGGAAATCTTCATACTTTCAATAATGAGGAGATGAATTTTTCCTACAGACATTCAAGAATTTTTGATGATAATCTAATCGTAGTTAGTGCCAAGTTTAAGCTTGGAAAAGGCGATAAAGATGAGATTAAAGAGAAATATCTAGATTATACAAATAGAAGAGAAACAAAACAACCACTTGATAAAAAATCGGCAGGTTCTACATTTAAAAGACCAGCAGGTTCCTATGCGTCAAAGCTTATTGATGAATGTGGGCTAAGAGGTTTTAGAGAAGGTGACTGTCAGGTTAGCGAAAAACATTGTGGTTTTATCATAAATAGGGATAAGGCTACATGTGATGAAATGCTAAGTTTCATCAACCACGTATCAAGTATAGTTAAGGAAAAAACAGGATTCGTTTTAGAACGAGAGGTAAAACTAGTCGGAGACTTATAAGATGAAATTAAAGATAATTACAGGCCTTTCAGGATCTGGCAAGACAACAGCCCTAAGGGCCTATGAAGATTTAGGATATTATGCTATGGACAATGCTCCAGCATATCTTGTTGAAAAATTCATAGAACTAAACAAATATCAAGAAAAACCCATAGAGAAAATGGCTGTAGTAATAGATTTTAGGTCATTTTCTGTAGATAATGATATTTGCGCGTCAATAAAAAGTCTGAAAAAAGCCAATATGGATACTGAAATTATCTTTATTTATTCAAGCGACGAAATCATACAAAAAAGATACAACGAACTAAGAAGACCACATCCCCTTGGAGAATACGGAAATGTTTCAGATGGTCTAGAAAAGGAAAAGAAACTCCTAAAGCAAATTAAAGATATATCAGATAAGCTAATCGACACTTCTAATTATAAAATAGCAGATTTAAGGCAAGTAATAGAGTCAAGTGGAAATAAAACTAACAATATGATAATAAACCTTATATCTTTTGGTTATAAATACGGTGTGAGTGCCGACTTTGATTTTGTTTTTGATGTTAGATTTATTCCAAATCCGTTTTATATAGATGAGCTTAAGAAATTAAATGGTACAGACAAAGAATTATCCGACTATCTAAGCCAATTTGAAATAATCAAGGAGTTCGAAGATAGGGTCTATGACCTAATAAAAACCCTTCTTCCTTCCTATGCTAAACAAGGCAAGAATATAATAACTATAGCTTTTGGTTGCACAGGTGGTCAACATAGGTCTGTCTATATGGTAGAAAAAATGTACGAAAGAATGAAAGATGATGATTATATATTAATTAAAAGACATAGAGAAAAGGATAAGTGGTAAGATGAGATATTTAAAACGTATAGACATTGAAAATATAAAAAACCTAAGAGACCTAGGTGGAGTTCCTACACTAGATAAGAAATCAACAAAATGGCATGAATTTTTTAGGTCAGCAAGCCTTGATGATGTGAAAGATTCTGATATAAAAGAATTAAAAAATCTAAATATTACAACTATAATAGATTTAAGAAGAGAAAACGAAATAAATTTTGAGTCAGAGACCCATAAAAAAATTAAAGGAAACTTTGACTACCACCATATTTCCCTAGCTCCGGATAAGGAATTTAGAAAAGAGGAAATTGAGAAGATAATTTCAGGCAAAATTTCTGTTGGCCAGTCTTATAGAAATCTAATTGACCACTACAAAGCTATCAGAGAAATAGTAAAAGTCCTAGCAAATGCGGAAGAGGCTGTACTTTTTCACTGCCAAGAAGGCAAGGATAGGACAGGAATTGTCTCAATGATAATTATGGGTCTTGCTGAAGTGCCTAGGGGAGATATTATAGCTGATTATGAAACATCATCAGCTCATCTTGGCTATATTGAAAGATATGGTGAAGACGAGCCCTTCTCTATTTTTAGAATCACAGATCCTTATTACATGAAGGAAGCTTATGATTATGTGATTAGAAAATACGATAGTTTTGAAAATTATCTTTTATATGCCAAGGCCAATCAAAAAGACATCGACCTACTAAGGAGAAGGATAAGGGATTAGTATGAGTTTTTCTCAAAGATGTAAGAAGGAGCTTTTAAAAAAAGAACCCCACGACCTTGAAGGAGAACTTATATCCTTGGTCCATTTTATAGGTTCGGTTAGGATTTCATCATCAGGTTTTAATGTAATATTTAAAACTGATTCTAACCAAGAAGCAAGGTATATCTATAAACTAATCGCTGATTTATATGGCTATTCTCCAACTTTTGAAATTCAGGATAACTTTGATAAAAAAAACAATCGAGACTATGTAGTAATAATTGAAGATTCTACTGTATCAGATGATTTAATGAATCTAATAAATCACGGTTTTATAGAAAAAAGTGAAAATATTGATGATGTTAAATTAGATCAAATTAAAGGATTTTTAAAGATTGCCTTTATTTTTAGAGGGTCAGTTAATGATCCTCAGAGAGGATACAATCTTGAAATTGTTGGCAAAAATATCGAGGAAGCCAGACTTATAGAAGAATCTATGGACGCTTTTAATCTAAATGCAAAGTTAAGCAAAAGATTAGATAATTACATAATTTACCTGAAAGATTCTGATAAGATTTCAGATTTTTTGGCTGTTATAGGGGCTATGCAGTCGCTTTTTGAATTAGAAAATGTAAGGGCGATGAAGTCTATAAGAAACGATGTTAATAGGATAAATAATTTTGATAATGCCAATATAGATAGGACAATTAAAGCTGCTATGACTCAAGTTGATGCAATTAATAAAACTATTGCAAATAATAGATTTGATGAATTTGATGCTTTGAGTCAGAAAATAGCAGAACTTCGCCTTGAAAATCCTTACTTGTCATTGGATGAACTTGGGGAGATGCTAAATCCTCCATTAAGCAAGGCCAAAGTTAATTATAGATTGCAAAAGTTTATCAAATTAGCAAAAGATTTGTGAAAGCAAGTCTTTTTTTAAAGGAGCTACTATGACTACAAAATTTACCCACCTCCACCTCCATACAGAATATTCTCTCCTTGATGGTTTTACAAGGATAGATGAACTATTGGACAGGTGTAAAGAACTCGGCATGGATTCTGTTGCTATCACAGACCATGGTCAGATGTATGGGGTCATAGAATTTTATAAACAGGCACAAAAACGTGGTATTAAGCCTATTATCGGATGCGAAGTTTATGTATCTGAAAGAGACCATAAGATAAAAGATCCGATAAACAGAAGGTACTACCACTTAATTTTGCTTGCGGAAAATAATACTGGCTATAAAAATTTGGTTAAAATTGTCTCTGAAGCTTATGTGAATGGTTTTTACTATAAACCAAGGGTATCTTTTGACTTTATAAAAGAGCATACAGAAGGACTGATTGCCCTTTCTGCCTGTCTAAATGGTGAAGTTAACCAAAGAATTCTAGAAGATGACATGGAAACTGCTATAAAGACAGCCCAAAAATATGAAAAAGCCTTTGGCAAGGGTTCGTATTTTCTAGAAGTCCAAGACCATGGTATGCCTGAGCAAAAAAATGTCAATAAGGGAGTAGCTTATCTTCATAGGAAGCTTGGTATAGAGATGGTTGCGACAAATGATGTCCATTATATAAATAAGGAAGATTCCTACTACCAAGACGTCCTCTTGTGCATCCAAACAGGATCATTAATTAAAGATGAAGACAGGATGAGGATGCCAAATAGGGAATTTTACCTAAAAGACTCTGAAACTATGGCAACTATTTTCAAAGATTATGAAAGAGCAATAGAAAATACCAGAAAAATCGCAGATAGGTGCAACGTTGAAATTAAATTTCATCAACCTCACTTGCCTTACTACACAAAACTTCCAGAGGGTCTTTCTAATTTAGATTATTTGAAATTACTTGTTAATGAGGGACTTAGTGAGAAATATGAGATAGTCACCGACGAAATTGTGGACAGAGCAAAAAAGGAAATTGACGTTATTAACTCCATGGGTTATGTAGATTATTTCCTAATTGTGTGGGATTTTGTAAATTATTCTAGAAAAAATGACATTGCAGTTGGCCCTGGAAGAGGATCTGCAGCAGGATCTATAGTTTCCTATGCTCTTGATATAACACAGATTGACCCTTTGAAATATGATTTGATTTTTGAAAGATTTTTAAATCCTGAAAGGGTATCAATGCCGGATATTGATATCGACTTTGATTATGTCTTAAGAGATAGGGTAGTTGACTATGTTAACGACCTTTATGGAAAAGACCACGTATCCCAAATCGTAACTTTCGGTAGGATGCAGGCTAGAAATGCCATTAGAGATGTAGGAAGAGTTTTAGACATTGCCTATGGCAAGGTAGATACCATTGCCAAACAAATTCCAGCTACAATAGGTATGACAATTGATAAGGCTCTAAGTGAATCAGATGCCTTTAGGTCTTCCTACCAAAAAGATGCTGAAAGCAAGAGACTTATAGATACAGCAAAAAAACTTGAAGCTCTTCCTCGCCACACATCAATCCATGCGGCAGGCGTGGTTATTTCAAAAGACCCCCTTACAGATATCATTCCCCTTGCCCTATCAAATGATCAGGTTGTAAGCCAATTTGATATGACAGAGATTGAAGAACTTGGATTGTTAAAGATGGACTTTTTGGGACTTAGAAACCTCACAGTAATCAAGGATACCATCAAGGATATTAAGAAAAATTATGATGTTGATATAGATATAAGAAATATTGATGTTAACGACAAAAACGTCATCAAACAATTTAACCAAGCCAAAACTATAGGCCTATTTCAGTTTGAGTCAGCTGGCATGAGAGCCTTTCTTAAGAATTTAAAACCAACTGTTTTTGATGACTTAATAGCTGCAAACTCGCTGTTTAGACCAGGACCAATGGATGAAATTCCAAAATATATTCACAACAAAAATAATCCGGGAGATGTAACATTTCTTGATGAAAAATTAAAGCCAATTCTAGGTGTAACCTACGGCATAATTGTTTACCAAGAACAGGTAATGCAAATAGTTCAACAACTTGCAGGCTATTCCCTTGGAGAAGCTGATAATTTAAGACGAGCCATGAGCAAAAAGAAAATGGCTGTTATGGAAGAAAATAGAGATATTTTTATAAATGGAAAAGTCAATGAAATAGGCGAAGTAATAATTCCTGGGGCTGTGAGAAATGGAGTGAAAAAAGAGGCTGCAAATACAATCTATGATGAAATGATTTCCTTTGCAAAATACGCTTTTAACAAATCTCACTCCGCAGCATATTCTTTGGTAGCAGTACAAACTGCATACTTAAAGTATTATTATCCGGAAGAATATATGGCAAATCTGATTTCTTCGGTGATGGATCAGACGGGAAAACTTTACACCTACGTATCGGAAACAAAGAGGCTAGGAATCGAAGTCCTTGCACCAGATATAAATAAATCCTATGGATCATTTGAGGTAGAGGATAAAAAAATTATTTTTGGTCTGTCAGGTATAAAAAATGTTGGTGTGAACCTGATTGAAGCTATAATCAAGGCAAGAAATGAAGGAGGAAGTTTTACAAATTTTAAAAATTTCCTAGAAAGAGTCGAAGATACAGATTCTAGGGCTCTAAATAAAAAAGGAATAGAATCTCTTATCAAGGCTGGAGCCTTTGATAGTTTGGGCTATACTAGGTCATCTTTAATGGCGATTTTTGAGAAGGCTATAAATACGGTTCACGATAACAACAAGATAAATGTCACAGGTCAAATAAATCTTCTTGATCTAGCAGGTTCTAACGAAGAGACAGATATAGATATGCCAAATATTGACGAATATCCTAAGAAGGTAAAACTTAAACTTGAAAAGGAAGTATTAGGTTTTTACATTTCAGAACATCCTTTGTCAGAAAGAAGTCTTGCCTTATCAAATATTGTTAATTTTACCACCAATTTTAGGGAAGATTTGGGTGAAAAAAATATAGCAAGACTTGACGGTAAATTTGTCACCATGGCAGGGATTATTAACAATAAAAAGGAACTTACCACCAAAAAAAGAGATCTAATGGCCTTTGCTTCCCTTGAAGATATGTATGGCAATATAGAAATGGTAATTTTCCCTAAGACATATAGCCAGTTTAGAGGATTAATTGATGATGATAACGTTGTGATTGCAAAAGGTAGATTGCAAACTGACGAAAGTGACGTAAAATTATTAGCATCAGAATTTATTGATATAGAAAAGTCAAACCTTAAAACTTTATATCTAAAAATGAGATATAACGAGTATAATGATATCAAAGGGATTTTGTTGGCAAATTTAGGCAAAAATCCTGTAAAGATATATTTTGAAGATAAGAAAAAGTTAGTTGGCTTAGATTCTAAATTGTGGGTTAATTTAAATGATAACACCATGAAACTACTTGAAGATAAGCTAGGAAAAGAAAATGTTAAAAGTAAATGAGGAGAAATAATGAAGACAATAGGCATACTTACTAGTGGTGGTGATGCACCTGGCATGAATTCTGCCATAAGGGGAGCAGTTAGAACCGCATTTAATAAATCAATGAGAATTAAGGGTGTCAGAAACGGTTACGATGGTCTTATGAAAGGCGATATATATGAAATGAATATATCATCAGTTGCTGATATAATTCACAAGGGCGGTACTATACTTGGTACTGCAAGAAGCCTTGAATTTGAGACCCCAGAAGGGCAAAAAAGAGGGGCACAAATCCTTGCAGATTATGGTATAGAAGGACTTATCGTAATTGGTGGAGACGGATCTTTTAAGGGAGCTAAGGCTCTATCAGATTTAGGAATTAAAACTATAGGTATACCTGGAACTATTGATAACGATATGGGCTATACTGATTACACTATAGGATTTTTCACAGCTATAGAAACAGTATCAGATGCCATAGGTAAACTAAGGGATACTTCAAGTTCTCACGGTAGAGCTGTTGTAATAGAAGTAATGGGTCGTAACTGTGGAGATCTTGCCTTATATTCAGGTCTTGCAGGCGGAGCAGAATCCATTATCGTACCTGAACATAAGTTCTCAATTAATGAAATAATTGCCAAGATGGAACATGGTAGGAAAAGGGGAAAACTTCACCACTTAATTACCCTTGCAGAAGGTGTTGGTGATCCATATGCCCTAGCAAACGAACTTGAAGAAAAAACAGGTATTGAGACAAAAGTTACAGTTTTAGGCCATGTACAAAGAGGTGGTTCACCATCTGCAGTAGATAGATTATTGGGTTCAGCTATGGGCTCTCGTGCAGTTGACTTGCTAGCAGAAGAGAAAACTGGCCTTGCCATTGGTTATGTAAACGGTCAAATTATTGAAGTAACTTTGGATGAAGCGACATCTGTTAAGTCAGTTTTTGATGAAAATCTATACGATTTGGCAAATAGTTTATCAAGATAGGAGAGAAAATGCAACCTCAAATATTAAAGAAAACAAAAATAGTATGTACAATAGGACCAGCAAGTGAAAATCCAGAGGTACTTGAACAGCTTATCCTAAATGGAATGAACGTAGCAAGACTTAACTTTTCGCATGGTTCCCATGAAGAACATCTAGAAAAAATAAAAACAATCAGAAGACTAAGAAGAAAATTAAATAAACCAATAGCAATCATGCTAGATACCAAGGGACCTGAAATAAGGACTGGTAACTATAATGTAAAGGAAATTTTCCTAAAACCAGATGATATCTTTACCTTAACTACAAGAGACGTAATGGGTAGTCAAGATATTGTTTCTGTGACTCATAAAGGCTTACCACAAGACGTATCTATAGGAAGTGAAATATACATAGATGACGGACTTGTTCAGCTAGAAGTAATTGACATTAAAGATGGAACTGACGTAGTTTGTAGAGTCCAAAACAATGGTGTTCTTTCAGATCACAAGGGAGTCAACCTTCCTGGTTCAAAAACAAATTTACCATCATTAACACCAAAAGATGTTGATGACATTAAGTTTGGTATCGAAAACGGTATCGATTTAATAGCAGCTTCTTTCGTTCGTAAAAAAGAAGATGTTTATGATATAAGAAAAGTCTTAGAAAACCACGGTGGAGAAGATATCAAGATTATATCTAAGATTGAGTCACAAGAAGGTGTTGACAATATCGAAGAAATAATCGAAGCATCTGACGGAATTATGGTAGCAAGGGGAGATTTGGGTATAGAAATCAAAACTGAACTTATACCAGGTGTACAAAAAGACATCATCAGAAGATGTAATGCTTCAGCAAAACCTGTTATAACAGCAACTCAAATGCTTGATTCTATGATAAGAAACCCAAGACCAACAAGAGCTGAAACAACAGACGTTGCCAATGCGATTATAGATGGTACTGATTGCGTTATGCTATCAGGGGAAACAGCTGGTGGAAAATATCCAGTCCAAGCTGTTAAAACCATGAGAGATATTTGTATTACAACAGAATTATCTGATGACTTTATAGAAAAAGTATACAACAACAAAGTAATTACAAGAAGAAATACAACCAACTCCATCGCTAGATCAACCTGTCAAATAGCAAGAGAACTAGATGCCAAAGCAATAATTTCATGCACATCTTCAGGTAATACATCTAGAGTAATCTCTAAATTTAGACCAAGAACAACTATAGTTGCCGCAACAACTACCGACTACGTTGCCCGTCAACTTTCAATTGTTTGGGGTGTTTATCCACTGGTAATAAAACGAGCTCACGAGACAGATGAATTAATTGAAAGAGCTATAGTTGGAGGACTATCAGAAGGATATCTAGAAGAAGGAGACCTAACTGTTGTAACAGCAGGTGTTCCACTCGGAGTAAGCGGTTCTTCAAACCTAATCAAAGTCCATGTAATAGGAGATATTATCACATCTGGTACTGGTATAGGTGCAAAATCAGTATCTGGAAAAGTAGTAATCGGCTCAACAAAAAGAGAGCTTGAAAATAAATTTGTAGAAGGCGACGTAATTGTAGCCAAATTTACAGATTCAGACATAACAGAATTTATCGAAAAAGCTTCAGCTATAGTTACAGAAACAGGTGGGTTAACAAGCCACACAGCAGTAGCAGCAGTACACTTTGGAATTCCTGCAGTAGTAGGAGCTACAAATGCACAAAGTCTAGTTAAAGACGGACAAATTGTAACAGTAGATCCAATAGGTGGAGTAATCTATAACGGAGAAACAAAAGTAATCTAATGAAATACAGTGATATCTATATAAGAGATATCCTAATAGATGGTAGAGGAGTCGGAGAAACACCTGACAAGGTTGCTTTTATTGAAAATGCAATATTTGGTGAAATATGCGAAATTGAAATCTTAGAAGAAAAGAAAAACTTCTACAATGCAAAAAAAATAAAAACAATCAAAGAAAGTCCCTACGAAATTCAAGCTCCATGTCCATATTTTTATGAATGTGGAGCTTGTACTATTATGGATATAAAATATGAAAACCAGTTAGAAATAAAAAAGAATCTTGTAATATCAGCCCTAGCGAAATCAAGATCCTATAATCTACCTGATATAGAGATAATACCATCAAAAGAGTTAAGGTATAGAAATAAAATTAGACTTCAAGTGGATAAGGACGGCAGACTTGCCTACAACAAATCCTATTCAAACGATTTAGTATATATCAAGGACTGCCTATTAGCAAGAGAAGAAATAAGTGAAAACTTATCAGAAATAGAAAAAATTACAAAAGACATATCAAAAAAATTCCCGGGATCAATAAAAGAAATTACAATCAGAACAAATGGCAAAGACCTTATGCTAAACCTTGACCTTGTTAATTCTAGTGATGCTATATCCTATATCAAAGAAAAATACGCCGACAGCAAATTTTTCATAAATATAATTGGCAAAGACAAGATAAATATTTCTGGTAAAGATTATTTAGAATACAAAATACTTGATAAGACCTTTAGAATAAGCGGAAATGACTTTTATCAAGTAAATGACTATCAAATAGAAAATCTTTACGGACAAGCGAAAAAACTTTTAGGAGAAAATAAAAAAGTCCTAGACCTATATTGCGGATCTGCCACATCATCAATCGCAATTAATGGCGACAATTTGGTAGGTGTAGAAATAAACAAAAACGCCATCAAAGATGCAAAGATAAATGCAGAGAAGAATAATCTCAAAGATTATAAATTCATAGCCAAAAATGCTAAATATATCGACGAAAAATTTATAAAAAAAGAAAAAATTGACAGCCTAATAGTAGACCCACCAAGGGCGGGACTAGATAAAGATCTTATAAAATCTATAGGCAAATCGGGACTTAAAGAAATAATCTACATCTCGTGTAACCCTCAAACCCTCGCCAGAGATATAAATAGATTTGAAAAACAAGGATATAAACTAGAAAAAATCAAAGCAGTAGATATGTTCCCTCAGACAATGCATGTGGAGACTATAGCGTTGATACAAAAGATATAAATTTAGAAATCCTGCATTTTAAGCAGTTTTATAAGTATTTTGTCTTCGATAAAGATGAAGAAGGATACGTCAAAAAGACTCAAAAAAACTATATGGACGTAAGAGTAGTTTTGCAACTGGTATGAGGAGACACAAAGAAAAATATAATAAGATAAAACCCATTTTATACTTTCTACAAGAGTAGCTTAAATAAGGCTGCTCTTTTTTAATTCAAAGAAAGGAGGTAGGGATGAATTTTGATTATTTTTATAATAGGCAATCTGAAATGTATAACTTCATTAGGTTGCCTATGGTATTAATGGAAGATGAGATTTTTGAGAGCATTTCTATTGAAGCTAAAGTTTTGTATTCATATATGCTTAATCGAATGGGTCTTTCATATAAAAATGGCTGGATCGATGAAGATGGAAAAGTTTTTATTTACTACAAAATGGATGCTATTAAAGAGCAATTTAACTGTGCTAATGATAAAGCCTTAAAGATTATAAATGAGCTTGATACAAAATCAGGAATTGGATTGATAGAAAAGAAAAGACAAGGGCTTGGAAAACCAAATAGGATATATGTTAAAGATTTTATGAGTGTTTTCTATGATTCAAATAATAGAAATCCAGATTTCCGAAAAGCAGAAGTTCAGACTTCCGAAAATCGGAATTCAAGAACTCCGAATAACAGACTTCAAGATTTCCGAAAATCGGAAGGTAACTATAACAATATTAGTAATAATGAGTTAAGAAATAATGATTTTAGTAAAGGGCAAAAACCTTATGGAATATATAAAAATATATTTTTGGCTGATGAAGAATATAAGGACTTAACAAATGAGTTAGGAAGTAGAATTAATGAATACATTGATAGATTGTCGTCATATATGAAAGCAAATAACAGAGAATATCAAGACCACAAGGCAACGATAATCAATTGGTATCTTAATGATCAGGCAAAAAATATTAATGACAAATCAACAAGAAAAATGAATTACGATATAGGAGAGAGTTTATGACAAGCTTAAAAGATTTTGTATTAAGAGAAAATGATGTTGAAAGAAATGGACATATCTATTGTAAATTATGTGGTAAAAGAGTCGATGGAGAATTACTTGACCTTGGATTTACAAAGTTCATTCCCAGAATTAAATGTGAATGTGAAATAAAAAGAGATAAGGAAAATGCAGAAAGAGAAATATTAACTAGAATATCATCGCTAAAAAGAGATTGTTTTTCATCGCCAAACCAACACCAATATACTTTTGAGAGATTCTTAAATGAAAAAGGTCAAGCTTACAAGGTTGCTTACAATTATGCCAAGAGTTTTGAGCAAATGAAGGAAGACAATGTTGGACTTTTATTTTATGGAGATGTTGGCAGTGGAAAGACTTATCTTGCTTGTTCCATTGCAAATGAATTAATTGAAAGAGAACAAGTTAAAGTTAAGATTATGAATTTATCTCAGGTTATAAACCAAATACAAAAATCAGCATTTAAGCTAGATTCAAATGAAATTATAAATAAACTATCTAATATTTCATTGTTAATATTAGATGACCTTGGAATTGAAAGGGATACATCTTATGCAAGAGAACAAGTATATAACATTATAAACTCAAGGTACTTAAAGGGTAGGCCGACAATTTTTACTACAAACTTATCATTAGAAATTATTCAAAATCCTAATATTGACCTTGAGTATCAGAGAATATATTCAAGGATACTTGAAATGACAATACCAGTTAAAGTTACGGGAGAAGATTTTAGAAGAAAAA